>JBMSYN010000001.1:0-228077 GCA_049426725.1 Candidatus Kapaibacteriota bacterium
TCGGAATCAAAAACCATATATGAATCATTTGAAACATGATCAAACAATGATGAAGTGAATTCTTCATTCTTTTCATGATAGAGTACTCCAATGAAGTCATAGGAATCTAATTCTTTGATGCTTCTTTGTGATTGAGGATCATACTCTCGTATAGACTCAATTTCATCGCCCCAGAATTCAATTCTTATTGGTAAATCATGACCCATTGGGAAAATATCTACAATACCACCTCTTATGGATATTTCACCTTGTTGAGAAACATAGTCTTTTCTTTCAAATCCATGCAGCATGAGTGAATTCGTAAAATTCTTAAAGGGTACAGATTGCCCTCTTTGAATTGATATGCTGTTCTGTTTTAATGATGACGGGGGCGGAAATGAGAGATTTAATAAATCTTTGGGGAGAATCAAAATTCCCTTCGGATTTCTGGTAAAACCAAGTAATGTATCAACTGTTTTAAGGATTTCCGGATCAATATCCTCATGCAGCAAGTGAATGTGATGCTCAGGAAGGGCTAAGAGATACAATGACTGTTCGTCAATCATTGATGATAAATCAAAATATAATTCAGATGCTTGTTCAGCATGTGAAGTTATAATGACAAATGAAGATGATGATTGCTCCCATAACAAAGTAGTTAATGCACTCTTTAAAGAAGACGTCGTATCTTCAAGAAGGAATTGCTTTGAAAAATCATGCTTTGAGAACAAATCAATGAGTTCTTTGATTTGTTTGTGTTTGACTAAATATGAAAGTACAGGATGTTTTTTCATGATATCAATAGAAAAAACCCCCTGCATTTGTCATGGAGGGGGTATGCTGTAGTATGTATACTTTACTTCTTGAATTCTGCCATAAATGATTCAATGGCATTCGTTATTCCTGAAACAAATCCTGCTGCTTGCATTACCGGCTTTTCAATTTTCGCCTGAAGTCTTGCTTCAAGATCATTGACTCTGTCTGCTATTTGCTTTATGCTTTCAAGAGCTGACTCAACAGTTGACATTTGCCTTTGAACGGATTTCATTGTACTTGAAGTATCTTGAAGTGTTGTTTCTAGTTGAACAAAGACAGGTTTTGAGTCCTTTTCAATTCGGTCAAGCGTTTGAGACATTGTCTTCATTGTTTTCATCAGTTCTTCCAATGCTGTTTTTGCTTTTAATAAAAACAATACAAATACAATGGTTAGAACAATAAGTCCAATCAAAGTTAATGCATTCAATATCCCGATTGTCTGTTCCATGTTTATCAGCTTTTTGTATGTGGAGGAATATTGCTCATCTCTTGCTTGAATGCATCTACTCCTGCAGAAGCTGCATCCTTAAATCTATGAATGCCTTCCGAGAATGTACTAGATGATTGTTGTGCTTTGCTCTTTGCATCACGAAGCATTTGTTCTGCATTTTGCAATAAATCATCAGCTTTTTCGCGTGCAGATCTTACGACTGCATCAGCTTGCGTTTTTCCGGTATTTGGCAAATCAGAGTTTGGTGTTTCCTGACCGGTAAACATGTTTTGCCCTTTTTCCAATAAATCTTTAGATCTATAGGAAATCTCATCTCGCAATTCCTTTCCAGGTTTTGGAGCAAAGAGTAAAGCCGTGATTGCTCCAACGGCTCCACCAACAAGTGCTCCCAAAAGAAATCCTTTTGCATAGGAATTAACGACTTCACTATCTTCTTTCATTGTAACCTCTCAAATAATTACCAATCTTCTGGTAATGTTATTGACATATTCTTTGATTCCAAAATCAAGTCACATAGTTCACGAACCGCCCCATGACCTCCTGGATATTGGCTTACATAATGAACGGTATTACGAATCAAGGCATGTGCATCAGCTGGTGCCATGGAAAAACCAACAGCTTGCAAACATTGTGCATCATTTACATCATCACCAATATATGCAATGTGTTGCATAGGTATTTGCAATTGATCTCTTAGTGACGACAATGAGGCTAATTTGTTGCGAGAGCCTTGAATAATTATATCAATTTTAAGAGTCTCGGCTCTTTTCTGCACTAATTGAGTTTGCTCACTCGTAATGATGGCAGTTCGGAGTCCGGCTTTATGAAGCAAAACTATACCCATTCCATCTCTTATGTCGAATCGCTTTAATGCAACACCTTGATCTGAATAAAACGTACCTCCATCAGTCATGGTGCCGTCGACATCGAACACTATCAATTCGATTAAACGCAGTTTTTCATCGAATGGACTCATAAAGAAGAAGAATTTGGTAATTTATGTTTGTTTATGGCTAAAATTACGTAATAACTATGAAGAAAACCACATCATTTGCTTCATTTCTCCCTTTCATGATCGTTTTTTTACTTATTGGTTGTGAGGGCTCCAAACAAGAGATACAAAATCAGGAGAATGTATCCATAAAGTCTTTTGATGGACCTTTGATGAATGAAGATTCCATTCTTTCCTATGTTAAAGCACAATTGGCCTTTGGACCAAGAAATCCGGGTTCAAAAGGGCATTCGGATTGCAAGATGTTTTTATATGAGTTCTTCAAGCAAAGAGCTGATACAGCATTTTTACAATCATTTACAAGCATGGTTTATGGGAAGTCCTATGATATGTCAAATATTGTAGCTTCATTCTCCCCAGAAAAATCAGATCGCGTTTTATTGTGTGCTCATTGGGATACGCGACCATTTGCCGATGAAGATGAGTCCGCAACAAAAAGAACTGTGCCAATTCTTGGTGCAAATGATGGTGCTAGCGGTGTTGCTGTTTTGATGGAAATGGCAAGAGCATTGGCAATGAAAAGACCTGACATTGGAATTGATATCATATTGTTTGATGGCGAAGATCTTGGTTTATCAGGAGACCTTGATGGTTTTTTTCAAGGATCACGATATGCATCGAGAAATTATCCATTGCCAAAACCTCGCTATGGAATATTACTTGATTTGATTGGAGATAAACAAGCTGAATTTAGATATGAACCTCTTTCTCAGGAAGCACATTCTGTATTGGTTGACAAAGTATGGTCAGTAGCGAAAAAACGTAATTCCCCATATTTCCTACATGAAACAGGAAATTCAGTGAGCGATGATCATGTAATGCTCAATGAACAAGGCATCAGAACCATCAATATCATTGATGTTAATCTTGTCGGAAATATTAGTACAAATCCTCGTCGAAAATACTGGCACACTTCAAATGATGTGATTGATAATTTATCAATGCAGACGATGGCTGATGTTGGAAATGTGCTATTGGATTTCTTATTCACAACATCCGATTCTGTGTATTGACATGAATTCTCAACAGTATGTATCAATCATTTGCTCAATACCGGAAGAACATCAGGATATGTTCATTGGATTCATTTCGGATGTGAATTTTTCCGGAATAGAACAATCACATGATACGATGACTATTCATTTTGAAGAACATTCTTGTCCGGATGATATCCAAGAGCATTTGAATGATATTGGCAAATCAATGCAAATACCCTTTTCAATCGTGGGAACTGAAACAATTCAACAACAGAATTGGAATAAAGAATGGGAGGATTCACTCGATCCAATATTTGTCAATGATATGATTGCCATTACCCCCGAATGGAAAAAAGATGAAGTCCATCATCCTCTTACCATTATCATCAATCCTCAAATGGCATTCGGTACCGGTTATCACCCAACTACAAGAATGGTCTGTAGAGAATTGCAGAAATGGGTAAAACCAAACAGTTCGTGGATTGATGCAGGATGTGGATCGGGCGTACTTGCAATATTGACCAAAAAACTTGGAGCTGATAGTATCTATGCCTTCGACAATGATGAATGGAGTGTTCAGAATACTATTGATAATTGCACAATAAATCAAGTTGATACTATCAATGTAGAACAGGCAGATATATTCACGGTTGAACTCAAAGAAGTTGACGGTATTGCAGCGAATATGTATAGAAATCTCATCATTCCCAATTTTCATAAATTCCATAATTCCCTGAAGCTATCAAAGGGTATGCTTATTTTATCTGGAATTCTGGCTTTGGATGCTGATGAGATAATTCAAGTGGGAATCAATGCAGGTTTCCAACATGTATACACCAATCAAGAAGGTGATTGGGTGGCTATAACGATGAAAGCATTATGAAAAGATACTATGCCGGTATAGATATTGGGACAAATACTTTGCTTTTGTTGATTTTGTCAAAAGATCATTCCGGAGTTTTTCAAGTAGAACAAGATATTCACAGAATCGCTCGACTTGGGGAAGGTGTTCATGAGCATGGGATAATTTCAAGGAATGCAATTGAACGTGCTGTATCGATTTTGCGGGAATATCATGCAATCCTCAGTCAATATGATGCAATTGAAGTTAAAGCTGTGGCAACCAGTGCAATGCGTGATGCAAACAATAGATTTGAAGTGTTGAATGAATTGGAGTCAATTCTTCAATATCCGATTGAATGCATTTCAGGTACAGATGAAGCACTTTTTACATTTCTCGGTAGTAAAGAACAATATTCTTCTCCCGTAATTCTTGATATTGGAGGTGGTAGCACTGAATGTATCATTGGGAATGGAGATGATTGCATCGCCCAAAGCATTGATATTGGAGCAGTGAGACTTCACGACATGTTTATGAATTCCCTTCCGATATTGCCCGATAAAATAGATTTAGCAAAAAAATACATTCATGAACACATATCAGCATTACAAATCACCAATCAAAACCCAATCATTGCCACTGCAGGAACACCCACAACTCTTGCTGCAATGGATCTTGTCATTTCGGATTTATCTGATCCAGTGATTCATGGACATATTCTCACTATCGAAACAATTCAACGCTTAACTGAATTGATAATACAATCTACACTTGAAGATATTTTGAATATCCCGGGTGTCCATCCACAAAGAGCTGATATTCTCCCGGCAGGTGCGCTTATTCTTCAAGAAATACTGCAATATGTCAATGCAAAAGAATGCATAGTGAGCAAAAAGGGTCTTCGATATGGAATTGCCTATTCTCTTATGCAATAGGAGCTTTCATTCTTATGAATAATGCTGTTCCGCTTGCGGTAATTTCATTGTTTTGATCAATGATGTGTGACTTCAATTGTAATTTCCTACCCTGTTCCGAAACCAGAGAAGCCGTGATATACAATTCTTGATTCATGAAAGTTGGCTTATGAAAACGCACGGAAAGCGTTCCTGTTGGAGCTTTAATGCCCAATCCCGTCAATACTTTACTCATTGTTTCATCAAAGAGAAATCCTATCATCCCACCATGCATCACATTTAGTGATCCCATCATGAAATCAGGTGGTCTTAACCATGTTTCGACTGTATTGTTATTAGGGCTAAACACGAATGTCATGCGTAAACCATATTCATTTTGTAGCCCACAACCAAAGCAATGATTATCTTGCTTTGGATGAAGAAACACAATTTCACTTTTGTGTAATGGTTCAATGACTCTTTGAAAATGCTCATCCCTGTACAAGTAGAATCTGCCCCATTTTTCAATATGATTGGATAATTGCATCATTACATGCGTATGTAATCGTGCCCATTGACCAATTGGTGCTCGATGATACAGATATCCATCCTCTGAAAAACGAAGATCATTAGGCGAAAAAGGCATGCTGATATGTTCTGTCATATACAATGTATTGTCTTTCATACTCTTAAATACGATTGGAGTATCCTGAACAAAAAGATATATCTCCTCATTACCAAACTTCGCATAGTATTTGGCATCTGCATAGTGGAGTGTGCGGTTAATCTCCATATTTTTGTAAATCATTTCAATAAGTGATTGATCTTCTATCACAATTTGCTCATGAAGAAGATCGCCTTGATTTGTAATAAAGTAATGATACACACTCATGTTGTTAGCCGGAATATAGAATGATCGCAGTATCTCAATGCACAATGCAATTTAATGGAATTCCCCTCTTTGATGCCATTTCATTTTCTGTTGGTGACCGAGATAAGATTGGTCTCGTAGGAAAAAATGGTGCAGGTAAATCTACTCTGCTACAGATTCTCAATGGAGACATCATTCCTGAAACCGGATCAATCATTACTTCAAAACAACATTCAATCGGATTTTTAAAACAACAATTGGATGTTAAGTACTCTGGAAGTGTAAAAGAAGAATGTCGCATAGCTTTTGATTCTGTTATCCACATTGAATCAGATATCGATAATGTTCAAAAAAAGATCAATGCATCAATAGATTATGAATCCCAAGAATATATCGAGCTATGTGAACAATTGGCAAATCTGTATCATCAATTGGAATTGAGTGGTGGTAATACTCTCGAAGCTCGAATTGAAAAGATTCTTCTAGGATTGGGGTTCACTCATTCAACCATGCACTCACCTGCAAGTGAATTATCTGGCGGTTGGCAAATGCGCCTCGAACTTGCCAAGTTGCTCTTACGAAATCCTGATACATTATTGCTTGATGAACCAACGAATCATTTGGATATTGATTCTATCCGTTGGTTAGAGACATATCTTGCCGTCTATGAAGGTGCTGTAATTCTTGTATCTCATGATAAAGTGTTTCTTGATACTGTTACAAATAGAACAATCGAAATAAGAAATGCAAAGATCGAAGATTATCCGTGTGCTTATTCTGCATATGTTCAAGAAAGGTTGATACGAGAAGAACATAATCTCAAAGCATATCAATCTCAACAAAAAGAAATTGAAAAAACACAAGAATTTATTGATCGATTTCGTTCAAAAGCTAATCTTGCATCAAGAGTGCAATCGCGAATAAAGCAATTGGATGCAAAGGAACGGATTGTTCTAGATGATTATAAAGAAAAGTCAATAGCATTTTCTTTTCCTCCATCTCCAAGAGCACCAAGACTACTTTTTCATTCGAATGAATTGACAAAGAAATATGACGAAAGAGTCATTCTTCAAGGAATAACTTTTGATATAGAAAGAGAGCAGAAATGTGCATTTATAGGTAGAAATGGGGAAGGCAAAAGTACTCTGTCAAGAATTCTTGCCGGGATTGAATCGTATGAAGGAAATCTCGTCATTTCAGAAGGATTGAAAATCGGATATTATGCTCAACATCATGCAGATTCATTGGATCCAACAAAAACGGTCTTTGAAACACTTGACCAAGTGGCTGTTGGAGATATAAGGACAAGAATTCGGTCTATACTGGGTGCGTTTTTATTCAGTGGAGATTCTGTAGATAAAAAGGTGCGTGTATTATCCGGCGGTGAAAGAGCTCGATTGGCATTGGCAATGCTTTTACTTCATGAATCACATGTACTGATATTGGATGAACCTACCAATCATTTGGATATGTCTGCCAAAGATATCCTAAAATCTGCCTTGATGAAGTACAATGGAGCATTGATAGTCGTTTCTCATGACCGTGATTTTTTAGATGGTCTCGTGGACAATATCTATCACTTTTCCCAAAAGAAAGTAAAGCATTACCCACTTCAAATTCATGAATTCCTATCAAAATATTCAGTTGATTCAATAGATGAATTGGTGCAAAAGTCTCAAAACTCGATTGATCAAAGTTCACATCCAATTTCAAAAGCATCAAGAGAAGAGAAAAAGCTGATTGAAAGAGAAGAAAGGAAACGTTTGAAACGGATTGATGAAATTGAAACTTCGATTTCTAAAATAGAGCAAACAATATTGTCTATTGACAATGCATTATCTGATGAAGCAAACTATTCCCAACCCACTAAGATTGAAGAATTAACTGTTCAAAGATCATCTTTGCAAAAAGATATTGATAATCTAATGGAACAATGGGAACAACTTCAGTCAAGCTGAAGTGTTTGATGGACAATATTTAGCAATAATGCAATCATTGCATTTGGGTCTTCTTGCGATGCATACTTCCCTTCCATGCTCAATGACAAGATGCGTAAAAACAGTCCAATCTTCTTGAGCTACAAGTGGAAGTAGACTCATCTCAATCTTGACTGCATCAGTCGTATTAACAAACTTTAACATATTCATAATCCGGGTTACATGTGTATCGACTGTAATGCCTGCATTGATTCCAAAAGCATTTCCAAGGAGTACATTAGCGGTTTTTCTACCCACTCCCGGCAAAGTTGTTAATTCTTCTATTGTTAATGGTAATTCTCCTTCGAATCTCGAGATAATCTGTTCCGAACATGATATTATATTTTTTGCTTTTGCTTTGTAATATCCAGTTGAATGTATTAATTCTTCAATGTGATCCAACGGTGCCAAAGACATTGATTGGGCATCCGGATATGCAGCAAATAATGATGGTGTAACCATATTGACTCTTGCATCCGTGCATTGTGCAGAAAGAATAGTGGCAATCAACAATTGATATGGAGTTGAATGATGCAAAGCGCATTCTGCATGAGGATATTTCTTTTTTAGCAATTGAATGATTCTATCAATTCGTTCTTTTTTCTTGACTTTTGATTCTCTCATTTGTTATCCTTTAAAGCATTGCATAAAGAATCTGGTAAGTCGCGATGATAAACATAACTTGCATAATCAGTCTTTGCGATAGAAAAACCTGATTCTTCCGCTAATGAATACAGAGCCGTATCATCACCATATTGTATATGAGGAAATCCTCCCAATTGTCTTAATGATGTGTGCTTGAAAAAAAATGTTCCTCCAATGATGCAATCATGAAGATGTATTTTTTTCGATGGATCATGCATGTCTGGAACAAAAGGATCCCCAATGATTGTCACTCCACCATGCAATAAATCCAAATGAGGATATTCTTCAAGCATCGCTTTTCTCATTGATAAATGATCCTCGGTATATTCATCATCAGAATCCAAAAATGTGATGAATAAACCGGAAGCTGCAAGGATTCCGGCATTTTTGGTCATCGCTTGCCCTCGATGACTATGCTGAAGAAATCGAAATCTATCGTCCCTCATGATATACGGAGAAGTGATTGAAGCAATATTATCAGTTGAACCATCATCGACGATGATGCACTCCCAGTCTCTTTCATGCTGAGAGCATAATGAATCAAGTGCACGTTCTATCACATGCGCTCGATTAAATGCCGTCACAATCACTGAAAAAAACGGTATATGTTTGTTTTTTACGGAAATCAAGGAACTTTCAGGGTTAATTGAGTTTTATTGACTATCGTAAATTCGTAATTTTGCAGCTGATTATTCGCAATATCGCCGTCAATCACAACAAAAGGTTCACTTATGGCATTCCAACCCGTTGATTATTATAATGTTTACGAGCAATTGTCTCCTGAGGAGAAATTGGTAAGAGAGTCTGTTGCCGACTTTGTTGACAATGAAGTTCTTCCAATCATTGAGCATCACTATCAAGCTGGTACCTTCCCTATGGATTTGGTTGGTAAAATGGCTGATTTAGGATTGTTTGGAATTACTTTGCCACAAGAATATGGTTGTGCCGGAGCTAATTATGTGAGTTATGGTCTTGCGATGCAAGAATTGGAGCGTGGGGATTCAGGCATCCGTTCATTCGCTTCTGTTCAGAGTTCTCTTGTAATGTTTCCTATATATACCTACGGGTCTGAGGAAATACGCAAGAAATGGCTACCTCGTCTCGCATCAGGTTCTGCAATAGGTTGTTTTGGATTAACAGAGCCAGATTTTGGTTCAAATCCTTCTGGCATGATAACAAATGCAAAAGACATTGATGGTGGATATTTGCTAAATGGTGCAAAAATGTGGATCACAAATGGTTCATTGGCAGATGTCGCTGTCGTTTGGGCTAAATATGATGGCGAAGTCCATGGATTCATTGTTGAGAAAGGCATGAAGGGATTTTCAGCTCCTGAAATGAAAGGCAAACATTCTTTGCGAGCTTCCGTTACTAGTGAACTTATATTTCAAGATGTAGAGATTCCAAAAGAAAACAAATTGGATGTTAAAGGCCTAAAAGGTCCGCTAAGTTGTCTAACCCAAGCTCGCTATGGTATTGCTTGGGGTGCAATTGGAAGTGCCATTGGTACATATCAATCTGCTTTGGACTATGCAAAAAGTCGTATTCAATTTGACAAGCCAATTGCCGGTTTTCAATTGGTACAAGAAAAGTTGGTTTGGATGCTCAATGAAATCACGAAAGGACAGCTCATTTGCATGCAACTTGGTCATCTAAAAGATTCAGGAAAAATGAATCCCAATCAGGTTTCACTTGCAAAGCGAAACAATGTAGACATCGCCATCCAATGTGCCAGAATTGCTCGAGATATTCACGGTGCAAATGGTATTCTGGATGAATATCCAATCATGAGGCATTCAGCTAATCTTGAATCCGTTCGGACATATGAAGGTACTCATGACATCCATACGCTGATTCTGGGAGCAGATATTACCGGAATTCAAGCATTCAAATAAGTAACAAAGTATTCTATTCTAAAGCTACCCCATCTTTGGAGGTAGCTTTTTTTATGTCAATATTAATTTTCTTTATATCATGCATCCAATGCAATAGTCAGATCATCAATGAAATCTCACCATATCCACTTCCGGGCATTCCTGAATGGATTGAATTGTATAATCGTGATTCTGTCGAATTACATCTTTATGATGTAATCATCAATGATAATACAACAAGACAATATATTGGTGAATTAAAAATAAAATCAAATGAATATGTAATCTTGACAAAGGATACAGCTTCATTGAAACAAAATATATTACTGAATAATCACTGCACCTTTAAACAGACTACTTTACCTGTTTTAAATAATACAACTGATAGGGTTATTCTTTCATCGAAGGGGACTATTCTTGACTCATTATATTATTCATTCTTAAAGAAAGATAGAGGAAAGAGTCTGGAAAGGAATATGCTTTATTCACATGATACATTGAGTATTAGTGCTGATCCACGGGGAAATACTTGCGGATTCGTGAATTCATGTACACCTTTGAACTATGATATACAAATCCTGAAAGTAGCTGAATATCGAGATAGCGTCTTGGTAGTGATTCAGAATTATGGTTATCAAACAATCATGAATATCGATATGCGGTTAATTTCAAAACTTGGTGAAGGAGTATTTATTATTGATTCATTGCTTCCATTTGAAAAGAAGTACATAGAATGCTCAATGGATGAACTTGGAATTATACATGGTTATGACTCTATAGAAATAATACTTAAACAAGCAGACAATGATCCAAGAAGATATAATGATTCAAGAATATATGATATTTATCGCTCCCTCCCTTTTAAGTCTTTTCGAATAAATGAAATACAAGTAATAAAGAATAAATATCCTGAATATGTAGAATTACTCATTACAAAAAATCAAGACAGTTTTCCAACTCATATACTTGAAATTAATAGTAAAAGTATCATCATAAATGATTCGTTAAATAGAAGATACATTGTACTGTCAAATGATTCTATTCAGATTGATGAAAGAGTGACTAAACTTATAGTAGATAAAACATTATCGATAAATGACAATGGTGGAATTATTAGAATAATCGATATTAATAATGCAATCATTGATAGTATAGAGTATAAAGCAATTATTGAAACACATGCTGATTATGTGAATACCCATTCATTAGAATATATTGACTCAACTATACAGCTCTGGCACCCTTCTACCGACAAAACCGGTGGCTCACCTGGAAGGGAGAATAGTCCTATCAGGGAAATGAAACATAATACAATGAACATCACCGCAATATGTCCAAATAACAGAGCATCATGCAGATCTCTTATGATACAACAACCATTCTTGATAGGAATATATTCATGCGATATTTTTAGTGTATCAGGTATATTTATGAAGAATAGTGTTAAGAATGTACTCATAGCTACTGAAACAACACTAGAAATACCATTTGATCCAATGTATAAAGATCAACTACTGATTTTAGTACATACCATAAAGGATATATATGGAAATGAGATGCTGTTTTATTCGACGCCTCTTTTTATGAGAAATTGATTTGTAAGCAAGCTCTCTAATTGATATTTTGTAAAAAAAACCAAAAAAGCGAGATTTCAACTTTGGATACAAAAGTAATTACCCCACAATATCACTATTTCAATCGAGAATTGGCATGGATAGAATTTAACAAGAGAGTGCTTAACGAAGCACAAAGTGATCGACATCCATTGCTGGAGCGCTTGAAGTTTCTCATAATCTTTACCACAAATCTTGATGAATTTTTCATGATTAGGATTAGTGGTTTAAAAGAACAGTATCTACAGAATAGCAATGAGTTGTCAGCTGATGGCTTAACAGCTACTCAACAATTACATGAAATTCGTAATCAACTCCTACCCCTTATTGGAACACATGAAGCCTTATTCAATTCTGAAATAGTTCCATCTCTCGCTAAATTAGGAGTAAAACTCATTGACCTCAATGATCTGAATGAAGGACATGCTGCATATTTAAAAGGATTATTTGTCACAGATATTTTGCCGGTTCTTACACCTCTAGCAATTGACCCCGGACATCCTTTCCCAAGACTACTGAATAGATCTCTCAATATTGTTTTTCTACTAAGCGATCACAAAAAGAATCATTCTAAAGTTGCAGTATTACAATTACCTCCAATATTACAAAGACTGGTACCTATAAATATTCATCCCAATCATCAGTCATTTGTATTACTTGAGAAGATCATACAAGAACATGCAGATATTCTATTCCCCGGATATACTGTTCAAGAGTCACATTGTTTTAGGGTCACTCGTGATGCAGATTTAGATATCGCATATGATGAAGCAGAAGATCTCATGAGTGAGATAGCAGAGCAAGTAAGACATCGCCGTTGGGGGACTGATGCTGTTAGACTTGAAGTGGAGGCATCAACATCACCCGATGTGGTAAAAATGTTAGCACATGCCTTGGATATCTCAAATGATGATGTGTATCTCACTCAAATACCTCTCAATATGAGTGACTTTTACACTTTGTACAAACTAGACAAACCTCAATTGAAGGATACACCATTTCTATCGAGACAATTTCCTGAGTTCTTGGGGACCTCATCTGAAATATTTGAGAATATTAAAAGAAAGGATATTCTTGTTCATCATCCCTTTGATTCCTTTACATCCAGTGTTGTACGTTTTTTACAAGCATCAGCTGATGATCCGGATGTACTTGCAATCAAAATTACATTATATCGTGCGGGTGGTTCTTCTCCTGTAATTGCTGCTTTGAAAAAAGCTGCACAGAACGGCAAGCAGGTAACGGCATTTGTGGAACTAAGAGCAAGATTTGATGAAGAAAACAACATTATCTGGGCTAAAGAACTAGAAAATGTAGGTGTACACGTTGTATATGGTGTCTTAGGACTCAAAATACATTGCAAAATTGCCATGGTAGTTCGAAAAGAACATAAGATTCGAACATATCTTCATTTAAATACCGGCAATTATAATGTCACAACTTCACGATTATACACTGATATTGGTTATTTCACATGCAGAGAAGATTTTGTGAATGATGCAATTCATCTCTTTAACATGCTTACCGGGTATTCTCATCATGAACATTGGGATAGATTTTCGGTTGCACCCGATGATTTGAGATTAAACATCATAGACCTAATTGCAAAAGAAACCATTCAAGCTGCCCAAGGGAAACCAGCAAAGATCATAGCTAAAATGAATGCTTTAGTAGATAGAGACATCATAGATGCATTATATAAAGCTTCGCAAAATGGTGTATCAATTGATTTGATCGTTCGAGGTATGTGCTGTCTTATACCAAATGTACCAAGTATAAGTCAGAATATTCGAGTGCGAAGTGTAATTGGACGTTTTCTTGAACATAGCAGAATATTCTATTTTGAGAATGCCGGTGAGCCAAAAATGTTTCTTTCTTCAGCAGATTGGATGCCACGTAATTTCAATAATCGTGTCGAAATTATGTACCCAATATTAGACAAAAGATCTTTTGCAATTCTTGAACATATTCTTTCCGGTTATCTTATGGATACAGAGACATCTTGGATTTTACTTAACGATGGAACTTATGTAAGAAATTCATCCACAACTCATCCATTAAACATTCAACACAGTCTCTTAAAAGAATTACATACTTCAAAGCAATATCCTACAAAACTTCGTACACTCTAAATGCGTATATCTTTTTTATTGGCTAAAACATATCTGCTTTCTTTCAAGCAAAAGGCATTTATCTCATTCATCAATATTCTCTCATTTCTGGGCCTCATTGTTGGCGTGGCTGCATTAATATGTGTTACTTCAATCTTTAATGGATTCCGTGAATTAGTGCGTGATATGCTGTTAACAATTGATCCTCATGTCAGAATTACTCTTTTGAATTCTCAAGCTGATTCAACAATTCATAGATTAAAGGAGTATCATGAGATTAAAACGATAGAAAAAAGTGCTTCATCAAAGATTATTGTTGCATATCATGATAAAACGCAAGCCGGAGTATTACTAACTAAAAAAAATACAATCAAGAAAGATCAAAATAATAACAAAGTTGCTATCGGTATAGGATTAGCTGATAAGCTAGATGTAAAGAAAGGAGATACTATTAGATTATCTACGCCAGAAATGATAGATGTGGCAATTTCTGGATTGATGATGCCACAACATCTTGAACTTATAATAGATAGCATTTTTCAAATTAGTAGTGGTGTTCAATATGATAATTCATATCTGATCTGTGATTATGATTATTATGTACAGAATAAACTATCGGGGAAACAGTTTATTGATCTTCGTCTTCACGATCCGGATCAAGTTGATAACTCAATTATGGCAATGAGATCAGATAAATATTTACAATCATTACGAATAGAATCTTGGAAGGATTTACACAATGAACTTTATAAGACCATGGAATTTGAAAGAAACATGAGTTTTATAATTCTTGGGCTTATTACTTTTGTATCTGCTTTCAATATTCTCATTGCAATGTGGATGACTGTCAAGTCAAAGAGTAAGGATATTGCAACCCTTCTGTCAATGGGTACCGAAAGATCGGAGATCCAAGTTACATTCGTTCTTCAAGGGTTAATTATTGGAATCTCCGGTACTGTGCTTGGTTCAATCATTGGTGTAATTCTTTGTTTAGGTCAAAACAAATATGGTTGGATACAACTTCCGAATAGTATCGTTCAGGCCATGCCCGTAAGTCTTCAATGGGAGGTAGTGGTTTCAAGTATCGTTCTTGGGGTAGGAGTTTCAGCAATAGCAGGGATTTACCCGGCAAAACTTGCAATGAACACCAATATTTCTCAAGAATTAAGACAAGATTAAAAAAGCCGATCAATTTGATCGGCTTTTATGTTTAAGGTTTCTTGGGTTGAGCTTCTGTTTGAGTAGCTGGTGCTGTTTGTTGTTCTGCCGGAGCAGCTTGCTGGACAGGTGCGGCTTCTTTTACCGGAGTAGATGAAGGTGGCACAATTGGTTTTGCAGCATTAACAGTTGCAGGATCTCTTGTAAAATCACCAGGACTTAACAGAAACTTATTTGCAAGTAAGGCAATAACCATGATTGTAGCACCAATGATGATGGTGATTTTGGTCAGCAAATCAGAAGCACGACGAGAACCGAACATCGTGCCTAATTGATTGCCAAATCCTGACATGGAAGTTGCCATATCACCTTTTCCGGGTTGAATCAAAACAGCAGCGATGAGCAGAAGCCCAAGAATAATCATCAAAACAATAGCAAGTGTAAACATAAGTTAACCGTCTTATAGAATTGTATAACAATTGCAAAGATACAATATTATAATAAAAAAAAGGTCAGATTTCTATTATTTATGGCATTTTTCGGGTTATTGTGACTATTCTATTGTATGCTTTTTGATATTCGGCCAATCCGGAATTTCGCTTTTTAAGTGGTGAAAGAATAATTGTACAGGGAATTCCTGAAAAGTACTGAACTATACCTTGCGCTCTTCTTTGAGCTAAATTCTTATTGTACTCATAATCTCCGGATAAATCTGTAAAAGCTTCAATCATCAAACTGTCTTTTTCGTTTAGACGCTCTCGGCATTTTTTGAGGTATTCTACATCTCTTTTTGTAAGAGAATCGCTATCAAAGGCATACAAAACACCGATTTCGATAGGTATGCTGTCAAATTGAATAATTGTGCTATCCCGAATTGTAATATCTGTTTGTATGAGTGTACGCTTTCCTTTTCTTTCATATACACATCGGATCTTACCTCTTTTAAAAGTCTGTGGCAGATCATGAACTTGTATTGTATCATTCATTTTACCAAGACCTTTTTTTATCAATAGCTCAGAATCACTGTCATACACACCCCATTGCAGCGAATCATTCATAGGGCCATTGCATGTAAATCCAAATGTTGTATGAGTAAACACTGTATTTTTCTTTAGCACGAGAAAAGGGGTAAGTAATTTTTCTGATAGGATTTTATGACTTGATGCCTGACCGGATCTATTTTCAGTCTTAGAACGTATCTCAATTTTATCATCCGGAATCAAATGAGATTCCAAACATCTTCGTACCGCAATAGAATCGTTAGGATTTATTTCATTCTGTTGTAATCTTAGTATTTCAGTTGGATAGTCAAGCAATCTACGAGAGAGAGTGTCAAGTATGTTAACATAAAGCATTGAACCATGATCTTCATGTATGTCTTGGATAATAGGTCTTGAATTACACTCTTCTATGATTGATGAATGTATTTCATCAAGTACCGGATACTCATAGAGCATAATATGTTCTTTGTAAAAAGAAATCGGGTTATTCACAATTGTAATCATTGCTGAATCGATTGTATTAGCAATTTCTACAGGTCTTTCTATTTCTACAGGTTTTACTATCTCTCCATGGGGCTTGTATTCCCAGGTAAGACCAAACGTAAAACTATTCCCATACCAATTCGCACCATATTGCAAAGGTCGTAATCCAAAAGTAGCCTGCATGGATGGTTTTATGAATAATGCCTTACTAAAAAATGGAAATGAATATGACATACCAAGCACTGCTCCAAAATATCTAGGATTGATGCCTGCTAAAGCACCTTCTGAGGTATTACGACTATTAGCTCCATTGTCAAATTGCAAAGTGTCTTGTAAAAGATCCTCTCTGTATGAATAATTTTTTGCAGAATTAATCCCTAAAGTGAAACCAAATGAGCATTCAAAGCGTGGAAAAAGAGTAAATACATCTATCAACTGAAAATAAATCATTGATAACTCTGATGTAAATGTTGATTTTATGTCTCCAGTATCCAATTGACTATTGAGAATTGTATTTTGATTTGCATACATTGTCGCGGCTAAGTCCCTATAACCGAAATTAGCTTGTATTGCATGATCATAATTGATAAGATATTTTGCAAAGATTGACATTTCTAATCCAAAACCATACCCTTCCCTAAATTCAGGACAACAAATTGACATTGGCTTCGGGGGATACATGTCTGAAGTATGATAGTTCAATACAGGCATAATACTTAGCCCATAAGATGTCCTCTTTCTATCAGGTATATCAGCTTGCATATATACTTCAAGAAAAAACAACATATACAGCAAGCATGAATATGTAAGCAGTGGTCTCATCTTCCCTCTGATAACTGCTTTGTCTTGTCCTGGAGTTTCATTTGATCTATAATTTCGCCGAGTTTACCCTCCATGATGTCTTTTAATGGGTAATTTTTTACATCACCTTCCAATCTATGATCGGTAACTCGATTTTGAGGATAATTGTATGTTCTAATTTTTTCCGAACGATCACCTGAACGCACTTGTTCTTTACGATCTTTCGACAAAGCTGAAGTTTGCTGTTCATGTTGGTAGTCAAAAAGTCTGGTCCTCAGTAATTTCATGGCTTTCATTCTATTTTGTAATTGTGAACGCTCTTCCCTACATTGAACAACAATTCCTGATGGTTTGTGAGTAATTCGTACGGCAGTTTCAACTTTATTGACATTTTGCCCTCCCTTTCCACCAGCTCTTGAAAAATTTAATTCTAAGTCTGCTTCATTGATTTCAATGTCTATGTCTTCAGCCTGTGGTAGCACCGCAACAGTTGCTGCAGATGTATGAACTCTTCCTGATGATTCGGTAGCCGGAACTCTTTGCACTCTATGCACACCAGATTCATACTTCATGGTACCGTAAATATTATCTCCATTCAATTCGAACACAACTTCCTTAAAACCACCAATTTCGCTTTCATTCATATCCAATAAGTGTAATTCATATCCTTGATTCTCAGCATATCTTGTGTACATCTTCAATAAATCTCCTACAAATAAACCTGCTTCATCCCCTCCTGTCCCTGCCCTAATCTCAATAATACAATTCTTCTTATCATTTGGATCTTTTGGCAACAATAAAAAACGAAGTTCATCTTCTATTTGATTTTTAGAAGATGTAAGGTCTTCTTTTTCAGCAATTGCCATGTTCTTTAGTTCAGGATCATTCGTATCCTGAATGATTTCTTGAACGTCTTTAAGAGAATCAATACAGCTAAGATATGTTTTTCCAAGAGTAACTATTGGTTCAAGCTGAGTAAGTTCTTTAGAATATTGTCTATAAAGATCATTATTCGAAAGGATTTCAGGATCATTAAGATAATGGACAACTGTGTCATATCTTTCAATAATACCTATGATCTTTTCTATCATTTTGGTTCATCAAGTTTGTATTTTAACGAATAATATGATTCAAAACTACGATGATTAGACTTAATTCTCACAAGTTACCAACTTCTTTTCTTGCAATCTTTGCAATTGGAGTTCTGATTTTTTGTGGATGCGCGCAAGAAAACCCACTTTTATATGATCCAACCATGCGGGATAGTAGCGTTAGTATACGCTTTGTTAATATGTCTGGCGATGGCATTCCAAAAACTTTTTCAATTGATGGCTGTAATGACTTTTCTGATATTCCATTTGGAATATCTTCAGATCTAAGAGTAAATACAATCGATAGCGCACATTTTTCACTCCTATCATCAGGGCAGATTGTATATTCAACGAAATCTCTGCAAAGACAAAAGCTCTCGTTCTTCAGAAATACCATTCAAACTTTTCTTTCAATGAAATCCCCAAATGTGGATAGTGCAAAGATTTTGCAACTATCTACATTTAGAACAGATATTGTTAGAGGTAAGAGTATCATTAGAGTTGTGAATACAATAGATGATACCAGTGCTTATAATGTATATTTAGGCTGCGAACAAGGAGAAGTCATTGCCGAATCATTGATGAGCGGCTTAATTTCACCGGATAAGCAAATTATTCCTGGACTAAGTGCAATAACCATTGCTAGGGCTTCCGACAATTCAATCATTGGTACATATGATAATCAACGTGTACAGTTTTCTTCAGATAGCATTTATACAATTATTATAGGTAAAGACAAGCAATCATCACAACCTCGATTGTGGGTGTTAAATGAGTTAAGCAATGCACAGGGTAATCAATTAGCTGAGTTTTTACCAGCTACATCTTTGCAAGCAGGTGTCTCTTTGTACAATCTATCCACCTTAAACATAAATGCATCATTATCTCAGGGATCTCAGAGTTCAGTACTTTCACAATCTTTACGTCCATTAGGATCAGATACCACAATACTTTCAGCATGTCAGATCACCGGAAATCAAAGAGTTGTCATTTCTGACATAAATGGTAAAGTAATAGCTGATGAGTCTATCGCCATATCACCATATAGATCTTATACATGCATTTTAGGACCAAATATATTTTCAGCAAATGGATTATCTCTATATATAATTGAAAAAAGGCAAACGAATATTCCTAATGATGTAAGTATTGTAAAAGCAATCTCCACCGGATATGAGCAATCAATATCCATCAATTCAGCGGCAAGATCATCGAATAATTCATTTGAAAGTGGAAGAATCTTATTTGAATCAATACCAAATGGATTCATTAGTAAGGAGATATCTATTTTTTCAGGTTCTGTACCAATCTTAGTGCAAACCACTTCCACACCTCAAGTGATTTTAAATCAATACATATCTCAATTATCATCAAATAGTCGTTATGTAATGGTTGCAATGCCCGATAAAATGATAATGATTAATGAAGACACAAGAGAAATATCAATTGCTGAGCAGGGTGCCATAGCACAAATATTACATGCCGGTACAAGTGATTTAAAACCATTAATAAGTTTGGGAAATATCATAACAAAAGCCAATCTCCAAGCCGATGGAGTAATAACTTCTGTTATTCCTTTAAATAGATCAACCCTACTGAATACAGATAAACAGAGCAAATCTATAACAGCAGATAATCAATTGATGCGATATTGCTTTATGATTGATGAATCTGAAAGCTTATTAGACTATTCATACAATGCAACTCAGATTGACAAAAAGTTAACAAAAATCCGAATTGTTAATTTAAGTCCAAATACAGAAGCAGATCTCTATCTTGATTATGATATAAGATTATATGATATACAAGATACCAATAAAGCCAGAGTACTTGAAATAAGGAATAATAATCGCGACTTCTACTCTCAGATCCGTGGCATAACATACAAGCAATCTTCTGATTATATAACTATCGATAGAGAAAGAAGACTTTCATTTTCATTGTTACGATGGCAAGATCCCCCTTTCATTTATGCTTCTCTGAATAATGTCCTCATCTCATTGGGGAAAAACTATTGTATACTCCTCGTCCCTGAGACAAATGGCAAGTATAGAACAATCATACGGCAAGAATACTGAGAGAATTATCTCTACGATAAAAGCTGCTCGTAAAAAAGGCAAGTGTTTTATTGTGTTCACAAATGGAGACTATATCCTTATTGAAAAGGATATCGTCTATGAGTTTCAGCTTGCTAAGGGTCAACACCTTTCAATTTCATTATATCATTCCATACTCGAAAAAGAAGAACTAATCGAAGCAAAAAAGAAGGGGCTTTCATTTGCTACTTATGCCATTAGATCAACATTTCAAGTTAAAAACAGATTGATACAATCAGGTTTTTCTCCATCCGTGACAGAGCAAGTCATAGCATTCTTAAAAGAGTTTAACTATCTTTCCGATGAAGAATATGCTACTCAATTCACAAAAGCAAAGATTGAGCGTAGATATTATGGATATAAAAGGTTGAAAATAGAACTAGTTAAGAAAGGAATAAGTCGTGAAATTATAGATAAGACTTTAAAGGAGCATTATCCAGATTCAATTGCCTTGGAAACAGCAAGGAAATCTGCAGATAAGAAATTACGATCAATTTCATTTAGAAATGATGATAAAAAGAGGGCTCAATTACACAATCATTTATTTAGACAGGGATATTCTTTAGACATCATAAAGACAATTATTGAGGAATACTTTAGATCTTAGTTCCTGAAAGTGAAATTATTCTATGAAATTGATCTTCGGTAACATGCATAACGCTCAATCTTGATTGCTTAACCAAAGCCATTTCTTTAAGCAAAGAATCCTTTTTGATTTCAGAAAGTGAGATTGGTACTTTTAGTTTTTTGTGCACCTTCAGGTCAACAACGCACCAGCGATCATCATTAATAGTTGGATCAGGATAATACTCTTTAGCAACCTTAGCTATACCAACAATCTCCAAACCCTCATTTGAATGATAAAAAAGGACCATATCGCCCTTTTTCATGGACATCAATGTATTTCTAGCTTGATAATTTCTTACTCCATCCCAAAAAGTGGATCCTTCTTTTTGAAACTGATCCCATGAATACTTAAAAGGTTCTGATTTTACGAGAAAATATTGCATATCATTGCTTAAAAGGTTTAAGTGATTGATAATTCTTACCTAAAACTACAGAAGCTCTAAGATAAAGATTTGTATCATAGTCATGCCGAATGGTTGAATCGGCTAATCCCAAGGCATGTGCTACATTTCTTGCGGATACAGTATCAGACAAATGATCAATGACATAAGAATCATCCTGCAAAGAATCTGATGTAGATATTTCTACAACATCGAATCCCCTGTCCCTAAAATAATTTGTCGCTTTCTTTGCAAGACCTTGTACACCGGTTGCATTAATAATGTTCAACTGAATGTATACATCGGACACTGTTCGTCTTTTTTCTATGGGTACTATCGCAGAAACAGGTGGATTTAAAAACACCTTATCAATCAACACATACAATAGATAAAGTGAAACAATTCCAATGACAGATAATAGTAATACTTTTAAAGTCAAACCAAAAGGAATTGTGATTTTGTCAAATAAGTTCTTCATGAGTGCAGTGACATGTCTTTACTGGACAAATACGACAACAACATTTTACGAGCTCTAAATAATGTGATTTTAATCGTTCCCAATGGAAGTTGCATCTTTTGAGATATCTCTTCATAAGAAAGTTCTTCAAAATGTCTTAATTGAATACATTCACGATATCTATCAGGAAGTAGAGCTATTGCTTTATTCAGTTCTAATTTAGTCTCTGAATTGGCAATTTTTACATCGATTGGAATTGACTTATCAGGTAATACCTCATTCAAAGCAGTTTGTATGTTTGTCATACCGCCAATTGGTATTGGTCTGATTCTTTTTCTTCTGAAATAATCAATACAAGTATTAGAGGCAATTTTATAAAGCCATGCTGGAAAAGGATATGATTGATTATATGTTTGAATTGCCGAGAATGCTTTGATGAATGTATCCTGTAGAATATCATCTACATCATCAATATTCCGAACCATCTTTAAGATATAAGCATAAATCAAACGATTATACCTAAACCAAAGTACTTCGAAATCATGCTTATTACCCTCTAAAAATGAGTTGATTAAAGTAATATCATCTCTAGAATCATTTTTAATTACATTTTTCTGCATGAGGGTGATAATTATTGAGTTTGACCGAAATGCACACCTAATGTCAGGGTGAAAAACCTTTTTTCGGGTTCATCTTGATCTCTTCCAATGAAATTGATAGTATTCATCTTTGCTTCAAGTGTTGCAGTAAGTATTTTTAAATTTACATCCAATCCTGCCCCTATCCCAAAACCTATTCTTTGTACTGATTCATCTTCAGGTGGTAAAGGAAAGGATTGACTATTATATGAAACATCGACTGAATTCATAAGATGATTATAAGTGACATCGCCTAATACATGAAAAGATACCAAACCTTTATTGAATTGGTACATCATACCGGCTTGAATTGGAACTACGTTTTGAATGGTAGTCATAACAGCCAAGGTATCTTTCGTATTTGCTTGATTTATTATGGGTATAACACTTTGTGGAAATCTTGCGAGTGAAACACCTCCAACAAACCAGAATTGATCATCAACATTTTGTCTTAGTCGAATTCCAATGGTATATCCACTTCTTGCAGCTTCTCTGAGTAAAATACCCGTTAAATTTTGAGAAGAAATCAAATCAGTATTGTATACTTGATTAAGTAAATCAGAGGGAGTTGCCATCCCGGCAAATAACCCGAAAGAGCTTTGTGAATAGATTTGACTTGTCATTGCACATAGTGAAATGATTGATATAGCCAAAAAAGACTTAAATCGCACCATAATTGTAGTCCACATTGAGTAATTGGTAAACGCCAATAAAAATCAATATTGCGTATTTTTTGAAATTTTCATAACTTTGTTGCTCATGGTTGATCCCGTAGCTCAGTGGTAGAGCATCTGACTTTTAATCAGAGGGCCGTAGGTTCGAGACCTACCGGGATCACAAAGCCCTCTTTGAGGGCTTTTTTTATAGGTGCTTTTTCTTTATCATGCCACCAATTGCGTCTTTCACGGGTGTCATGACAACAAAAGCATCCGGATCTATCTTTTCAATCTCTTGTGATATCTTACTTACTTCAAAACGTGTTATGACAGAGTAAATAATCTCTTTCTCCTCATTATATCCTGTTTTACCAAATCCTCCTCTTCCCTTATAAAGTGTAATACCCCGACCAAAATCATTTGTAATCAAACTCTTAATTTCTTCACATTTCACTGATATTATCGTAACTCCTAGATATTCATCTATTCCTACCGTAATATAATCAAGACTTTTGGAAGCAACCATATATGTTATCATTGAATATAATGCTACTTCAATTGAAAGAAGATAAGCACAGACACCAAAAATGATAATATTTATAAATAAGATTATATCACCTATTGTAACTCTTAATCTTTTTGAAAGCAGGATTGCCATAACTTCCGTACCATCAATTACTGCTTGACCACGAATATTCAATCCAATTCCCGCTCCAAGAAAGAAACCACCAAAAACAGATACCAATAACTTATCATTTGTTATCGAGGGGAAATCAATAATCAATAAAGACAAAGCCAAAAGACAAATTGAGATTGTTGTTCTGAAGGCAAATTGAATTCCTATGACTTTACTTCCCATAAAGATAAATGGAACATTCACCGCAACGATGAGAATCCACAATGGTATCTGTAATGTCGTAGTAAGAAGTAATGCAATCCCGGTTGCTCCCCCATCAATAAATCCATTTGGCAACAAAAACCCCTTTAGCCCAAATGTTGCTGATAAAATTCCTAAAACGCAATATATTATTGATCGCAACAAAAGGTGAATCAATGATTATGTAATTGAAAAGGGACAAGCAATAGAATGTGTAGTAGAGATACCAATCAATTGTGGGATATTAACGGCACAATCTTCTGTTGCTATTGGACAACGAGTTCTAAAACTACATCCTGACGGTTTATTGAGAGGATTTGGAATGTCACCTTGCAATAATATTCGTTGCTTTCCTTTTTGCTTGGGATCTGCAATTGGTACCGATGACAAAAGTGCTTTACTATAAGGATGCTTTGAATTAAAATACACCTCATCAGCCAAACCAACTTCAACCATGTTTCCTAAATACATTACACCAATTCTATTGCTTATATGATGTACGACAGACAAATCATGGGCAATAAACAAATAAGATATTCCAAATTCATCTCGTAAATCTTCCATGAGATTTATGACTTGCGCCTGTACAGATACGTCAAGAGCTGAAACTGGTTCATCACATATAATTAACTCAGGATTTGTCGCCAGAGCTCTTGCAATACCAATTCTTTGTCTTTGACCACCAGAAAATTCATGTGGGAACCTATTTGCATATTCGGGTTGTAAACCAACCTTTTCCAAGAGCCATAATACTTTGTCTTCAACTTCTTTCGATGATAATTGAGGTTCATGTATTTCTAAAGGCTCTGAGATAATTTGCTTGACAGACAATCTGGAATTTAGTGATGAATATGGATCCTGAAATATCATTTGAATTTTGGATCTAAATTGCTTCATTGCTGAAGAAGACAAGTTTGTGATATTGTGAACAATTCCATTTTTATCATGATAGAGAATTTCTCCACCAATGTGTACATCTGGAGATACATGTGTCAAAACATTGATGATTGCTCTACCTACTGTTGTTTTCCCACAACCTGATTCGCCTACAAGCCCAAATGTTTCTCCTCTGTGTATCGTAAATGAAACACCATCAACTGCTTTTACTTCAGCAATCTTTTTTTGAAACACTCCACCAAATACAGGAAAATACACTTGAAGATTTTTTACTTCTAATAACATTGAATTATTCATATCGTTTTCCATTTTCAATCTTGGTGGTCACATTATGACATCTAACGAAATGTCCAGACTCAATTTCAATGAGAGGAGGTTCATTCGTATCGCAGATATCTTGCTTTTCGGTACATCGAGTACAGAATTTACAGCCTTGTGGAAAATTCAAAATACTTGGTACATTTCCAGGAATTGCTTGCAAACGGTTTCCTTTCTCACCAGGTTTGTCTGCATGAGGTATGGAATTCATTAAACCACGAGTATATGGATGAAGCGGCAACTCAAACAGTGCTTCAGTTGAAGCAATTTCTTGAATCTTTCCGCCATACATTACAATCACACGATTACACAATTCTGCAACAACAGCAAGATCATGCGTGATGAGCAAAATTGCTGCTTCCCTTCTTTTTTCTTTGAGAGTTAGCATCAATTCCAGAATCTGTGCTTGAATTGTCACATCAAGAGCTGTTGTAGGTTCATCTGCTATGAGAAGGGCTGGATTACATGCCAAAGCGATAGCAATCATCACTCTCTGACGCATTCCACCGGAGAATTGATGAGGATAATCATCTATACGCTTTTCCGGGGCTGGTATGCCTACGAGACTGAGCATTTCAATTGCTTTTTCTCGAGCTTGTTCTTTGTTTAATCCTTCATGAACCATCAATACTTCTTCAATTTGCATTCCAACAGGAAACACTGGATTGAGAGAAGTCATGGGTTCTTGAAAAATCATAGCAATCTCTTTACCACGAATCGAATACATGTCTTCATAGGAACATTGCACTATATCTGTACCCTTGTACAATATCTTTCCATCTACAATTCTTCCTGGTGGATTAGGAATAAGCTTCATGAGTGACAATGCTGTCACTGATTTACCTGAGCCTGATTCACCAACAAGACCAAGTGTTTCACCTTGATAGATATCAAATGTGACACCATCAACTGCTTTTGCATCTTTGCCTTCAATGGTAAAGTATGTTTTCAGATTCTGAATCGAGAATAAAATATCTGTATGCACAGGAATATCTCTGGAAATTAGCGTAATCTGGAAAATGTTTTTGGATCAAATGCCTCACGGATTGCCTCGCCGATGAATACAATCATTATGAGTGTTACAAACAATGCGAACATCGGTGAAAAAACAAGCCACCATTTTGTGAGATTTTGAAGTCCGGAGCTTAGCATCTGCCCCCAACTTGGAGTTGGTGGTGGCAGACCAAATCCCAAAAAGTCTAGCGCAACAAGAGATGTAATTCCAGCAACTACGGCAAATGGGAAATTTGTAATAATAGGAACAAGTGAATTTGGAAGTATGTGTTTAAACATGATTTTCCATGTAGGAACACCTATTGATATTGCTGCAGCTACATAATCTTTTGATTTTTCTCTGTAAAATTCAGCGCGTATATAAGTTGTGATTGGAATCCATGCTGTTAATGCCAATAAGCAAACAAGGAGAATGAAGCTTGGTTGAATGAATGACACTACAATGATGATGAGGAATAAAATTGGAAGAGTAGACCACATTTCAATTATTCTCTGTCCAATGAGATCATACCATCCGCTTTTAAAACCAAGCAAACCACCGATTGGAATTCCTATCAGATATTCCAAAAACACTAGAATCAATGCAAATGATATAGAAACTTTGAATCCATAAGCCATTCTTGCAAATACATCTCTTCCATTTTCATCTGTACCCATGATTCTTGGTCCTTCACTTTCATTAGCTGTCCAAGGCTCCATGAATGCTGTATTTCCATCCGTAGTAATATCCTCAATAGGGCCATAAGGATAAAGTGGCATAACAACGAAATTATCACCATTCTCTTGCTCATATTGCTGCTGTAAATCTCTATATCGGGCTTGGCCAGGATTGCCGATTTGGCCCAAAGATTCCCCACTTTGAAATACACTGACAAATTGATCAACTATTGGAAATGATGCGACAAGCGAAGTAAATGCAGGAAATGAGTATTCACCATTATATCGTACGATCAAAGCTTTATCATTAACCAATATTGGCAATAAAAAGGATAGTACATACAGGGTAGATAAAACAATCAAAGAATAATATCCTCTTTTGATTGTTTTGAATTTTTTCCACCTTCTTTGTCCAATGGATTTTGTTGTTTGACTTGCTTGTGACATATACTACCTAAATCGAATGCGTGGATCAATCATGGCTAAAACAAAATCTGAAATAATGGCGCCAAACAAATTGACCAATACTCCAATAACCGTAAACGCAAACACAACGGTATAATCTCTAGACAATATTGCATAGTAAGACAGTTTACCAATACCTTCTATATTGAATGTAGTTTCAATAAAGAAGGAACCAACAAAGGCTATACCAATGATATGACCAATATTTGCTGCAATTGGAATAACTGAATTTCTAATTGCATGAAGCCAAATAATTCTCTTCTCTTTTAACCCTTTAGCAAAAGCAGTGCGGATATAATCTTGTGAAAGATTCTCAAGCAGAGAATTTTTCATGAGTAGAGTAAGAGTTGCAAATGATTGAATCGTGGAAGCAATGACTGGTAAAACAAAATGATGTGCTCTGTCCAATATCTTCTCACCGAGTGAAAGGGTATCATACTCTCTTGATTGCAGACCGCCCAGAGGAAAAACATCAAAGAATGATCCACCGCCAAGCAAAACAAGCAATAAAAGCCCTAATGCCCAACCTGGAATAGAATAACTGATGAGAATGGATGAACTGGATATCAAATCAAATGTAGAGCCATGACGCAAAGCTTTTTGAATTCCCAAATAAACGCAAATAACATAGCTCAGTACTAAACCTATGACACCGAATTGCAATGAAATGGGAATGCGCGAAGCTATAAGATCAATCACTGGTTCTCGATATTCATAAGAATTACCAAAATGTCCAGTAAGTATTCCGGCATATTCTGTTTTGAACACACGTAATTGTCTTATTCCTGTTGAATCAAGAACAGAATTTTCTGCTGTCCAAACATTGGAGACAGATTCTTTTGTAGTCTGATCAATGACAGAATATGTACCATCTGATTGTTTGTTTACAATAAGATATTGTCCTTGGCCAACATTTCTTGGTTCCCCAAGCTTTACATTATAACTATCAGTTTCACGAGGCCAAAGTCCTAGCCAGATTAGATAGCGAACATATACGGGTTTGTCAAATCCATAATATCGTTTTAGTTCTGCCAAAGCTGTAGGAGGAATCGATGCTGCGCCATCTTTTGATGCTGCGGAGCTTTCCGATCCTATTCCAAATCCTGAACCTGCTTTTAAGGCTTGGACTTGTTGTTCATAAGGTCCACCAGGAGCAAGATTAACAATGAAAAAGACAATAATGGTACAACCAAAAAATGTTGGTAGTGCAAATAATAGTCTTCGAATAAAATACTGTAGCATGAACCTTCCTGTATGAGTGTTCTTTGTTTAGAGCAATTATCGTTTAAGGTTTTTCCAATAGCTTACTTCACGAATTGCAGAATTACCACTCAATTTCTTTTTATTCTTCTTGGCTTCTTCGAGTGCATTTGCTTTTTCGGGATCATACCACCATCCTGTCATGATTGCCAAATCATGTGAACCAAGAGCAGAATTCTTTGACAATACCCATTCCGGTACGCCAAATTTGTCCCAATATGCAATACGAATACCGCGTGGTGTCCAAGCCAATAAACAGTGATACATAGCTGCTTCAATGCTATCAATTTTTTGTATGATGTTTACTTTCGATTTGGGATCGCATTGTATATCATATTGCTTGAGCAATTCATCAGCATAAGCATCTTTGAAACCGGTTATATTATTATTGTCATTTTTGTTAGCTAGTTCAGAAGCAATACTTGTCTTAGGATATGGATCATCCAAGCCACCATAATTAGCCCAAGTAATATTGAAGTTTCTTTCTGCAATATTCTTTGTGATAGCATTACCATCTTGAAACTTGATTTGTAAATCAATTCCTGCTTGACGTAAAGTTTGTTGATATGGAGTCAAGAATTTTTCGAGTGGCTTGGGAATACCAAGTTCCAATCTGAATGGTTTGCCATTTTTTACAAGGATACCATCTTTATTTTTTGATGTATACCCCGCTTCAGTCAAAAGTGCAGATGCTTTTGCCGGATCATAGCCAATCTTTGGATTTGACTTGTTTTCATATTTGGTATTTGAATAGAAAGAATGAATTCGCTCATATTCATTGAACAAAAGTTTTGAGATGATGGCTTCACGATCAAAAAGATGATAAAATGCCAATCGGACTCTTATATCATCAAATGGTGGCTTTCGCATATTGAGGAATAAGCCGGATGTCCCAACTGGACCATCGGTAAATACACGATCTCTCTTCACCCAATTATTAAGAACGGCATCATAGGTTGTATCACCAAGCCACTTATCAGTGGTATTTCCGGTAAACCAGAACTTATCAACTTCCCCTTTTTTGAATTTTTCATATTCAAGTGTAGGGTTGTCTTTGATAACTTCAAATGTAATTTGATCAAAATTTCCTGAATATTTATTCACTGGAATGTCTTTACCCCAATAATCATCTCTGCGTGTTATAGTATAACTTTGTTGCTTTACGATATCATTTGCAAGTACGATATATTCACCCGAACCAACCGGTTGATTGAATTGAAACTTATCCAAGAATTCCTTACCGCTTAAACCTCCTATCTCTTTTGCTGATAATACAAGTAAACTATTAGCAAATGTTTTGAAAGCTCTGCAATCAAATTCTTTTGATTTTACTTGAACGATATATTTTGACAACGCGATTGGAGTTTCATATTTACTGAATATCTGTTGCATGGATGGAGATAAAATGGTCTCATCCATCAAGAGCTTAAATGTAGCAACAATATCTTCCGAAGTTACCGGAGCTCCTGATGAGAAACGTGCATTTGGATCAAGTCTAAAAGTAAATGTGAGTTGATCTTCTGATATTTTCCAATGTGTCGCAAGAGATGGTACAGGTTGATCATCAAGGCCTAGATTGCAGAGGGTTTCATAGGTAAGAGATGACATTTGGAGATTTTCTGTGAAATTTGCCCCTTGTCCATAAAAGAATGGTCGAAAACTTAAAGGAAATCTACTAATGGTGAAACGAATACTTCCTCCAACGGTTGCTTGCGGATCTCCTGAGTGTTTTAAGTCAAATTCATTGAACTCATAAGTAGTGTAACCTTGAGAAGAAGCTATTTTCTCAAATCCTGCACCACCATCAATGTCTTTAACAGATGGATCCGCACCAGGAGGAGTATCGTATTTTTTCCAAAGCTTGGTATTGTAACTTGGTCCACTCTGATCAGCAGTTGAACCTGAATTTTTCTTTCCTCCACATCCTGTCATCACTATTGATGCAAGAATAACCAATGGCATAGATATTTTATAGAATTTCAACATGGCAAAACACTCCAATGAGAAAATTATTACTTTCAAACTTGTAAAACCCCAGATTTCCAATCAGGTATATCTGGATTATGCGATGCACATGATAGAGCCATCGAGATTTTCCGTCTTGTCTCGGATGGTGCTATTATTTCGTCTACCCATAAATGAGAAGCAGCATAATATGGGGTTGTTTGTGCATCATATCTTGATTGAATTTCTTTTAGCATTTGTTCTTTTTCTTGATCACTTAACTTTTTGCCTTCTTTTTCGAGTGAAGCAATCTTTATGGTTAGCAATGTTTTTGAAGCTTGGGCGCCGCCCATAACTGCAATTTGTGCTGTTGGATATGCAAAAATGAAGCGAGGATCATAGGCTTTCCCGCACATTGCATAATTCCCTGCTCCATAACTATTTCCAATGATGCATGTAATTTTGGGAACAATGGAATTTGAAACAGCATTGACCATTTTTGCACCATCTTTTATGATTCCACCTTGCTCTGCACGGCTTCCAACCATGAATCCTGTGACATCTTGAAAAAACACAAGAGGAATCAAACGCTGATTGCAATTCATAATGAATCGTGCTGCTTTATCTGCACTATCAGAATAAATAACTCCGCCAACTTGCATTTCACCTTTACCAGATTTTGTGATTGCTCTATTATTAATGACAATGCCAACAGACCAACCATCAATTCTTGCATATCCACAAATGATTGTCTTACCATATTCTGCTTTATATTCCTCAAATACAGAATCGTCAATGATTCTTGCTAGAAATTCATGAGTTGAATATGGTTTTGTTCTATCAGATGGTAAAATGGAATAAACTTCATCGATATCATATTTGGGAGGCTTACTAGGGATTCTGTCAAATAGTTGTTTTTTTCCTTTTAAAGGAGAAAACCGTGATACTAAATCTCGTATCAATATTATCGCTTCTTCATCAGATTGAACTCGATAATCTGTATTACCACTGATTGTAGTATGCATTGCTGCACCCCCGAGAGCTTCGATGTCAATTTTTTCACCAATTGCTGCTTCGACCAATGCCGGTCCGGCAAGAAATAAACTTCCCGATCCTTCTACAATAATGGCTTCATCACACATGATTGGAAGATAAGCTCCTCCTGCCACACATGGCCCCATAATGGCAGCGATTTGAGGGATTCCCAATGCACTCATCACCGCATTATTTCGAAACTGTCGACCAAAATGCTCTTTATCAGGAAAAATTTGATCTTGCATTGGTAAAAAAACACCCGCACTATCCACCAAATAGATGATGGGAAGATGATTTTCAATCGCAATTTCCTGAGCCCGCATATTCTTTTTTGCGGTCATTGGAAACCAAGCTCCTGCTTTTACAGTAGCATCATTAGCTACGATCATACATTCCCTGCCTTGAACGATTGCGATACCGGCAATCACACCTGCGGATGGACAACCACCTTGCTCTTCATACATACCATAAGCGGCAAATGTGCCAATCTCTTCAAAACAAGTGTTAGGATCTATCAGAAGATGAATTCTCTCGCGAGCGGTAAGCTTTTGTTTCGACTTATGCCTTTGAATTGCTTTTTCCCCACCACCCATGTGTACCGTTGAAGTAAGAGAAGCAAGTTGATCGAGCAAAGATCGGTGAAAAGCTGTATTTGCAACAGTTTGCGATGATTGCAACAGAGGGCTACCGATCAAAGTTGACATAAATTTATAGTTAAAAATGGAATGGCTTAATGATGCGTATTTCAGGTTACAAATTACAGAAATGTCACTACAAGTTCAATAAAAAAAGCTCCACAATGACGGAATTCATTATGGAGCTTGAATTGGATTGGAAAGTTTATTGTATAAGCAAAGGAAGCGTTACGGGTAGCTGTTTTTGGACAAGGATCTGAACCCAGTATCTCCCTTTGGGGATATCCGTAAGCTGAATCTCGAAACTGTTGATACCATTGAGCTGTAATATGCCGCTTTTCACTTTGCTTCCTTTTACATCAATAATTGAAAATTGTAGAATATCTTCAGTATTATTTTTGGGGACTGAGACATATACACTTTGACTTGCCGGATTTGGAAATAAAGAATATTGATACTGACCATCTAAATCGGTAATTGATGTTATTGTCATGGCATCAGAATTTGTTGAGCAACCTTGTTCTGAAAATACCCTCACAGAATAATTTCTATTATCCGCAAATCTGGGTAGAACATAAAACCGACCTTTTGCATTTGGTATGTCTTTATCAGCCAACATCCATTGATAAGCATAAGCAGAACTTGCAAAGAGCGTGTCATTGCTTTTTGTTATTGTGGGTTTGATTGGATTGCTTCCTTGCAAAATGGTAACGGTATCAGAATCGATGCAACCAAGTTTATTGATTGTTGCCACTGTTATAATTCCGGGGGTATTTACCGTAATGGTTCTTGTTGTATCACCTGTTGACCAAATATATTTATCAAAATTGGAGCCAGCATCTAAAGTCAGAGGAGTATTGTCACAAATCGTGAAAATGGTACGATTAGATATGATATTTGGAATTCTTCTTTGATTTACTGTGACTGCGATAGGACCAAATCCTGATGGACAACCATTTGCATCATACACGGTCAGACTATAATTACCAGCATCCTTGACAGTGATTGATTTTGTCGTTGCTCCATTGCTCCACATATACGTTGCAAATCCATCCTGAGCTGTAAATGTAACGCTATCTCCGGAACAGAAAGTGAGATTACCTTGGACCTGTACGGAACAAGTTAATTCAGGACAATTGACCATATCAGCTTCCCAGGTGCCTCTACCATAGGATGATACTCGTAATTTCTTGGTTGATTTATGAATCTCTATATCAGATATAACAGTATTCGGCAAACCATCATTATAGGGAATCCATACTTTTGTACTATTGTCTCTATAATACACTCCCAAATCAGTTCCGGCATATAAGCGATCGGGAGAATTTGGTTGATATCGTAGACAATTCACTGGAATTGGTGGCATACCCCCCGATAGGTCTGTCCAAGTGGAGTTTGTACCGGCATTATTTGTTTGAAATACTTTTCTGCTTCCAAATCCTGAAATGGAAATCCAAAATATACTATCATTTGAAGGGTGAAATTCAAATGAAGTGATTATGGAGGAAGCTATGCCATTGGGAAATTGAATTTGCCTCCATGTTTGCCCTTCATCATAAGTGATGTATGAGGCATTGAAATTTGATGCAATCAATGTTCCGGGCCTGGATGGTGCATGCGCCAACAGCATGATGCGTGATTGTTTATTTGGAAAATTGGAGGTTTTATTCCAAAATCCTAGTGAATCTGTTTTCCATACATCTCGATATCCTGCATAAACTAAAGATGCTGCTCCCGGTTTTGCATTTGGAGCAAATTCTATAGGAGTAACCCATTCACCCTCTTCTGATGTAATAGCAGAATTTATACTTGAACTGAAGGATGAACCACCATTTGTAGAACGACCAAAGTTTCCATTTTGAGATGATACAAACATATACTTGTCATTCACTGGATCAATTGCATTATCCATGCCATCACCACCCCATACTTGCTTCCATTCATTAGGTCCTGAACGATAACTTGTTCCATTGTCTTGAGCACCACCAATAACAACATCTGGCCTCTGCTGAGAAATGCTCATTCTGTAGAACTGAGTGATCTCCAAACCATCACTCAAATCTGTCCAAGCCAAACCTCTATTGGTAGTCAATGACACTCCACCATCAGTTCCTGTAATTATTGTGGTGGAATTTATAAAATCCAAATCGTGAACATCAGCATGAACATATGGTCGGCCTTGATTTGGAACCCAATAGGTATTAATGGACCAATTGCTTCCGCCATTGGTTGAGCGCCAAATATTGATTCCACCTATAAAAATGAGATCTGGATTGTCAGGAGAGACCGCAATACAAAGATCATACCATCCTTGTTGATTTTCAGTATCTGTGCCTTGTAAATTTCGACCAATTATATTTGGTGTAGTAGCGCCTATATCCCAATTTTCTCCACCATCATAAGACCTATAAAATCCACCAAAATCCCAAGATCCTCTTTTTGCTGTGAGTGCAAATATCGCTTCCGGTTCAGCAGGGGTAACAGCAATTGCGATTCTTCCAATAGTAGTTGGAATATTGGATTTTAACTCAGTCCACTTATCTCCTGCATCTCTAGAAATATAAATCTTCGATCCACTGGTTGCATAATATACAGATGGATCATCAGGTTTCATTTCCATGTCTTTGACATCACCAACAAAACGCGTGTTAAAAGTAACACCTCCATCGGTGGATCTATGAATTCCATTATTCCCTCCCACGAGGATGATGGATGTATTTGTTGGATGAACAAGTACTCTTGATAATGCTCTTGTGTCTTTTTGTTGATAGTTGAGTCCGGTTTGTGTCCATGTCAATCCACCATCAACACTTTTGATTAACCCTATACTAAATGGAGCGGCACCATAATATGTGTCAGCACCAAAAGCATCCCCTGTTGCCAGATAAACAATATTTGGATTCTTGGGATCGGTTGTAATGTCAGTTACTCCCAATGTTCCCAATTTATCAGTGGTGGTTTGCCATGTTTTACCACCATTTGTAGATTTCCAAGCACCACCTCCTGCTGCTGCTGCCCAAATGATATTCTGTTGTCCAGCAGGAATATGTATGCCATTTACTCTACCTGCACCACCACCAATAGGGATATTTGTCGGACCAAGAATTTTCCAATTTGGTTTCAAAGACAGCGCCTGCTCAGTTTTTGATTTTTGCGATCTTCGAAGTTCTTTTTGATAAATATCTTGAAGTATCATTGGCTGAGGAAACTCTCCGTCTGGCAAAACTCTTTGCTTCCAAAACCATTCCCATCTCTTGAAATGATAGAACATTCCTTCTTTATTTGATTCATCTTTTGATGATTGCATGAAGTCGGTTTTCTCTGAATATTCTTTATAGAATGCTTTTTGGATGTCAAAGAAATTTGGTGACTCCTTTCCGTCAAAACGAAACTTGGGATCTTTTTCAGCAATTAACGGGATTGCGAAAAAAAGAACAATCAAACTGAGGAATATCTTCATGTATGTTGATTTTATTGTTTTACAAATGTAGCTGTCATTGTTCTCATACTCTGTTCTATGCGAAGAGTGTATGTTCCTGTAGGTAGATGACCTATGCGAATTTTATCTGAAATCAATCCAGTATGACAATCTAATTTGAACGAATAAAGTACAACTCCTTTCAAATCTATGATAGATATATCAGCAGATTGACTTATTGAAGGAAAATCAAAGAATAAATACTGTTGAACAGGATTGGGATAGACTCTAAAAACACTAGCATAATCTTCATCAGCTGATAAGGGCGAATACAAAAATTCTTCAGACAATGTGCTGCAATTATTTGATAGAGAAACCTTAACAGTTATCTTCTTTCCATAACTTGTCTCACCAGGTGTATATGTTCTTTGCTTTGCATTCAATTTTGCAATACCATTTTCATACCATTGATATGAATCCCCAATAGTAGAGCATTCCAAAGTATTTTCTCGTCTAGTGATAATAGGTTTATCTGGACTTATATTTTTCTTAATATCGCTAGATGATGCTGTTGCAGTACAACCATTAGTTGAAAAAACTGTGACTTTGTATACACCACCATCCTTTACTGTTATTCGTCTGGTAGTGTCCCCAGTCGACCATTTATAAGTCGAGTGAATTCCAGCATCGAGAATGATACTGTCTCCATCACATAGAGTATTTTTTGAAGATACAATAGTGACTTTAGGTGCAGGGTTTACTGTGACTGTGATGGAATTTGTTAAGCCTGTACATCCTTCTTGATCAGTCACAGTAGCTGAATATGTTCCCGATTGTTTTGCAAAAATTGTCTTTGTTGTTTGACCGGTAGACCAACGATACCCGGCATACGATTCTTTTATGGTCAACTCAACACTATCACCTTCGCAAAAAGTCAAAGATCCATTAGAAACAGCGGTTGCACTAATGCCGGAACAACCTACTAAATTCCCTTTCCACAAACCTCTACCATAAGTACCGGCTATGAGTAACTTTGCAGGATAATTAATTTGTAAATCTCTAACTATTGTATTTGGAAATCCAACACTATAGTCAATCCAAGAATTTGTTGTGGAATCTCTGTAATAAATACCAATATCAGTACCAACATAAATTCTTTCAGGGGATCCCTTTTCATGAATCACTACATTGGTAGGAATCTTTGGAAGATTATCAGAAATATCAATCCAATTTGTACCACCATTGGTGGTTTTAAAAACTCTAGAACTACCAAAATCACCAATTGTAACCCATGCCTTTGTTTCATCATCATGACTAAAAGCCCAAGATGTAATTGATGATGCGGACAAGGGTGCCGGCACTGTCTTAATAGACCAAGTTTCACCGGCATCTTTTGATTCATAAATAACCTGATCATTCATTGCAATGATCAACTTTGGATTTGCAGGTGAAACAGAAATAATTTTAATCGTTGATGCTGTATTCGGCAAATCAGATACTTTTTGCCATGATCCTGGGGCACCTGTATTTGTTGACTTCCATATATTTCTAAAACCTGCATACATGACCGCTGGGGTCATCGGATCAAATACATAAGGAGTTACCCATCTTCCATTTTCTTTAGCTATATCAGGATTCAAAGTTGCTTCGAAACTCTTTGCCCCATTTATAGACCTATTTATGTATCCATTTTGAATGGCGCCAAAAACTATTTGTGGATTCGAAGGATGGATCAAGCATTTCATTCCATCACCACCCAAGACTTGCGTCCAAGTATTTGAAGAAAAACGTGTTGTCCCATTATCCTGAGCCCCTCCAACATAAGAAGGAGCTAAATTTTGTGCTGTTCCAACATGGTAGTATTGTGTAATAGCTAAACCACTGCTATTGTCAGTCCAGTTTAATCCATTGTCAGATGATGTAGATACACCACCATCAGAGCCTGCAATAATTATCTTGTCAGAATTAGGGAAATACTCCAAGTCATGAACATCAGCATGAACATAAGGTGTACCCCTATCGCCATACCAATGAGCACTGATAGTCCAAGAAGTCCCACCATCTGTTGAACGCCATATGTTGACACCACCTATAACAATATGATTTGGTTGTTTATATGAACATGCAATAGTCAAATCATACCATCCCTGACCACCGGTACCTGAACCATCCACTGAATGAGATAATATATTTGGTGCCGTTGATCTAGAAACCCATGTTTTTCCACCATCAACAGATCTATAGAGACCACCGAATCCACTTTGTTTTGCATTATCTGAACATAATGCATACATATAATCCGGATTTGCCGGACTTATTGCCAAGGAAATTCTACCAATTGTTGATGGGATGGAGGTAGTCAATTTTGTCCAAGTATTACCCGCATCTGTGCTTCTATATATATCTCTTCCTACACATCCTATCATTATATCTGAGCCAGGGCGAATTTCGAGATCGCGAAAATTATATGTGGGTGTTTTCTTTTCCCATTTTACACCTGCATTGGTAGTAATGTACAAACCCTGACTTGTGGCTGCATACAGTTTACCAGCTTGAGTTGGATGTGCTAATAAACGGTAAATCTGTTGTCTAGATGAAGTCTGAAAAGATAATTCTGTAGGATTCCAAGTTTTACCAGCATCTGTTGATTTCAAAATACCTGTTGAATATGTACATCCAGCATCATCATCTCCTGTTGCCAAATACACGATATTTGGATTATCCCAAGGCATTGCAATATCAGAAACGCCCATGGAGAATAAATCATCACAGGTTGTGTTCCAAGTATCTCCAAAATCTGTACTCTTCCAAGCACCACCGGCAGCACTTCCAACCCAAATGAGATTCGTTAGATTCGGGTGAACGGTAATACAGTTTATTCTGCCATTTCCCCCACCATTTGGTGTCTGTATTGGACCAACAAGAGACCATTTAGGATCAGATGCAAAGAGTTGTTCATATTTTTTTTGTTTTAATCTTTGCTGTTGCTTTTGATTGATTGCATTGATGATCAATTCACTACTTGGGAATGTGCCATCTGGCATGAGTCTGTTAGCCCAAAAGTTCTCCCACCTTTTGAAGTGGGTAAGATTTTTATCTGTTTGTTCAATACGAAGATATTCGGATTCTTTCGATCCATAAATATGCTCTGCATACTTAGGATTCTGTTTGTAGAAATGATCGCGCATCACTGAATATTTTGAATCAGTGATACCAATTATTTGTTCTATTTGCCCAAAGACCGCAATTTTTGTGCTTACAAACAAAATGAACAAACAAAGTATGTAACGTATGGTTTTCATGGTATTACCGCAATATGAAGACGATGAATCAATCATTAAATTCTAACTGGTAAAATTACTACCGGAATGCTTTCCAAATACAATCTTCTTTGAACGGCAAATACTGTATAATTATGTAGCCATTTGGAAAAGATTGATTCTTCAGGAAAGACTACTTGTCCTCCGAATACAACTGTATGAGGATATCTTTCAACTATTTGTTTTGACAAATCAGCAACAACGGAAACTACATCGGTACCAATTTCTGTGTATGACTCTGCAAAATATCCATTATTTCTCATGAAATTGACATACTTACTTGCTTCTGTATCGATATACAATTGAAGATTATCAACTTCCTCTGAACCTTTGAAGTTGCCCGCATCCAAAACACCAACTTGAACGAATACAAAGTTCTTGAAGGTTCCCTCAAATGTCCGCATAACCGTAAACAATGTATGTAAACCCAATCCTGAAAAACCGGACACAAGAAATACTGCAGTTTTTGCTTTTGGATCACATGCCGGATATTTCTCTTCTTCAGCAGGGAGTAAAAGGGTGTCATCAATTGCAGTCATTACGATTTCATCGAGTTTTTTTAGCTGTTGTGAAGTTTGATTATAATGTCTTCTAAAGGAAAGCACCAAAGCAACCAAACTACCTGTTAATAATATGGTTGCCCAACCACCCTCTGAAAACTTAATGATTACTACAGCTACAAGAATGAATGACGACATGACTAGGCCAAGTCCATTTATGAAAATCTTCGATTTCCAATTTTGGAAAACATGTCTGACTTGTATCCAATGCTTCACCATTCCCAATTGTGACAATGTAAATGTGATAAACACATTTATCGAATAAAGAACGATAAGCAAGTGAACTGAACCACCTGTAGCCAATACCACAATCCCGGCTGCAATACCAACAAGTAATACTCCATTTTGAGAAACGAATCTGTCGCTCAACATCGCGAATCGTGTTGGGAACCATCTATCCAAAGCCATATTGGATAAAATTTGTGGTCCACCCAAAAAACCTGCCTGAGCAGCTACAAATAACAATACCGCTTCACTTATGAGTACAATGAGCAGTATCGAAGTAGATAAACCTGCTCCCCAATCCATTGTTAATTTTTCAAACAATACGGCATTCAATGTTTTTCCGGGAGCGTCCTGAACATGCATTAGTGCATAAGAAAGCATAAGACCAACGGCTACAAATGCAAGTGAAAAAGCCATGTATTTCATTGTAGTTTTAGCTGTCTCAACTCTTGGTTCACGCAAAATTGGCATAGCATTACTTACAGCTTCAATCCCTGTATACGTGCCTGCACCCATGCTGTATGCACGTAAAATCAGCATGATTGCTCCCATATACCCCAATTCAGATGTTGCTCCATTCCATTGTTGAACTGTAGTACTCACAACGCTTGGGAACTCAAATGCATGAGAACCAATGATGTAAATAATTGCAGCTACATGCGTGATAACAAAAATCATGAAGATCGGTAACAATACCGAAACAGATTCTTTGACTCCCCTCAGATTCAAAATAATCATAATGGTCAGAGCAAGCATTGATAGAGGGATTTTCAGATAATGGATATCCTGTGAAAAAAAACTGAACAGTGCATCTATTCCACTTACAATTGAAATGGAAATTGTCAAGATATAATCGATGACCAAACTCGACCCTGCAACCATCCCTACTGTTGGTGACAACAATTTGCTTGCAACAAGATAACCTCCACCACCCGATGGAAATAACTCAATGATTTGTGAATAACTTGCAGAAATGACAAAAATCGTTATTGCAGTGCCCAATGCAATAAAAATGGAGAGATAGGGATATTTTCCCAAAGCATTGAATGCTTCTTCAGGACCATAACAAGATGAGGACAAACCATCTGCGCCAAGACCAACCCAAGCAAAGAAAGCGATGAGAGTCAATTTGTGGAAAATTGATCTATCGTCAATTGTCTTACGCTCTCCAATGATATACCGTTTTAATGAGTCGAACAACTTTGACATACGTAATTATTGGTTAGTGGTAAAAGATGATTCACCAAAATATGGTAATGCCTTTGCTATTTTCTTTAGTTTGAATCGTTCAATGGAGTGATGTTGAATGTGATCCATCGCTTCTTGAATGGAATCCGTAAAAAGTACTAAGTCCAAATCTGCAGTATCAATTGTTTCTTCTTTGGCCATGTGTTCAAGCAAACTGCTAAGTGGTTGATAATACTTGGTTCCCATCACTACAATTGGGAAATTCTTAATTTTCTTGGTCTGAATCAAAGTCAAAGCCTCAAATAACTCATCCATGGTACCAAATCCACCGGGTAGAACTATAAAACCATAAGAATACTTAAACAGCAGAAACTTTCGAACGAAAAAATATTGAAATTTGGCAGTAGCATGAAGAAATGGATTGGGGTTTTGCTCATGTGGCAACAATATTTCAGCGCCAACAGATATACCGTCCTCATGGAAAGCCCCCTTATTTGCACCCTCCATAATACCAGGACCGCCGCCCGTCATAACTGCAAACCCTATATTTGTCAACGCCTTACCTAAATCTTCCGATAATTTGTAATAAGGATGATCAGATTTATAACGAGCTGATCCAAATACAGTTATACATGGTCCCACGAAATGAAGTCTTCTAAATGCAGAGATGAACTCTCTCATGACTTTTAGGGTGAAGACGAACTCTCTCCAGCGAGATTTTGGACCTTCGAGATAGTAAAACTCATCTGCGGATCCGGGTATGAGTATGCGTGATTTTTTATCTATGTCAGGATTCATGTTATACAGTTTAGGGTTATGACCAAATTTACGAAGATTCAGACGAAAAAAACCCCATAAAGTCCATAATATTCCCACAATTGAAATACTCATGTCATTCCATTATTTTACTCATAAATATTTTAATCACCTTTTTTATCATCATGCAAGTATTTCATAATTACATCAACGGAGTTTTCACTCCATCCGAGCATGCAAACTCGTTTTTGAATATCAATCCTGCGGATTCCGAAGATAACATCGGGAGTTTCCCTCTTTCCAATCAACTAGAAGTTGATGAAGCCGTTGAAGCTGCCACGAAAGCTTTTGCGTCATGGAGCAAGTTGCCGGCTCCTAAAAGAGGCGATATACTACGAAAAGCCGGGGATATTTTTACAAGAAGGAAAGAAGAATTATCTGCAATCATGACAAGAGAAATGGGTAAACCATTGTTTGAAACTCTGGGTGATATTCAAGAGGCTATCGATACTGCGTACTATGCTGCCACAGAAACGAGAAGATTGTTTGGATATACAGCCCCCAGTGAAATGGATAATAAAATGAATTTATCCTTTCGTACTCCTATCGGTGTTTGCGGTATAATTACAGCTTGGAATTTCCCTATTGCAGTACCCTCATGGAAAATTTTACCTGCTCTCGCATGCGGGAATACAATCGTCTTCAAACCCTCTGAAGATTCACCACATTCTGCTCATATTTTTGCTGAAATCCTCGAAGAAGCGGGTTTACCACCGGGAGTTTTTAATGTCATCTATGGAGATGGCATTGCAGGATCTCTGCTCGTAGAGCATCCATCTGTAAAATTGATAGGTTTTACCGGTTCTACTATTACTGGAAAAAAAATCGCAGAAAGATGCGGAGCTCTAAACAAGAAATGTTCTCTTGAAATGGGAGGCAAGAATGCTCAAATCGTTATGCCTGATGCAAACCTTGATTTGGCTTTGGATGGTGTATTGTGGGGTGCTTTTGGAACAACCGGGCAGCGCTGTACAGCAACTTCAAGACTCATTCTGCATGAAGATATTTATGATTCATTTATCAATGCTCTCATAACGAAGACAACACAAATCAGACTTGGAAATGGCGCTCATCCCGCTACACAAATGGGTCCGGTAATCAATGCTAAACAATTGGAAAAAATCAAGCATTATGTGTCAGTAGCTCGTTCAGAAGGAGCCACTTGTGTAATTGGTGGAGATGTTGAAATCGCCGGAGATTGCGCAAAAGGTCATTTTTACAAACCAACAATCTTTATTGACGTTACGCCTGAAATGACCATTTTTAAAGAAGAAATCTTTGGACCTGTATTGGCTGTGTCAAAAACATATTCTTTAGATCATGCAATTGCCTTGGCAAATAATTGTGATTATGGCCTTTCTTCTTCAATATTTACCGGAAATGTCGATGCAGCATTCAAAGCAATCAGAGATATTGAAGCAGGTATCACATATATCAATGCTCCAACCATTGGTGCTGAGGCACATATGCCTTTTGGAGGAATCAAAGGAACAGGCAATGGCCACAGAGAAGGAGGATGGACGGCTTTCGAAATATTTACAGAATGGAAAACAGTGTATGTTGACTATTCAGGAAGTCTGCAAAGAGCTCAAATTGATAATTATTGATGTAGCTTGTAAGGTTTCCATCATAGTTATTGTCATAACTTCATGAACCAAAGGCATTTAGTTGATAAAAAAACGACATATAGAGCAAAAGCAAAGCATAGGAACTTTGGAAAACTCCCATTCAAACAAGAATGAGGAATCATTATCATTCATGAATTTCTTGAATGGAGATGACAATGCTGCCATGTATTTTTTCAGATCATATAATCGAAAGATTTTTCTTTATTGCGCTAAACTGGTGAATAATACACATGTTGCTGAGGATATCACTCAGGAAGTATGGGAGCGCATCATAAAAATCAGAAATCAGTCTCACCCAGAGATTGCTAATCCGGGTGGATTCATGTTTACAATTGCGCGGAATTTATGTTTAAATCACATCAAATTGAGAAAACATACGATTCCAATAGATGCAATCTCTGAGATTGACATCCCCCATGAATTTCAACCTGGAAGCACAGATGTGGAGGAGTTAGTAAATTCTTCTTTGGACTCACTAAAATTTGAAGACAAAGAACTGCTTGTCTTAAATATGTTCTGCGGGTACCGTTTTGATGAAATTGCAGAAATGATGGGTATGTCTCCCAATGCCATTTGGACACGAGCCTCCAGAGCTAGAGCGCAGCTAAGAGAAAAAGTAAAGAAAATGATCAATAAAGATTTTGAATGACAATCACCACCACTTATTACTGTATTATATGAATTCACACGAAACAATCGACAAATTCCTCAATGGCCAACTTACCCCAGAAGAAACGGCTCATTTTTTGAAAACTGTCGAACATGATTCCGAACTTCAATCTCTACTTGAGTCGGAACGCATTATCAATTCCTGTCTAAACAAGGAGAGATTGCACCTTATGCAACATGATTTATCAGCTGTTGCCGGTGCTTTTGTTGCGTGCTTGGCTTCCACAGGTACGGTTGCATCTTCAGGATTGATAACAGCAGCCTATGCAAAAAAGGCAGGGATGTCTTGGTTAACGTTAGCAGCTTCTTCTGCATTGTCTATTTCTGTATGTGCAGGTGCATATTGGTATCTGAATTCACAAAATGATTCAAAACCAATTCAAAGACAATCAAAAATAGATATAACCACACAAGCTACAGCAAAGGATATTCCTTTGAAAGTACCTCGTCTGATTGTGGATAAGCAAAATGCACCGATGAAGGTAAAATCACGCTCTTCCAGTGTTGAGTTGAAAGTTTCTAATAAGAGCGAAGTTACTGAACCCGCGTCTGCTCCAGTAAAAAAACAGATACTCGAGCATTCATTCTCAAAATATCGACCCAAGATTCAAGACTGATGAGTAAAAACCGCCTACTTGGCGGTTTTTTTTGTCATTACCCACTTTTATAGTAGACTATTTTTGTATAATTTCGGAGGAATATATCATTCATCTATAGAGTTATTCATGCCTTATCGAAAAGTTTCAAATGTACTGAAATATAAATTTGACAGTTTCATGTCAAAAGGGGTCATCTCTCTTATTGCCGGCTTATTTATACTTTCATTAGTATTCGTACTTGTAATTTCTATAATTGGTGCAATTATTGGTATAGCAACCAATGATGAGTCATTTACAGATTTTGGGAAATTAATGTGGGGAACTGTGTTACATTCTTTGGATGGTGGAGTCATATCCGCTCTTCATACGAATAATATCTCTTATGTTTCACTCATGCTTATTGCCACTCTTGGTGGTATGGTGTTAATTTCGATCCTTATTGGTGTACTTAATAGCGGAATTGCAAAACAACTTGAAGATCTAAGAAAAGGTCGTTCACTCGTAATCGAACACGGACATACCGTTATACTTGGTTGGTCTCCACAAATATTTTACATCATAAGCGAACTTGTTACAGCAAATGAAGGAAAGAAGAATTCTTGCATTTCTATTTTAGCAGAAAAAGACAAAGTAGAAATGGAAGATGAAATCAACATGAAAATTGGCGATTTCAAAGGAACAAAGGTCGTTTGTAGAACAGGTAATCCAATTGATTTAACTGATCTTGAAATTATTAATCCCCATACTGCAAAATCAATCATCATCTTATCTCCGGAAGGCATTGAAGATCCGGATTCATTGATGATAAAAATGATACTTGCAATTACAAATAATCCTCAACGCAGACCTGAAAGTTATCATATCGTAGCAGAAATTAGGGATCCCAAAAACATTGAAGTCGCTCGCCTTGTTGGAAAAAACGAGGTATCTTTCATCTTGATGGAAGATGTATTATCGAAGATTATTGCCCAAACCTGTCGGCAGTCAGGCTTGTCCGTTGTTTTCAATGAACTTCTCGATTTCAAAAGAAACAAAATCAATTTTTTAGAAGAACAATCATTGATTGGAAAACAATTTTCTAAAGCCCTATTTTCCTATAATCGAGGAACACCAATTGGATTGCGTTATTCTAATGGATTAATTCAAATCAATCCACCATCACATAAACTCATTGAAAGAGGAGATCAAATCATTGTAGTTGCAGAAGATGGGTCAAAAATTAATCCTGTCAATAATCCAGATAGCAATGTAGACGCAACATGCATACGGCAATCCGAAGGAAATACGAGAATTCCAGAAAAAACTTTAATATTAGGTTGGAATAGGCAAGCTCACACAATAATAACAGAGCTTGACAATTATGTTGTGAAAGGTTCTATAGTCACCGTTGTAAGCGATATTGAAAACATTGTTTCAGAAATAGGACAAGTATCTAAAGAATTACAAAATCTTTCCATTCATCAAATATCGGGGGATACAAGCAATCGCAGAGTACTTGATGATTTGGATTGTGAGACCTACGATCATATAATCATATTAAGTCATTCATTAACCAATAATATTCAAGAATCAGATGCAAGAACTATTTTTACTCTATTACATCTTCGTGATATTGCAGAAAAAACAGGTCATCCTTTTTCAATTGTCTCACAAATGCTCGATGTCCGTAACAGAGAGCTTGTCAAAGTCACCAGAGCTGATGATTTTGTAGTTAGTGATAAGTTAAACAGTTTGATGCTTTCACAGGTATCCGAAGAAAAAGCTTTAGCTTTGGTTTTTGAAGATCTTTTCCGTTCTGAGGGATCAGAAGTGTATTTAAAACCTGCTTCCGATTATGTTGAATTAAGAAAACCCCTGAATTTCTTCACTGTAGTTGAAGCTGCAAGACGTAGAAATGAAATTGCGATAGGATGCAGACTACTTTCTAAATATGATGAGGATGCTCTTGATCAAGGTGTGATTGTCAATCCTGATAAGACAAAGAATTTCACCTTTTTTGAGGAAGATAAAATCATTGTATTAGCAGAAAATGATTGGTGATTAAGTCATACATTCCTTCAATACAGCCATTCTAATAAATAGTCCATTTTTTACTTGTTCCCGAATTAGCACATTCGGATAATTCATGCATTCCATGCTAAGTTCAATTCCATAATTAGCAGGACCGGGATGTAAGACAAGAAGATTATTATGTTTTTTTAAGAGCTCCTCATTCATACCAAAGTACTTTGCATATTCACTCTCGCTTGGAATGAGCCCCTTCTTCATTCTCTCTTGCTGCATACGTAGCATAATCACTGCATCTATATTATCGAGTTGATTATGGATTGTAGGTACTACATTAAGATGTTTCATTGAAGATAAAAGTAAAGTACCAGGACCGGTAACATAAACATTAGATCCAAGCTTCGTAAATAATTGCATATTGGATCTTGCAACTCTACTATGGAGTATATCTCCAACAATAAGAATATTCTTTCCTTCAAGACTTCCCCATTTTCTGAAAAGCGTATATGCATCAACTAATGCTTGGGTCGGATGTTGATGAGAACCATCTCCAGCATTAACAATCAAAGATTTTGTTTCTTGCTCAACTAAATGTGGAGCCAAAGCCTGGCTATGACGAATAATCCATCCATGAACTTCATACTGCTGTAAAGTATGAATTGTATCTACAAAGGATTCTCCTTTAGCAATACTACTTTGTTGAGCATTGAAAATGACGGGGGTTCCACCCAATCTCTTAACAGCTAATTCGAATGAAATTCTCGTGCGTGTTGAAGTTTCAAAAAAAGCAATGAGTATATCCTTGCCACTCAGGATAGAATCTTTTTTACTTCGCTGATAGGTATTTGCTTGCTCAAAAATATTTAGCACTTCATTTTTCGTCAAAGAAGAAATGTCAAGCAATGATTTCATATATATCTCCGCTATAAAAAAAGCCGCCAACCAATAAGGAGAGCGGCTTATGTAAGTTCCAAGCGATCATTATTTCTTCATTGCTTTTTTAGCTTTTGGAGAATTTACGATCTCTTTAAGAGCTTTTCCAGGAGAGAACTTGGGAACATTGCGTGCAGGAATCTTGAGGGATTCACCTGTGCGTGGATTAACACCTTCGCGTGCTTTGCGATGGCTGGCACCAAAAGTACCAAAACCGAGAAGAGCAACAGAGTCACCAACACCGAGTTGTGCAGTGATTGTTTCGAAAACACTGTTTACTGCTCTTTCAGCAGCTACTTTTGACATGCCGGTATCTTCAGCAACGGCAGCAATGAGTTCTTGTTTATTCATTGAACTACTCCATAAACACATTAAGCGATAACGAATTACATATGCAATTTAGCATATAGATTACCTATTTCCCAAATACTTTTTCAAAATAATGGAAATTTTTTCTCTTTGACTTACCGCATCAATAGTAGATTTGAGCCAATTTGAATCAAAACATATCCATATAAAAAGATAATTGTTGCTATTGCTGCTACAATATCGTCTGCCAAAACCCAAAAAGCACCTTTTTGCCTATTGATAAGATTCATGGGAAATGGTTTAAAAATATCAAACATTCTAAACAGAATGAGAGAAAGTAATAACATTCCAGGGGTAAATGAAACAAATTCCACTGATAGAATTATCCACATTCCAATAACTTCATCAATGACAATAACCGAAGCATCACTTCCATGCAATGATTCAATATATATTATGGAAGGAATCGATACCACAATGGTAAGTATTGTCAAAATCTGCAATTGTTGATGTGTTATTGGCAAAGTTGTAATTAAAATCGACATCACAGATGCAATTGTACCCGGTGCAAAAGGACTGTATCCTATACCAAAACAAGTTGCAATCATTGTTTTCAATCCGGGAATTAATGGTTCCTTCAAGAGAGATTTTAGCAATAGTTTATTCTGAAAGCAATACTCAATTGATGTATATACAGTAAGAAATACTATACCATACATGGTATAATCAATAAGAAAAGAATTATTTACTAAGTAATTTTTAGTGTCTGAAAAAGACAGTGATAGTAATAATATGATGGTACATGTCAATTGCAGTGCAGTCTTTACTTTTGCAGGGAATGATGTGACAATTGGCATTGCTATCCGATCTGCATAAATTCTTAGCAATGTGATAAAAACATCTCTTCCAATGATGATGAAGATGACCCATGGTGCAATGATGTGAATTGCCATTAATCCAAGCAAAGCTGCATTTGTAAGAACCTTATCGGCTATTGGATCAAGGAATGAACCAAAATTTGAAGTATTCCCCCATCGTCTTGCAATCCACCCATCCAGATAGTCAGTTATTGCTCCAATTGAAAATATGATTAGAGCATACATCAGATATGATGAATCCTCTGAACGTATCATTTGGTAGACCATTGGTGCTATCAAAACACGTAAAAAACTTAAGATATTGGGAAGTGAATAATTCATTGGTATTTTGATTAATTACTTTACAAAAATAGACTAAATTGAAATTAAACATTTATACAAGGAAACAAGAATCATGAATCGCAATGAACTTGCATCGATTATCTATGAAACTTCACATTTAACCGGTGAATTTCTTCTTCGTTCCGGTAAAATTAGCAATGAGTATTTTGATAAGTATCTTTTTGAGGCTAAACCAGAAATACTTACTAGTATAGCAACTTTCATGAAAGAACTCATTCCTTCTGACTGTGAGGTTTTAGCGGGACTTGAAATGGGAGGCATTCCAATTGCAACTTCGTTAAGTTTAAAGTCAGGGCTTCCATGCGCATTCATTAGAAAAAAAGCAAAGGACTATGGAACAAGAAAAGTAAATGAAGGAACGGATATCAAAGGGAAAAAGGTTGTTATCATTGAAGATGTCATCACAAGTGGGGGGCAAGTGATTCTAAGTGCAAATGATTTGCGAGATTCCGGAGCCCATATCTTGTGTTGCATATGCGTGATAAACCGTCAACAAGGTGGTAATGAAGCACTGCAAGAAGCAGGAATTCCCTTGATTTCTCTTTTTACAATGGAAGAATTAAAAAGTGCTGCAAATCACAACCATTCATCATAAGAGCTAAGGGAGTCAAAGGATTTATAAGGTGCATATTTTGACAAGACATTTATTGTTGCTGTCATGTCCTTTGGTAAATCAGATGAATATTTCACTTTCCTATCATTCAAGGGATGCAAAAATTCTATGGATGTGGAATGGAGAGGAGTTCGAGAAAGCAAAGGTCTCTCTTCTTGATCCTTCCCTACATTGTACTTTTTCTTTATCGTGGATAATTTAAATTCCGAATTACTTCCATAATCAGGATCAACAAGCAAAGGATAACCAATTGCGGAAAGATGAACTCTGATTTGATGTAATCTACCTGTCTTAGGCTTACACTCAAGTAATGTAGCCATTCTAAATCTTTGCATGACTTGTATTGATGTAAATGATTCCTTCCCTCTTGCTGAGGGTCTCATCAACCCCTTTTTTCTTGTATCGGCTATAAGAGGTATATCTATTTCTTGATAGTCCTTTGATACAATCCCTCTCACAATTGCTGTATATGTTTTACTGACACTTTGATGTTCAAATTGTAAACTCAAATGTTTGTGTGCTTCAGCATTCTTAGCAAAAATCAGAACTCCACTAGTGTCTCTATCCAATCTATGTACAGTAAATATCTCGCCATATGTGTCTAATAAAAAGGCACGAACATTTGGGAAATCTTTATCAAAACGATCCGGAATGCTTAACATACCTGCAGGTTTTGAGACAATTACGATTGACTCGTCATCATGAATTATATCTGGTTTCATGGTCTTTCATATGAATGCGGTTCCCAATCCATGCCTTCACATGGAATGTATTCCTCTGTTATATGTTCATCATAACGAGAACATATTTGAGCAGATGACTCAAAATGCATACAACTTCCACACATTGTACTTTCTGAAATTGTATCAATTGATTGCGAAAATATTGCCATTTCTCTGTATGCAGGATAAAATACAATCATCACAACCATGATTGAAAAAAGTGGCCAGAATTGATGGAATTCCCAAAAATCTGAAATCCACCACATTGTAATAATCAAAATTGACAATCGAATAAGCCCACCCATAACAACTGTACCTGTTGTAATTCTGGGCGTTTTTCCATCTTTATGTTTTTTATGCAATCGAAACAGTAATATGTCCATCAATGTATCAAGCATGAAATCATATCCATCTTTATTATTGATAAATCCGACCTTTCCATATTCTCTTCCTTCCTGGTAGTGACCATACAATAGAATTTATCCCTATAATAATGGTTAACATTGCACTGAATGGTTGGAGTAAAACATGGAACAAAGGTAGTCTAAACTGTAGTGTTGCAAAAAGCCGAATGATCATTCCTAGAGAAAGTAAAACAATTGACCATCTCAAAAGAAATATATTTTTTGATATAATACTATAAATGGCAAGAAAGAACGGAAAGACATAAACATTTATTACATGTACTAAAAACAATACAAAAGGAATGATTTTTTCCTGAAATCCAGCGAAGAAGTTTTTTGAAAAACCTTTGAATACTTCATCAAACCCGGTATACATTGAACAAGATACAATGGAAATCGCATTTGCCAATACAACTTTATATCCATTTATTTTTGTAAGCCTAGCTATGTCAATATCTTCAACTAAACTATCTTTTACGGATTTATGTCCTCCAATAGCTTCATAAGCATCTCTGTGAAACAACATGATTTGTCCATTCGCCGCCACAAGAGATGGATTTCTCTTACTGTAAATGAAGGAATTGGGTAAATATCCATGATACAATACATGCATAAAAGGAACCATTAAATGTTCCCAAATTGATGATAATTGCTGATAAGGGACTGCTGTTAGTAAATCTGCTTGTAATTGCTGGGTTTGTTGAATCAATGAATTCAATGAATAGGGAGAATGCTTCGTGTCCGCATCCGTAAAAAGAAAATAATCACCTTTTGCATGTAAAGATAATACATGACATGCATGGGATTTCCCTATCCAATTTTTGGGCAATTCGGATGAATTTACAATTTGTATCAGATTGGGATATTGACTCTTTAATTCAGAGAGAATAAGCGAGGTAGAATCTCTTGAATCATCATTGAGAATGATGATTTCGTAATTGGGATAATGTTGATTGGACAGACTTTCGATACAATCTCTAATGCATCGTTCTTCATTTCTGGCTGGCACCAAGACAGACACAAAAGGTAAATGTGCATGTATGTCCAGTGACCTCTTTACTTTGATAAAAGTAAAGAAATTATACAAAGAAATGCAGCAAATGACTGTAAGCACACTTGCAAGAAACCAGAAGAAGATTTCAAACATTTCCAACTTCACTTGCTTTGGTTTGAGAAATGGGAAACAATCAAGAATTCATTATTTGAAGAAATTCTCTATTGTCTTTTGTGCTTTCAAGTTTTGACAACAATAATTCCATTGCTTCGATGCTTGTGAACTCACTAAGTACTTTTCTAAGAATCCATACTCTAGCAAGTTCTTCTTGTGATAGAAGCAATTCATCATGTCTTGTACTAGATCTATTGACATCAATCGCAGGGAATATGCGTCTTTCTGCAAGTTTGCGATCTAGGACAAGTTCCATATTACCGGTGCCCTTGAATTCTTCAAAAATCACCTCATCCATTCTTGAACCGGTATCAATCAAAGCGGTTGCTATGATTGTAAGTGAACCTCCTTCTTCAATATTCCTTGCTGCACCAAAAAATCTCTTTGGTTTATGCAAAGCATTTGCATCAACACCTCCGGATAGAATCTTTCCTGAATGAGGAATCACAGTATTGTGAGCTCTTGCCAAACGGGTTATGGAATCCAATAGAACCACAACATCTTGCTTTGCTTCAACGAGTCGTTTTGCTTTTTCCAATACCATATCTGCAACTTGGACATGTCTTTCTGGTGGTTCATCAAAGGTAGAAGATATGACTTCAGCACGCACAGAACGCTGCATATCGGTAACTTCTTCCGGTCTTTCATCTATCAAAAGAACAATCAATTTTACTTCGGGGTGATTCCTTGCAATACTATTCGCAATTTTCTGGAGCAAAACTGTCTTACCGGATTTTGGAGGAGAAACAATAAGTCCTCTTTGTCCTTTCCCTATCGGCGCAAGTAGATCTATGATGCGCATAGGATATTCTGCTCTGGTTGTTTCCAGAATTAGTTTTTTATCAGGATATAATGGTGTAAGATTATCAAATATTGTTCTATCACGCATTACATCAGGAGATACAAAATTGATTGAATCAACTTTAAGCAATGCAAAAAACCGTTCACCTTCTTTTGGTGGGCGTACATGACCTCTGATTGTATCACCGGTTCTCATTCCAAATTTTTTGATTTGAGATGGTGAAACATATATATCATCGGGAGAGGGCAAATAATTGTAATCTGCTGCTCTCAAGAAACCATATCCATCTCCCAAAACTTCCAATACTCCTTCACCCAGAGTCCCTTCTGATTGCTGATCTCTTGACTGTTTTTGAGCTTGTACTTCAATAATCTTAAAAATCAATTCTTGCTTACGAAGATCACTATAATCCTCGATTCCCAAAGATTTTGCAATTCTTGTGAGCTCAACAATCTTTTTGGATTTGAGTTCAGCAATATTTATCACACCTGATGATTGTTGCATGTCAGGTTGTGATGGAGTTTGTGCATCTCTTTCACGATGGGGAGTCCTTTCTTGATATGAGGGTCTCTCATGATCATGTGAACTATGTGAATGTTGTTGAGATGTACGTCTAGGTGTACCCACACCCGGTCTGGTGGAATTTCGCGGAGAACGCATTACATAACCAAAAAATGAAACAATGAAAGAATATGGAGAGGTTAATATTGAGGGAAAATGTAGACCTTCACCCGTGCCAGGCCTTTAAACCAATAAATAAGCTGCTGACACAAAAATAGGTATTGGAATTGATTTTGCAAGTGTTTTTTATGATTTTAGGCAATAATCAAGAAAAAAGGCGATAAACTTCTTCTAATGCTGCAATGCAAACGTCTATTTCATGTTTCGATGTATACATTGCGAATGATATTCTGGAGGTTGAAGGTACTTTATAAAAACTCATCAAAGGGTGGGCGCAATGGTGCCCTGCTCGTATACAGATTCCTTTTTTGTCTAAAATGCTTGCTATGTCATGAGGGTGTACACCTTTCATCGCGAAAGACAAAGCTGAAACATTGGTTCCATTATAACCCAAGACATCGATAAAATCTATATTTGAAATCTTTTCAATGGCATATTGCATGATCGAACTCTCATGCTGAGAAATAGCATGCAATCCCTTACTTGATACGTAATCCAATGCAACACCCAAACCAATGAAACCTTCAATATTGGGTGTTCCAGCTTCGAATTTTGAGGGTAAATCTGCAAAGGTTGTCTTTTCAAATGATACTTTCTTGATCATGTCACCTCCCGTCTGATAAGGTGGCATTGCTTCCAGAATTCGCTCTTTTCCATAGAGAATTCCAGTCCCGGATGGACCATACACTTTATGACCTGAAAACACAAGAAAATCACAATCCAATGTTTGTACATTCACCGGAAGATGTTGTATACTTTGCGAGGCATCTATCAAGATTGGTACATTATGATTATGTGCAATTTCTATGAATTGTTCTATTGGATTTTTCACACCAATGGCATTTGATACCCATACCATTGATACAAATTTTGTTTTCTCAGTAAACAGACTCTTATAAATCTCAAGATTTAATGTACCATCTTCAGAAATTGGAACTACTTTTATGCTACACTCTTTCTTTTCAGCAATTTGCTGCCAAGGGATGATATTAGCATGATGCTCCATAATGGTGAGGATGATTTCATCGCCCTTGGAAAATGCATATTCTCCATATGATGAAGCTACTAAATTGATTGATTCAGTTGCTCCCTTTGTAAACGCTATTTCAGAAGAAGATTTTGCCCCGATAAACTGTCGAACGTTCTCTCGAGTATGCTCATATTTATCTGTTGAAAGCTGACTTAGCGAATATACACCCCTATGTACATTTGCATTTGTAATACGATAATGATCAACCAATGCTTCAATTACAGATAGTGGCTTCTGAGTTGTTGCCGCATTATCCAAATAAATGAGTGGATTTCCATTTACTTGCTGTTGAAGTATGGGGAAATCTATGCGGCAATTGTCAGAAAAACTCAGATTCATGATTTATTTCCTGAACCAAGCAAGGAGGAATTCTCGAAATATGAACGCAATGGATCATAATTAATATGCCGAATTACTTCGCCAATGAAAGCTTCAGTTAGAAGAGACATAGCAGCTTGTTTTGATATTCCTCTCGCACGTAAGTAATACAATGCTTCTTCATCTACAGAACCTGTTGTTGCTCCGTGAGAACATTTAACATCATCTGCAAATATCTCAAGCTGAGGTTTTGTATTTATTGATGAAGTTGGACTCATTAATAAAGTTCGATTGGATTGATAAGCATTGGTTTTTTGTGCATCTCTGCGAACAAATATCTTACCATTGAACACTGCAGTTGCAGTACCGGATAAGACATGCTTGTATAATTCATTGCTTTCACAATTCGGGGCTATATGATCAACTACTGTATGATTGTCAGTAATTGAATTCTTGTCACCTGAGACTACTCCGTAAATATTATATGTTGCATATTCTTCAGCAAGAGATCCTGTTATGGTATTTCTGACGGCATTCGAATCATGCACAATTACGTGATCTTGTACTGTTGCATTAGCTCGAACATTGGAATGACAATTATAGATAAGCACACCATTTCCAAGACTACTTTCTACGATGATATGATGCAATTCAGAGTATGCCTCAGTTTCAACAAGCACAGAAGTATTGATTAATACTTCTGATACACTATTTGTGTGAAATGTCTCAAGTATAGAAGCTTTTACATTCTCTTCAATATAGACATCAATAGATGGAGAGATAAGAAGTGAATCTTCAGGATTACCATCTGCTACATGTATGATATGCAAGGGGTGTGGATGAGTATATTCACTGTTGAATCTAATGTACAACTCTTCATGTGACATAACTCTATTCAAATGCGGAAATGGATTCAACTTGGGGTCATCCGAAACTTGTTTGTCTTTTTTTCGGACTCCAATTTCTAATCCCTTGATATCCTGTACACTTTCAAGATTCAATGGAATACCATTGACCATTAAGACATGTAAAGCGTCCTTTACATAAGGTTGGAATGATTGTATTTGATAAACGCTTTTTCCTTTACTTGCTGGAATATATTCTTTCTTGAGAAGTTGAATCAGTGGAAAGTACTTCCATTCTTCATGCTTTGGATATGGAAGACCATATTCTTGCAATGCTGAAAGAGAATGTTTAAATGACATGTCGTTGAACTCTTCATTGAATCCTGACAAGACTTTTAATTGATCGGTATATGTTTCAAATGCAGTAAGCTGTAACATGGTGATGTCATTAATTGTTTATTGTTTCTTTGATCCAATCATATCCTTTGGCTTCAAGTTCAAGAGCCAATTCCTTTCCGCCTGTTTTTACGATTTGTCCTTTGTATAATACATGGACATAATCAGGAATGATATGATTCAAGAGTCTTTGATAATGGGTGATAACAATCGTTGAATTTTCCGGAGTACGCAATGCATTTACACCATTTGCAACAATCCTCAATGCATCTATGTCTAGTCCTGAATCGGTTTCATCTAATATCGAAAGTTTGGGTTCCAACATAGCCATTTGAAATATTTCATTTCGTTTCTTTTCTCCCCCGGAAAAACCTTCATTGAGCGAACGCTGTAGAAAAGATGCATCTAGTTCTACCAATGCAGCTTTCTCTTTCATGAGGGCTAAAAAGTCCATAGCATCGAGTGTTTCTTGATTTCTATATTTACGGACTTCATTGAGCGCAGTTTTTAAAAAATTAGCCGTGGATACTCCGGGAATTTCAACTGGATATTGAAAAGCAAGAAAAAGTCCTTCTCCGGCTCTTTCTTCGGGTGCTAATTCAGTCAAATCTTTTCCATTGAATTCTATGGTTCCATCGGTGATTTCATATTCTTCTCTGCCGGCAAGGATTGAAGCCAATGTAGATTTTCCCGATCCATTCGGTCCCATAATGGCATGAACTTCACCGGGATTTACAGTTAAATTGATGCCTTTAAGAATTGGAGTTTCATCAATCTGTGCATGAAGGTTTGTGATTTTTAACATGAGTGATATTATTGATAGTGGTATAAGATATAGATTTAGCCAACACTTCCTTCCAAACTGACAGCCAAAAGGCGTTGAGCTTCAACTGCAAATTCCATTGGAAGTTGATTCATAACTTCTTTACAATATCCATTGACAATCAATGCAACTGCTTCTTCAGTAGATATTCCACGCTGATTACAGTAAAACAAAACATCTTCTCCAATCTTTGATGTTGTGGCTTCATGTTCAACTGTGGCAGTATCATTAGAGACTTCTATATATGGGAATGTATGTGCACCGCATGTTGAACCTATGAGCAAGGAATCACATTGAGAAAAGTTTCTTGCACCTTTCGCTGTCTTTTGAACTTTTACCAAACCACGATAACTGTTGTTTGATAAACCTGCAGATATTCCTTTTGAGACTATTCTACTTTTTGTGTTTTTCCCAATATGAATCATCTTTGTACCTGTATCTGCCTGCTGATGATTATTTGTGACTGCAACTGAATAAAATTCTCCAATTGAATTGTCGCCCATGAGAATGACAGATGGATATTTCCAAGTGATTGCTGAACCGGTTTCAACTTGTGTCCAGGAGATTTTGGAATTTCTTCCTTTACAAATACCACGCTTGGTTACAAAATTGTAAATACCTCCTTTTCCGTCTTTATCGCCAGGATACCAGTTCTGAACTGTTGAATACTTCACCTCGGCACTTTCCAAAGCAACTATTTCAACTACTGCTGCATGAAGTTGGTTTTCATCTCTCATTGGAGCTGTACAACCCTCTAGATAGCTTACATAACTTGACTCCTCAGCAACAATCAATGTTCGTTCAAATTGACCTGTGTCCTTTGCATTGATTCTGAAATATGTCGACAATTCCATGGGGCAACGAACACCCTTTGGAATAAAACAAAAAGAGCCATCAGTGAATACTGCGCTATTAAGGGCTGAATAAAAATTGTCGGAAGGAGGGACAACAGTCCCTAGATATGCTCTTACCAAATCAGGATGCTCTTGTATTGCCTCACTCATCGAACAAAAGATGATTCCAAGTGAAGCCAATTTATCTTTGAATGTCGTTGCAACTGAAACACTATCAAGAACTGCATCAACTGCTATTCCTGAAAGCCTCTCCTGCTCTGCCAAAGATATTCCTAACTTTTTAAATGTTTCAAGTAATTCCGGATCGACTTCATCAAGAGATTTTGGTGATACCTTTTTCTTTGGAGCGGCATAATAGCTGATATCATTGAAATCAATTTCAGAATATGAAACATTGGGCCATTTTGGCTCTTTCATGAGTTTCCACTTATCGAAGGCAGCAAGCCTCCATTCAAGCATCCATTCAGGCTCATTCTTTTTGGATGAAATTAGTCGAATGCTATCCTCATTTAAGCCTTTAGGAGCAATCTCTTGATCAATGTCTGATACGAAACCATATTTATAGTCACTTGAGACAATTTCGTCCAATATATCTTGCTGCTGCTCAGGTTCTTGATGTTTCATTTTTATGTCGTTGAAATTGGTTCAGAAATCTTGTGATATACAGGTGTATGCAAAAAATCTTGTATGGTGATTGATGTTAGCATCTCGTCCATTCTCTTCTGAATGATAATCATCGGATCTTTGATTGTACATGAGGAATATACAGTACATGAACATTCTTGATCTTCCATGTCATCAGTTGATACACATTCTACAAGTTGGGAGGGCTTTCCTTCTATAGCTGAGATGACATCAGACAAACTGATTGCCGATGGCGTTTTTTGAAGAATATAACCTCCCTGAGCTCCTTGTATTGATTGCGTCAGACCTGATTTACCAAGGAGATGTAAAACTTTTGCTATGATCTCAAATGATAATCCCAAAGATTCAGCTATCTCTTTTGCTGATACCAAAGTTCCTTCCTTATTTGCAATGAACTGCAAGGAAAGCAATGCATATTCTGTTTTTTTGGTAAATCTTAGCATAACTTGTCATTATGATAATTAAACAGTCACAAATATACGACTATTTAAACCATATATTGCTTAAATGGTCAGATTTAAGGAAAAATTGAATTGGAAAGTTCCTATCAGTGGTAACTTTTAGAAGAGGTCATAACGAAAGCTGTCACCGGAAAAAAGAGTGATTTGTTCAGTTCCATCTGTACAAACTATAAATCCATCATCATTTATGGATTGAACAGTAAAATACTTTCCTGATTGTACATGATAGATTGATTTTCCAATGATCTGTAATTCCCTTGCCCATCTTGAGAATATATCTTCAGAAGATTGGCCAAGGCATGACAAAAAGTGTTGGGTGAATAGTACATACATTTTTTCAAGATCAATTTTCTTCATTAAAACATCTGAAACAGTCATTGTATGACTGTGTGAACTCAAAGAAAAGGAAGTTGAATTGATATTGATACCGATTCCAACAATGATTGATCGTATATCTTTACCGATATATTCCACCTCAATGAGTGAACCTGATATCTTTCCTGATTTCTCAAGAAATTCGATGTAAACATCATTAGGATACTTGAGAGCAATTTTTACAGTATTTGGGAATATCTCAAATAGAAAAGCTTGTACGGCAAGTGCCGCACAAGCTTGAAACACTATAGGTTTTATATTCAATCCCGGCTGAATGTTTAGGGCATATGAAAAAATGATGTCAGTGGCATCACCTGAAAGCCACATATGACCATTTCTACCTCTCCCTGAAGATTGCTTATCTGCAGTTACTATTACTTCATCATACTCATTGAGTAATTGCTTTGCAATTGTATTAGTTGAATCAACGATGTCATAATGAAATGACTTCATATCATGGACAACCAAATGCAGACTTGTTTTTTTGTGCCGCTGTATTTTTAGGATCTCTTTTTAATGCTTCTGCATATGCTTTACAAGCATTATCCTTGTCACCTTGAGTTTGATATGCAAATCCTAAATATACATGAGGAATTGCTGATTTTTCATTTAACTCAAGCCATGCTTTGCCATATTTAATCACGCTTTGCACATCTTTACCTTCAAGAGAAACTCTGCAAATTGCTTCAAAAGCTAATTCCGACTCTTTTATTATGGAAGTATTACCAGGATTAGTAAGAAGTGATTGTTGAGCTAATTCAACGGCATTGAGTAAATACTTTTTTGCTGAATCAGATTTTTTTAGTGCATTGAATGTATTGCCAATATAGACTCTTCCCGAAATGGAATTTCCATCCAATGCAAGATATTCTTTTAAGCTTATCAATGCTGAATCATATTTTTGAGCTTGAAAATAACTTGAACCAATAAAGAACCTAGACTTTACGCTATTACTATCTTCACAGTCCGCTATTCTTTTTCTAAACACTGCAATTGCTTCATCATACTTTTTCATTGTTTGAAGAAGATTTGCAAAACGGAATGCAGTATTACATTTTTTTTCAGAACCGTTTATTGATTTGTAAAATGCATCAATAGCTGTAACGGTATCTTTTGAAAAGAATGCCGCATACCCCATTCTTTCATAATCAGTTTGGTTTAATGATGGTAAAGATCTATAAAGGTTTATGGATTCCTGGAATTTTTTAATCTCGAAATATGAATGTGCAAGCATTGCATTTGCTTTGCCCGTAATTGAATCTATTTTACTTCGAACCAACTCTAGATGAATAGCAGCTGAATCATATTTTCTTGAATTATACCAAGCTTGCCCCGCATACCATCTACCCAACCAACCTTCTGGTCTTAAGATAGCATAACGATTGAAAGAAGCTCCGGCTTCAAGAAATTTTGAAGCGAGGAAAAAGATCTTTCCTTGTTCAAAAAAAGCAGTCGCATTTTTAGGATCAGCTTTTGTGATTTCATTCCAAGTATTCAAAGAACGGCGGAAATATTCATTGGACAATTGTTGATCCATTTCCATATTTCCGAGTTTATAGTAAGAAGAGGCCAATTTTATTTTGGCATTCAAAATTGACTTAGTACTTAATTGTTTTCCATCAGTTGCAAGTGCGGCCTCATAATTGTCTTTAGCTAATTCAAACACCTTTTTTGCAAAATACAAGTCACCAAGTCCAATGTACACTTGAGCATTTTTATCATCCAGTTCACGAGCAACAAGAAGATTATATTCTGCTTGCAGAACAGAGTCGGTAGCCAGATAAATATTAGATAAAGTCACATAGTTTTCGGGATCTTTATCCATTTTTTTCTTTTTTAGCAATGCATTCATTACACTTAGAGCCATTGATGACTTATTTGCTTTTGATAAAGCAAGAGCATATTCCCTGTTCAATACCGGAGAATCATCGTCATTGTCCATCGCAATAGCCAATACGGATACAGCAGAATCGGGTAATTCCATTTCCATATAAACATCAGCGGCCATCATGAGAATGGAATTATCTTTACGATGTTGATTGACGATTTCTGGAGTTAAGCGCAAAGCTTCAACGAATTCCTTGTCTTCGACAGCTTTTTTAAACTGATCAACATTTCCTTGTGCAAAAAGCGAATTTCCAAAAAACATCAATAAAACAAACAAAAACGAACGCATATAAGATAGACCTCAATGAATAAATATTATCGGAGTTTAAATGATATTGGTACCGATAGCCAGCAAGCTACGGGTTTCCCATTTTGCAATGCTGGTAAGAACTGTGTTTTCATAACCGCATCACCGGCGGATTTATTAAATATTTCAGAATCCGTTTTTTCAACGATATATCGTTTAACGGAACCATTCCTTCTCACGAGCACCCTAAGTACCACCTTCCCTTCCAAACCAGCTTTTTTTGCCAATTCAGGATATTCAAGTTTACTCATGATTTGCGAATTGTCAACATACGGGGGTTTATTGACAGAAATAGTTTCATCCGGACTTGGATCTGGATCTTTATTGTCTTTAACAAGTTTAACATGCTGTTTTCTTATGTCAAGCATTCCAGGATCAACCTTTAAAGCATCTTCAAACTGTGTTAAAGCCATTGCCTGATCACCTTTCTTAAGAGCTATATTAGCTAATCCTACGGATGCTTGCCAAACTCTTGGATTGATTTTCTTGGCTTCTCCAAAAGATTTTTCTGCTTCTGGAAGCTTTCCTGAGGCAAATGCCACATCAGCAAAAGCTAAATGATTCCAAGGGTCTTTCCCATACTCTTTAATTAGTGCCGATAAAATGGACATTGCATTTTTCATATCTTTTTTTGCGGCATACCATTGTCCAATCTTCCTGGGAATCCCATAGTTATTTGGCTGAAGCTTTTCTAATGTCTTATATATCAATATTGCAGAATCAGTCATACCATTAGCGGCATAAATATCACCGGCAAGTAATAAAACATCAGGATTTTTCGGAGTATCCTTTAAATCTTGCTGAATGGCTGAATATGCTTTTTGATACTCTTTGGATGTAAATGCTTTCTTTGCCTGGTCCAAATTGGGAGTGGCATACAGCATTTGATACAATGCGAAGTACAGAAATGAAATCAATGCTAATGTTAAATTCATGAGATCTAATCCTCTCTTATGAGATTGTATCTAGCATGAGAAGGAACAATGCCTTCTTTTAGGAGTATTTTTTGCACGGTCGGATCCTTTTCCATGAACGTGGCAAAACCCCAAGCCAGACTTTTTTGGTCACTTTTCATAAATGCAAATATAGGCACTATAAATGGATACATGTTTTGAACAATAAATCCCGGATGGACTATTTGAGGTGGAATGCGCTTATTTGATGAATCAATATATCCTATCCGTATGGGTTTTAATGCTGAATCTTTGAGTATGTGAGACATCATACCAATACCAATAACATCATTTTTCAAAACATAACTTCTTAGAGAATCTCTATTTTCAATCACCTTTTTTGAAATAGGCAATGGAGTATCTTTTTTTGAAAAATAATGAAGCAATGAGGCATATTCCGATGATTGCATTGATGGAACAACAAGGCTTTCTTCCAATTTGACAAATTTTTGGACAGAATTTATTGAAGAGCCATGTAAATATTCATCAAGTTGCTGCTTATTTAATGTGTCAAGAGAAATTCTATTATTGACATAAAAGACGAGTCCATCTTTTGCAATCTCTATTTTTTTGAATGGCATATTGAGTGATTTTACAATTGAGTCCTCATCATGGAGATAATCTCGAGAAAGGATTACGCAATTTGTTGAATCGGAAAAGAGTAATGACATCCCTCTTCTTGCACTTACCGGTAACAAAGTGATTTTTGCATGTTCAAAAACAGAATCATAGATAGGTTTTGCAGCTTTGAAATATGGATACAAAATATCTTCAACAAAAATGGTATCGAATCCGGATACGGGTGATTCCAGTGTTTCTTGTTGACTCTGTTCCTGCACACAAGAGCAGAGAAAGATAATCAATGGTAAAAAAAATGATAATACTTTACCTTCTTTCTTCATCTACTATTTCCTCTTTTGAAACTCTTTGTTGCTTGATTTGGTAGAAAAACCAACCCAAACGCAAAATACCAAAAGCAAACATACATCTTCCTATCCACTGAACTGATTGGTATTGAGTTTGAGAAATGTTCATTACATTACATTCAATCAATAAACCACCAATGATGATTGAAGCCCGGATTGCTATATTGAGTATGTAAATTGTCTTGGTCATAAAAAAAGCGCTGAATGTCATAGGTAAAATAACACTCAGCGCTTGTATAATTATCAGAATTTTTAACGGAGTCTGAACACGATTGGAATGACAACCCAAACTTCAACGGGTTGACCATTCTGTGTCGCAGGCGGGAATACTTGTCCCATAATAGCTTTGATGGCAGCTGGATTTAACAATTCGGAAGCTGTTTCTTCTACGATTGTTCTACCGGGTTTAGGGCGACCATCCTTACCAATCAAAACCTTTACGCTTACTCTTCCCTCAACACCCGCTCTTCGAGCCATTTCAGGATAGACTACGCGCTTCTGCAAGTCGCCCAGGACTCTAGAGACAACTTCATTGTAGTCTTGATCTGTAACTATAAATTCATCCGGACTAGGTTCCTCTTCCTTTTGAACATTCAATCCGGCATCAGTTGGTAAATCATCAATATTAAGAGCTTCAGCTTCACCAATTTGAGAAGATGAAGTAGAGATTTCATCAACAGATGCAAAGACTTGATCAGGAGCAACGAGCGCATCCGGTACCGGAACAGGATTACCTGCCTGAGCAAGAGTTCCTTGAATAACAACATCCGGTGGTGGAGGTGGGGGTGGTGCTTCATTGTTCATAGGTGCGTCTATCATGTCTAGACGAGCTATGCTTCTATATGGTGATTTATACACCTTTTTTTCGCGAGATGCGAAAATAAATACGCCGATTACCAACACCAATATAAAACCAAATACATAGTAGAAACCACGCAATGTAAATAGTTTGATCAATTTTTGAACTTCGAAGGCACCATACGGCTTCGAAGTTATAACTAAAGATTCAGGTGAAGCTAGTATCATAAGCCTTTAATCTCCTCTTTGTCTTTGTCTGTCATTGGGGAGATTGTGAACTTTCTTTCTCTGTTCAATTTTTCTGCTTGTAATGCTTGCGTGATTTTTATCTCTGCCATATTTAACTCGTCCAGGATATTGACGACAGTTTCATAAGAAACATTCTCATCAATCTTCAGAACAGTAATCAATTCATTTTTCATGTCAAGGTTTGACTTGATGGCTTTTGAACGAAGATCTTTCAACACAATCGGCTGAGGAATGTCTTTTGCCTGATTGTAAAAAATCTTTCCATCTTCTCGTACACGCACCGTAAACAACTTCGACTCAGCAACTTCGACATCTTCCGTTTCGGGAGGAACTGCCATGTCCATTACTTGAGGGGTGGTTAGTGTAGTTACAAACATGAAGAAAGTCAAGAGCAAAAATGTAATATCCACTAGTGGGGTCATGTCGATACGGAAACCCAAGCGTTTCTTTGCTTTTCTCTTACTATGTTTACCGCGTTTCGGCCTTCCGCCTCCACCGCCGAGATCTCCTCCACCGGCCATGGTATCTCCTATTGCTGTTTATCAGTTACGAAATTAAATTGTGTTTGACGGGTTCTACGCATGGCTTCCATTGCATCTGCTATCCATTTGAAACGGATGCGTTTGTCGGAATCAATAGCAAAACGCACTTGTGCTTTTTCAGCTGCTGTCTTCTTTGTGATATTGAATGCTTTTGATTGCGTTCTAGTAACACTTATCAATGCCTCCAATTCCTCAATCTTTACAGTTTTAATCATTGCTTTTGATGCTTCTTTTCTGTCAGGTGTAAACCATTCTGCCAAAGAAGGATCTTCTTTGATTGTGTTCCACAATTCGGGATTGGCTACCGAAAAATAATAAGCAGTATCGGTCTGACGTGTTGAATCAATAGCAATTCGAATGACTGCAACATCCTTTTCCGGAAGTTTTGCAGTATCGGCTTGTGTTTTGGGCCTTTTGATTTGAAACTTCTGTTCATTATCAGCTTCAGACTTAAACTTTGCAGTGAACATGAAGAATGTCAGCAGAAGGAATGTGATATCAACGAGCGGTGTCATATCGATGACAAAACCGGTTCGTTTCATTTTCACTTTTGGCATTTCTCAATCTCCTTTTGGCAACATGAATAATGGATTTTTTCCATCATCATTTTTTTGTTTTTAATGTCAATGTTTCCATGACAGTCAAAATTGCTTCATCGATCATATATACAAAGTTGTCAACCTTTGTAGTGAAAAAGTTAAATGCAAGAATTGAGATGATTGCAGCAGCAAGACCAAAAGCTGTATTATACAAAGCTTCAGAAATACCAATAGAGAGAGCTTGAGCTGATACTGCCCCACCACTTGCACCAAGTGCTGCAAATGAGCGAATCATACCAATTGTTGTACCCAACAAACCAACCATTGTTGCCAAAGAAGCAACAGTTGAAAGAACAACAAGATTCTTTTCGAGAAGTGGTGTCTCAAGATTCATTGCTTCATCAATTGCTCTTTGTACTTCAGCAATTTTCTTTTCCGGGTCAAAATTTGCATCATGTTCTACTTGTGAATATCTCTCCAGACCGGAACGAACGATATTGGACAATGAACCTTTTTGTGCTGCGCATGAATCAATGGCAGCTTGAACATTATTAGAATTGATTTGTGATTGCACATTTTTCATAAAGGCATGCAAATCGCCGGTACCACGGGCTTTGCTGATTACAAGATATCGCTCTACAACATACGTGATAGCAATAAACAACATGCCAAGCAATGCCGCAACAAGGGGTCCGCCTGTGTGAATTGTTCCTAGCGTATTCAATGGATCATGACGGAGAAATCCATCTTTGAAATTACCTGGGGCACCCATGAACAAACCCCAAATGAGATCGGCAATTCCAAGCCAAAGGAAAACGATAAATGAATTAAATGAACGGAAAAGTGCATAGCCAAGGCCTGCGAATGCAAACAATACGGCCGCAACTCCAATCACGACGTATGAGAACTGATCCATACTACTTCCAAAAAAGAAATGAACAATAATGTTTAATAGTCAAATGTTATGTTTTTGGCGCAAAAGAAAGTTGCGCAATTATCATACTCCAAATCTACTAATTTTTTTGGGATGGAAACTTGTTTTTCTCTCCACATACACGCAAATATCGCCATGTTACGATTTAGTAAAGTGATTTTATATAATTCCCCACAATACACGCTCAATACCTGAAAGATCATGTACTTTATTGATTGTCTTACATAGTGGACGAAACAAGTTATCCACATCACTCATTTGACCATGCCCAACTTCAAGGAATATGGCTTGTGCTGCATTCCCAGGAGTAGCCAAAATCGAAGCTATTTTTTGATAAAAAAGCAGACCATTTGCATGATCTGTCAATGCAATCTTGGGTTCAAAATATAATTCCGGTTCCAACTGATTGAAGTCTTGTTCTCCAATATATGGTGGATTTGAAATAATAATTCCATCGAATGAACCAGTATAAGAAAGTATGTCAAGTTTTTGAAAATCAATCTGTACAGAATATTTGTTAGCATTTCTTTTTGCCATGTTCAATGCTTCTTCTGAAATATCAATGGCAGTAATAGATACATCACTTCTATGTTTGAGATGATGAGCCAGTGTTATTGCAATGCAGCCTGAACCTGTTCCGATATCAATAATATTCAACGGTTTAGATATTGTTGAACAATACTGCAGCACTGTATCTATGAGCGTTTCCGTTTCGGGTCTTGGAATTAATACATCAGGTGAAAGGTCAAAGTCCAATCCATAAAATCCCGTTTTACCAAGTATATACTGCAATGGTTCTCTTTTCGCTCTGCGGGTACATGTTTCACGAAGAAAACTCAATTCGGCCTGAGTGAGTGGTCTATCATGCATGAGATACAATTGCAATCTCGTGCAATGCAAAACTTCTGAGAGTAACAATTCAATAGTCAATCTTGGACTATCCACCCCTTTTCCCCCAAAGTATTCTGTCCCCCATCGAATGATGTCTACAACTGTCCATATCTTATTTTCATGTGTTGACATTATATGCCGCTATGTTTGGAACGTCCAAAATAATCTTGTAATGACCGAACTTCGGGGTGCTCATGTCTGGATGCTTGCACTCCGGAAAGTGAAGCAAATGCGGCTGCCAAGGTTGTGAAAAATGGCACAGAATGTTTCAAAGCGGTCTGCCCCATGATATGTTCATCAAATCTTGCATATTCACCAATCGGTGTATTTATCACCAATTGCACATCACCGGCTACAATATGATCGATGATGCTTGGTCTTCCTTCATAATGTTTACGAACCCTCATGGTTTCAATGCCATGCTCTGCCAAGAAGTCGGCAGTGCCATTTGTTGCCATTATCGTAAATCCAAGGTCCTTGAAGCCTGACATGATATCGGCGGCTCTGATGGTTTTTTCTAGATCACTGAGAGAAACAAACACCGTTCCTTCTGTTGGCAATTTATTCCCTGAAGAAATTCTTGATTTGATGATTGCTTTACCAAAGGTGACATCAATTCCCATTACTTCTCCTGTGGAACGCATTTCAGGTCCAAGGAAGACATTGGCTCTTGGGAATTTTATAAATGGAAAGACTGATTCTTTGATGGCAACTCTTTTGGCAGACAAAGAAAAATCTCGTACATCTATGTCTGCAAGTTTTTCTCCCAACATGAGTCTCATTGCAATTTGAGATAAATTTACATTCGTTGACTTTGCAACAAACGGAATTGTTCTCGATGCACGAGGATTTACTTCGAGTACATAAATCTCACCATTTTGAACTGCATATTGAATATTAACAAGACCAATGACATTGAGTGCTTTTGCCAACTTTCTTGTATATGAGGTCATGATGTCAAATTGTTCATTTGATATCGTATAAGGCGGTAAAACGCAGCTGGAATCACCTGAATGCACACCGGCTTCTTCAATATGCTGCATCATTCCGCCAATTACAACCTGATCACCATCACACACAGCATCGACATCGAACTCATAGGCTTGCTCGAGAAACCTATCAATAAGAATTGGAGTATCAGGAAACTGTTTGCATGCATCTTCAACATGAGATTTTAATGACTCTTCCCTATAGCAGATGTGCATGGCTCTGCCACCCAATACATAACTTGGTCTTACAAGTACTGGATAACCAATTCTGTCGGCAATGAGCAATGCTTCATCTACGGAAAATGCTGTACCCCAGTCCGGACAAGGAATTTTCAATTCGTCCAATAATACACCGAATCGTTTGCGATCCTCTGCCAAATCGATTCCATCATGTGAAGTCCCAATGATAGGTACATTGTTCTCAACCAATTTTTTTGAAAGTTTCAGTGGGGTTTGGCCACCGAAAGTGACGACCACTCCATTAGGCTGTTCAAATTCAATGACATTCATGACATCTTCGAATGTCAAAGGTTCAAAATATAGTTTGGTTGTTGTATCATAGTCAGTTGAAACCGTTTCAGGATTACAATTGATCATAATAGTTTCATATCCTGATTGCCTTGCAGCAAATACTCCTTGTACACAGCAATAATCGAATTCAATACCCTGTCCTATTCTGTTGGGTCCACTTCCAAGGATAACGATCTTTTTTTCATCTGAACGAATAGCTTCATTCTCTGCATCATAAGTAGAGTAATGATACGGAGTATCCGATTCAAATTCGGCTGCACATGTGTCCACTGTCTTATAAACCGGAATAATTCCATCTGTCTTTCTTCTCTTTCTGACAGATTCTTCCGTAGAATGAAAGAGAAAACCCAACTGTACATCACTGAAACCAATCGTCTTCAGATATCTTAACATATCAGATGGAATGGATTCAATGGAATATTGCTTGGTTTTCACATACTCTGCTGCATCAACAATTTCTCGACATTGCTCAATAAACCATGGATCATATTTTGAAATACCATGGATCTCTGCGGTTGACATGCCAAATCGTAATGCATCGCATAGCGTGAATATTGATGTTGAGGTATGTCTGCTAAGCTTTTCTCTAATGTCATCAACTCGAGCTTCATCGTATTGTTGATCTATATATTCGACAGAATCATAACCGAAGCCGAAGCGACCTTTCTCAATGGATCTTAATGCTTTTTGGAATGATTCCTTGAAAGTTCTTCCAATTGCCATTGCTTCACCGACGGATTTCATTTGAACTCCGAGAATATCTTCGACATTCTCGAATTTCTCAAAATCCCATCTAGGGACTTTTGTCACCACATAATCGATGGAAGGTTCAAAACATGCGGGAGTTTTCTTTGTGATATCATTCAAGATTTCATCAAGTGTATATCCTATAGCCAATTTTGCTGCAATTTTTGCTATCGGGAAACCTGTGGCCTTGGAAGCCAAAGCCGAACTTCTTGATACGCGTGGATTCATTTCAATGACAATCATTCTGCCATCTTTAGGATTGACAGCGAATTGTACATTGGAACCTCCTGTTTCAACACCAATCTCACGCATGATTTTGATTGAAGCATCGCGCATTCTTTGATATTCTCGATCGGTCAATGTTTGTGCCGGTGCCACAGTTATCGAATCACCTGTATGCACTCCCATCGGATGAACATTTTCAATGGAACAAATGATAACGCAATTATCTGCAGTATCACGCATCACTTCAAGTTCAAATTCTTTCCAACCAAGTATGGATTCTTCTATCAAGACCCTATGAACCGGACTGGCAATTAATCCTGATGTAACGATTTCTTTAAACTCATCGATTGATTTGGCAATTCCGCCACCAGAACCTCCAAGGGTGAAGGATGGTCTGATAATTGCCGGAAATCCAACCATATCAACAAGTTGCAATGCCTCTTCATAGGAATTAACAAATCCACCTCTTGGCATTTCCAATCCGCAACGTTTCATGGCTTCGAGAAATAACTCACGATCTTCTGCTTTTTTTATGGCTTCAACATTTGAGCCTATGAGGCGAACATTATATTTCTCAAGTATGCCTTTTTCATGCAATTGCATTGCTGCATTGAGTGCCGTTTGGCCACCCATCGTCGGCAATATTGCATCAGGCCTTTCTTTTTCGATTATTTTTTCGATGTATTCAGGTGTAATTGGCTCAATATAGGTGGCATCTGCAAAAACGGGATCTGTCATGATGGTGGCAGGATTCGAATTCACCAATGATACCCTAAACCCCTCTTCTTTCAACACTTTACAAGCTTGCGTGCCACTATAATCAAATTCACATGCCTGGCCAATGACTATTGGGCCGCTCCCTATTACCAAAACTGATTGTATATCGTTTCTGCGTGGCATGAATGATTTTTAGAGATTTTGTGGGAAGAATTCCAAGCGGATACAAATATTGAAATTTGAGCAACCATATCCAATATTGGTGGATAATTCAATCATGCTTTAGTCTTCTGTCAAGGGTTTTCCGGTTGCGAACAGCGTATCAACAAAAGTTTCAGGATTAAAAAACTGTAGATCTTGTATTCCTTCTCCAACTCCAATGAATCTAACCGGTAATTGCAATTCATGGGCTATTGGTATGATGATCCCCCCTTTTGCTGTACCATCGAGTTTTGTCAGGACAATTCCGGTAATTTCAGAAACTTTGGCAAATTCCTTGGCTTGTTGCAAACCGTTTTGTCCGGTAGTGGCATCAATCACCAATAGTACTTCATGTGGTGCATCGGGTATTTTTTTCTTCATCACTCTTGATATCTTCTCAAGCTCTTGCATCAGTCCAAGTTTATTGTGCAATCGACCAGCGGTATCTATGATGACAATATCAGAATCTCGAGACAATGCAGACTGCACTGTATCAAAAGCCACTGCAGCGGGGTCAGCTCCATGTTGTTGCTGGATGATCTCTACCCCGGCTCTTTGTGCCCATACCTCTAATTGTTCATTTGCAGCCGCTCGAAATGTATCAGCAGCTCCAATCAATACTTGTTTTCCGGCTTGTTTGAAATTTGATGATAATTTTCCAATGGTGGTTGTTTTTCCAACACCATTTACACCAACCATCATGATGACAAATGGTTTTGCAATATGCGATGAATAATATTCTGTTGATTCATCATATGCCACCGATGTTAGTATCGAGCGGATTTCATCCTTGATCATCGCATAAATCAAAGCAGAATCATCAACAGCATCCCTTTTGATTTTGTCTTTTACATTCTGCATGATATGTAGTGTTGTTGCAACACCTATATCTGAAGTGATGAGGATTTCTTCTATTTCTGATAATAAGGCTTCGTCAATCTTTCGGCCGGCACCAAGCACTGTGAGCAATCTATCTACAAAGATTGTACGTGTTTTTTGCAGACCTTCCTTCAATTTTGTTAAGCCGGTTGAATCGGCAATTGAAGAAACTGTCTTTTTAAAGGAATCAAAAAAACCCATTAGCTATTCCGAATCGAAATGAACATACGATTTCCATAATGGAAAAGAGAGAAGGCAATCAAACTTGAGGATATTACATACAGTATTTTCAAAATATCTGCATTGACTTGAAAGAATGCGGCGAATAATACCATTCCAATCCAAAATACCGTTGATTTTCCGATGAAAGTCGAAGGCAGGACGAAATTAGCTTTTCTTGCATATATCAATCCAGCAATCACAATCAGTAAATCTCTACCTATTACTACTGCAATATACCAAAACGACAATTGACCTACCTCGACAAGGGCAATTGAGGTGACTCCAACGAAGATTTTATCAGCTAATGGATCCAGAACTTTGCCCCATTCAGTGATTTCATTTCTAGACCGGGCAGCATAGCCATCAAGCAAATCAGACACATAAGCAAGGAGAGCCAAACTATAGACCCAGGATGTGGGATATCCATAAAATATGAATACATACATAAATGGTGCCATTACCATTCTTGATATGCTAAGAATATTCGATAGAGTCCACATTGTTTTAAATGAAATGTTCATAAACTCATGGTGAAATCATGATGGGATTCATTTGAATGATTCCAACATTTGTGTGGATTAAAGGAACATATATTCCGGATGGAATATCGAATGTAAATGGAATCTGGCGATTCACGGAAAAGTACGATTGCATAGGAATTCGATGTTTTCTCCCATATACATCATAGAAGTCAATCGATTGGACATATATATCGTGTTTTAACATAAGAAAGGAATTTGATTGAATCGGATGAGGTAAAAACTCACAATACAAAGCCTGCCCATTGGAAATTACATGTGAATTCACTTCTATGCCACATTTAATGAAATCGTTGATTTCAAACGGTTTTCCATAACCGATCAGGGGATAAACAAGAGAGGAGCAGGTATCTCTAAACACTATCGTATCTCTCCATATCCCTATTGAATCAGGAGAGAAGCATATGTCCAATGTCAATGAATCAAGTGGTTTTATGTTTATAGGAAACTGACTCATTGGCATTGAAAATTCAATATTTCTCCTAATGTATGGTAATTCAAGAGTATAATTTGAAATGGCATTTTTATTGGTGAATGTCAATGTGATGCATGTTTTACCGCTTACAATGGTTGTATCAAATTCCAAAGAAGTTTTACCTGATATTGAAGTGGATAAATAATTATCGAGGTCAACTTTTTCAATTGTCAATGTATCTGAAAACAGTAAACAACCAATAGAATCTGTTAATACAACATGATATCTTCCTGCATCTTTTACCATAATGGATTGCTTTGTATCACCCGTATTCCATACATATGACCGATATCCGGAAGGAGCGACTAACTCAGTGGAATCTGAATTGCACAAAATGGCTTTTCCGCTATGTTGTATCATTGGTTTTCTTGTATTATTCCATGCAATAGTTGGAATTTTTAATCTTCTTGAGCATTTCAAACTATCAAACACATCTACATATAACCCGGATGGATTAGAATTTCTATTGTAAACTTTTTCAGTATCATTGGTTCCATCATACCATAACAATGAATCATAGGTGCCTTCCACCTTGATTGTGATAATGTCATTTTCACAAAGAATGGTATCTTTTCTGATATTCAACTTTGCTTGAACCGGATTATTAAACAATACATTCAATGTATCATAAACAATCGTACATGTTGGTTTGTGAAATGCCCTAACAATGACGGTAGTATTTGTTGTAATAAATGTAGTTGATTGTGAACTTCCACTGGAATTCCAAACAATATTTTCAAATTCATCAGTGAGTTCAAGGCGAACTGTATCACCAAAGCAATATGGCATTGGTGGGTTCTTTATAAAATCTCTGGGTAATTCAGTGTAAGAAAACTTAAAAATACCTTGGCCGGCCGCCCATCCCAAGCTATCATTTACAAACCACATATCGTCGATATTAGCGCCATTCAAGCCACAATTGTACTTATCCCATTGTATACCTGCATTTGAAGTGTATAACACTTCTCCCAAATCACCGCATATCCACCCTTTCTTTTCATCAATCAGAAAAGAACCAAACATTGATTTGTTTGTGGTAAATGTATTCCAGCTCTTGCCATTGTCTGTTGTAAAATTTGCACCACCTACATTGCGAGCCCCTCCAAAACAATCATCGCCGGCAAAAGGAGTAAGAAATGAATTGTTGATATGTGTCAGCTCTTCTGCCCATGCACGAGGTCCTGATATAGTTGCAAAAACAGACCATGATTTTCCACCATCCAATGTTCGCCAAAGCAAACCGCTTGAAACAGCATATCCGAGTCCATCTTTTGAGTAAAGGATAACATCTGCTAATCCTGATTCAAATTCATTTCCATCAAAAAATGTCCAACTGCTACCACCATTTGTTGTTCTTGCAAACAATTGCTCAGTAAGATTACAACCACCTCCAACGAACATACCATTGTCCTTGTCAACAAAATAACATCCCCACACTTGACTATTTAGATTATTTACACCAATGTCCTGCCATGTCAATCCGCCATCTAGCGTTTTGAAAACACCACCCGGACCTGATGTAAAACCATGAATTGAATCAACGAAATGAATGCTTTCAAGAAATGGACCCCCTGCTATAATGGAAGCTCGCCAAGTATTTCCACCATCTGTAGTTCTTGCGATATGACCATCGAAACCACATGCCCAACCATGATCTGAATCAGATGGTAAAAAAAAGATATCCAAAAAGTATCCATTTGCTATGGATTGTGGCAAAGGTACTTTCTTCCAGGTTCTTACGGTTTGAGAACTTGTAGAATTCATATTGATGATACATGCCAAACTCAGTATCATCAAAGATTTCAGAAAGAATAGTATAGCAGGAAAAGGCATGAATAGATCCAAAAATACCCATCTGCAAAATAGCGATTATACCTAAATAGCACTATGTTTTGCTAGTAGCACTGAAAAATTTAAGAATAACATACAGATTAAACCATATTATATAATATATTTCAGTATTGGAAATGATAATTTTAAGTGTAAATTGGGATTAGTTCGTTCGATGCTCACCCCCTATTACTCAATGAGCAATACCATGAAAGACAATACCATCAACAGAAGAGAATTTTTGCGAGGTAATCTCATCAAAAAAAGTGAGATGACTTTATCAGATACGCTCAAACCCTATGATAAACCATTGGATAGTGTAACTGCAGCACATTTGCTTCGCAGACTTTCTTTTTCTCCAACACATCAACAGATTGATTCCTTCATTGGTAAGACCGCTCAAGAAGCCGTAACAATACTTCTTGGGGATTCAAATAATGAATATCAACCAAAGTCCTCACCAAGTTGGATTGATGCGGTAACAGAAAATCCATATGGAGCGGACATCTATACGAGATTCCAAATCGAAGGTCAATGGAAAAATTATCACAATGATCTTCAAGCTTGGTGGATTCGATTGATGATCGGGGAATCAACTCCAAGTGTTGAAAAACTAGTTCATTTTTGGTCAGGACATTTCACCACCGAATTTTCTTATGATGATGCATATATCCCTCCGCAAATTCTATTTAGACAATTAGCAATGTTTAGAAAGAATCGCTTAGGGAATTTCAAGAAATTCGTAGAGGATGTAACCCTTGATCCGGGCATGCTGATTTATCTTGGTGGTATACTCAATACGAATCGAAAACCCAATGAGAATTATGCCCGAGAATTGATGGAATTGTATACAACCGGCATCGGGCATTATACAGAAGGTGATGTCAAAGAGGCTGCTCGGGTATTAACGGGCTGGAAAGTTGCAAGATATAATGACGAACCTGCAAGAAATGGTATATATAATTCTTATTTCAATCCAAGCGACCATGATACAGAAGCGAAGCAGTTCATGGGAAGATCCATTCCTGCACGCGATCCTGCTTTTAATACAGAATATTTGGTTAAAACTGAAGAGATCAGAGAATTGCTCAATATTCTCTTTGATATTAGAAAAGTAGCTATTGGCAGATTTATATCGGGTAAAATCTACCGATATTTCTTTTATAGCAATCCAAGTTATGATGCTATAAAATTCATACAAGAATGTGGAACTTATTTCACAGATCAAGATTTTGAATTGTACCCTCTCTTCCATGCAATGCTATCAAGTGAGCATTTCTTCAATGAGAATATCATTGGAGCTCAAATTAAGAGTCCTACAGAACTGATATGTGGATTATCTCGCTTAACAAATAAACCTCTTTCAAATATTCCGGGTAATCTAAATGCGATGGAAGAAGTGTTGATTGATCCACCCACAGTTTTTGGTTGGGAGGCACATCATCGCTGGATAACAACAAAAACTTTCCCAAACAGAGTGAAATTTTCTAAAGACCTCATTACTCAGATGTCAGATGCTGAACTAATTGCATTCATCAAATCGTTCAATTCATATGATGATGCTGTTCAATTAACAAAAGATGTCACCATATTGTTCTTTCCGAAACTTCCTCCACAAGAAGTATTGGATATCTACACAAATCAACAGTTATTACAAAATCAGCCGGTGTATGAATGGTCTGATATGGTGAAAGGTACTGTTGCTGCAGCCAGAGGCATGCGCGCCTTGCTTCAAGCAATAACAAAAAATCCAGCTTTCCAATTATGTTAATGCTTCCGGGAGTATATTCATCATGAAACGCAGAACTCTTCTCAAAGCCGGTGCATTGGCCGGAGCAGCGGCATCATTTGGTTCAATTCCAATCTTTGCACAAAATCCAATAGGAGCACTTGGTGCTGCCGGCATAGACAATGATGCAATATTGATTATCATTCAAATGTTTGGTGGTAATGATGGTTTGAACACAATCATACCTGCAGATGACCCTGAATACATTAAAATCAGACCTAATATTGCAGTAAGAACGGATAATCCAATCACAAATAGAAGACCAAAAAAAATATTGAATTCCGATGTCTATTTCCACCCGGCACTAGTTGATGGTGTTCATAGAAATGGTTTTCTTGGACTTATTGAAGAAGGAAGATTGGCAGTTATTCAGGGTACGGGTTATGAGAATCCAAATCTTTCTCATTTTCGCTCAACAGACATCTGGCTTAGCGGACTCAATGATTCAAACGGTGAAACCCGACTAAATGAAGGATGGATAGGTAGATTGTTTGAAAATAATTATCCAGACTTCCCCATTGTCATGCCGGATCATCCTCTTTGTTTACAATTGGGTGGGTCCTTGTCAATGTTATTACAAAGCGACAAAGGAGATATGGGCCTTGCAATCGGCGATGTTGATCAATTTGTAAAAGAAGGAAATACAGGATCAGATTTCCCTTTGATGAATGGAACTACGCCTTATGACAATGAGTACAACTATATTCGTTCAATTGCAAAGAAAGGTGATATTTATAATAAAGTCATAGAAGAAGCTTGGGCAAAAGGGATTAATGCACCCGGGATTGATTATGCCATCAGCAATGGGGCCAAAGGAAGTTTGGTACGCCAAATGGGCATTATCTCCAAATTGATTTCAGGCGGCTTGAAAACCAAAGTTTATCTTGCTCAAATCGGTGGTTTTGATACGCATGTTCAACAGCAAGACATGAACAATAATGGACAACATCCAGCATTGCTAAATCAATTGGCGAATGCAATAAGTTTATTTATGGATGATGCCGTAAAACAGGGTTTTGCAAATCGCGTTGTTGGTTTGACTGTCTCGGAGTTTGGAAGAAGGCCTTATGAAAACGGTTCAAATGGAACTGATCATGGCACCACATCGGTACAATTCGCATTTGGTACTCGTGTTCAAGCGAATGTTTTTGGAGCAAATCCAGATTTTTCAGATTTGAATAATAATGGCGATCTGGCTTTCGATTTGAATCGGAATATTGATTATCGCAGATTATATTCTGAAATCATTCAAACATGGTTTGGTGGAAGTGCTGAAGATTCAAAAACAATTTTAAATGAAAGAGTAGTTCCTTTGCCTTATTTACAAAGTCCCATATCATCTCTCAATGATCCAATCATGGCATATGGTAATAATGGCATTCGTTATTCAGAAAATTACAATGTACCAAATAGCGGAAATATCCATGTCGAAGTTAAAAAAGATTGTCATATTCAGATACGACTATACAATTCACTAGGTACATATTCAGGTGATTTGTTTAATGGGTATATTCAAGCTGGAAAACATGTTATCCCTGTTGATGTATCTCAATTTACTTCAGGAATGTATATTTGCGAACTGTCATCAGGGATGTTCAGACATACCACGTCTCTTTTTGTTCGCAGATAAACGTGAAACGTATATTCACCACATTTCTCATCTTGATGTTCTTGATGAGCTCTCCATTTGGATTTGCTCAACAAAGGAAATCAGAAAAATATCAATTGGCAATCACATACGAACAACAAGGTGATTTCCGAAATGCAGCTCGCTTATTCCAAGAACTACTTTCCGAAAACCCAGGTGAACCAATTTATTTTCAAGGGGTTGCAAGGTCATTATCCGCTTTGCAAAGATATCTCGAACTTATGCCTTTAATTGAGATTGAATTGGGAAAAAGACAATCAATTGATCTCTTTTGCCTTGCATCTGTTACAGCAAAGAAATCGAATAATCCCCAAAAATCTCAGCAATATTTTGAATTAGCTATCAATGCTGTCGATCTACTTGGCAATGATTTTGAAATTGACAATGCCATTCGACTTATAGCACAATCTCAATCTGACATTGGTGCTTTTGACAATGCATTGTCTACTTATTCCAAAGGGAGATCAAAGCTCAAAAACATGAAACATGCTTATGCAGATGAGTTAAGTATGTTATATGTTCAAATGGGAAATGTAGAGCTTGGCATAAAGGAAATCACCAATCTCTTCAAACAACAACAACAATACGGCATCATTCAAGGAAGAATAGCAGCATTACTCATTAATCAGGAAGCAGTCTCAGTGATAGAAACTGAACTTGCCTCATTGTCCAAAAGTGATTTTGCCTTTTCAAAAGTGTATGTATGGTTTTTGCGCGAAACAAAACAATATGACAAAGCTTTTCAGCAAGCATTTTCCATAGATAATGGACTTGGTTTGCAGGGTCGGGAGATTCTTGAATTCGCAGATATTACTCTGAAAGATGGTCTATTTGACATTGCCATGAATGCTTATGGAAATATACTCGACAGAGGGAAAAACAATCCTTATTTTTCAACCGCACTCTATGGCTATGCCAAGTCAATGGATCAACGTTTGCAATCGACGTCAAATGCGGAGATATCCAAAACCGAAATTCAAACAATTATTAATCGCTATAAAGATATACTTGCTCAGTCACCAAATGGACAATTTGCCGCAGAGTGCATGTATCGCATAGGTGTATTGCAACTTACCTATCTCAATGACATAAATGAAGCAAGAGAAAACTTTGAACAAGTGATGAATTCCTTTAAAAACTATCCCATAAGTGCAAGAGCAGCGACACAAATCATAGAAATGTCGATTGTTTCAAATGATTTAGACATGGCAATTGAGCTTGCTCAACAAACTTCAACAATGTATCAATATATGAACCCAGAAGAATCTGATAAGTCTCGATTCTTATTTGCACAAATTTTATTCTTCAAGGGTTTTATAGATTCATCAAAAGCAATCTTAGTGAGTTTGGCCGGCAAAACGGATTCAGACATATCAAATGATGCACTTGAATTATCACTTTTTCTTGAACAACATAAACAATTTCAGGCGGGTTTACTTTCTTGGGGAAAGGCAATGATGTATGTGAAGCAAAAGAATTTCTCAAAAGCAATTGACACATATCGAGAAATAGTCTTAAACACCAAGGGTACGGAATTGGCAGAACAGGCTCAGTATTGTCTATGCGAGTTAATGAAAGACATTGATGTAGTCATTGCTTTGGAGGAAAGTCAAGTATTTATAAAGGAATATCCTGAGAGTATTCAGACTGATAAAATACTGTTTCTTATTGCAGAGATATACATCCAAAAACAACAGATTTCGGAAGCTATAACGATACTTACAGACATACTAGTTCGATTTCCTACGTCCCAATATGCCAGAAAGTCAAGAGAAATGATTCGAAGATTACGAGGCGACAGTTGAATCAAAGATCGAATGGATTCTCATCAGGATCTTCAAGTGTATCCCCTTCCTCATCTTGAGTCACCTTTTTCCCAATCATGAATATCAAGGCTCTTATCATCCCCAACAGCATATACCCACACATCACATAAAATAAATATGCTCCTTTGCTGTAGATTGTCAATGCAAATGCAAGTAATCCTAAAACAAAAATCAAAGGTCTTTCTTTGAATGAGGCAATCGTTGGTTTTGGGATATTGTCAAATTTAATTGTACTAATCATTGCCAATGCAACAACAATCACGATACATGTTGTAGTGATGAGTACATAATCGGGAGGAATCAAGCCTGATGGAACAATAAAAATCCCATAGGAGACCAAAATCAAGGCACCTGAAGGGATTGGCATGCCAGAGAAATATAATTTGTCTTCAAAACCCGCCAATTGCACATTGAATCTTGCCAATCTATACACTCCAGCCAAAGCAGAAAGTGACGCAATCAATACGCCAATAGGCCCTATAACATACAAGACAGTAGAATACAAAAGGAAGGATGGAGCCACACCAAATGAAACTGCATCACACAATGAATCCAATTCAACTCCAAGTTCGCTAGTGGAGCGAGTCAATCTTGCCATAGTTCCATCTAAAACATCAAACATACCTGCAAACAAAATAAACATGCCTGCTCTTTGAAGATCACCTTCAGAAATAGCAACAATTGCAGAAAATCCTGAAAACAAGTTTGCAAGCGTAAAAAGATTGGGTATGATTGATCGCGTAATTCTCATTGATTGAAGGTCTTATTCAATAGTAGTATTGGGCAAATATGGGAGAATTTCTATCAAATATTGTATTGCATGTTCAAGTTCTTCTTTGGAGCCATTGTTTTCGATCAAAAAATCGCAATGTTCTTTCAGAATTTCATCACTCACTTGCGACTTTATTCTTCCTTCAATTTGAGACTTTGTCATACCTCTGTCTTTTATGAGACGCTCATATCTCAATTCCGGGGTGGTAATAACCCCAATCACATAATCAAATCCATCCTCTAAATTAGACTCAAAGAGCAATGCTATATCAATGATAACAACATCATTCAAATCAGCCAATTCACCTGCTTTGGTAAATACATGGTCCAATAATGCAGGATGAACTATTGAGTTCAAATCCAATAAAGATTTGTTATTGTTATCTTCAAAAACTAATGAAGCTAGATAATCAGTATGGATAGTACCTTCTTTGGTATATGTAGATTCACCAAATCTTTGAATCAAGCGTTCTTTCACCAGCGGATCATGTTCCATGATGAAACGTGCTTCTACATCGGCATTAATCACCGGAAATCCCGCATCTTCAAAGACTTGAGCAACCGTTGATTTCCCTGAACCTATTCCACCGGTCAGTCCAATGAGAAGCGGCTCGCCTTCGATTTCCTCATTTTGCTGATCTATCTGACCTGAATTCTGCATGTATAAACAAACTTGGTGGACAAAAGAAGGAATTTTGAACTTGATGTGACTGTTAAGAACATTGGTAAATCTACGGAATTTCGCTAATTTGCCATTATTCCATCACCTAAGATATTACACACCGCTTCTAGGAGTACAGTAGATGAAAGTTGACGTCGTGATGCCAAAAATGGGCGAGTCCATTCAGGAAGGCAAAATTTTACGCTGGTTGAAGAAACCCGGCGATAAAGTCGAACGCGACGAGATCCTCTTGGAAATTTCCACGGATAAGGTAGATACCGAGGTACCTTCACCTTCTGCCGGCATATTGACAGCGATCTTGGCTCAAGAAAATGATACAGTTGAAGTAGGAACAATCATCGCGGAATTAAATACTGATGCACAAGCATCTGTTGCAGCTCCCGCTCCGACTCCTGTAGTAGCTCCCGCTCCGGCTCCTGTAGTAGCTCCCGCTCCGGCTCCTGTTGCAGCTTCGGCTTCAACCGGAACTCAAACAGATGTCGTGATGCCTAAAATGGGAGAATCAATTCAGGAAGGTAAAATTCTCCGTTGGTTAAAGAAACCCGGTGATACAGTAGAACGTGATGAGATTCTACTGGAAATTTCAACAGATAAAGTTGATACCGAAGTGCCTTCACCAGTTGCAGGCACACTCACTGAACTATTGGCAGCCGAAGGTGACACTGTAGAAGTGGGTGCGGTTATTGCACGATTAGGTTCTGCCGGTGCTGCTGTTCAAAGCAGTCCCCCGCCAGCACCTCCATCACAACCTGCACCTGTTCAAGCTGCTCCTACTCAACCTATGCCAATTCAAGTGGCGCCGGTTCATAGCGAACAATCTGCACCAATAACATCCATACCCAGAACCAGTGGATCACGATTCTATTCCCCACTTGTTCGTACAATAGCTGAATCTGAAGGAATATCACTTCAGGAATTGGATGCAATTTCAGGGTCTGGTTTGGAAGGAAGAGTCACAAAGAATGATATTCTGTCTTACTTGAGCAAGAGAGGTACCGGTTCCACACAGGCCACAATTCAAAGTGTACCAGCACCGGCTCCGGTTGTTTCAGCAACTCCTGCGCCTGCACCTGCTCCAGTACAAACATATGTTGCAAAACCTGCCGATTCGACAACGCTTGCACAATGGGGTCAGGATGTTGAAGTCATTCCTATGGATCGCGTTCGTCAAATCATTGCCGATCACATGGTTCGCTCGAAGCAGACATCGCCTCATGTTACAAGTGTAGGCGAAGCTGATGTGACGCAACTCGTCAACTTCAGAGAAAGACATAAAACAGCATTTGAGCAAAGAGAAGGATTTAAACTTACATTAACTCCATTCTTTGCAAAAGCAATCGTTGATGCGGTAAAGCAATTCCCTCTTGTAAATGTGAGTGTTGATGGTAGCAATATCATTCGTCATAAAAAAATCAATTTGAGTTTTGCGACTGTATTGAATGATGGCAATTTGATTGTACCTGTCATCAAGAATAGCGACATGATGAATCTTGGTGGCATAAGCAGATCGATCAATGACTTGGCCCAAAGAGCACGTGGTAAGAAGTTATCTCCTGATGAAATTTCCGGTGGAACAATATCCATGACCAATATGGGTGCATGGGGAAGTCTTTTTGGTACGCCTGTCATCAATCAGCCACAAACAGCAATTATTGGTATTTACGCTGTACAGAAAAGACCGGTTGTTCGCGAAGTAAATGGAGAAGATCTCATTGCAATCAGACAAATGATGTATGTCTCCATTACATATGATCACAGAGTTATTGATGGAGTTCTTGCATCATCCTGCCTAAGAGCAATCGTACAAAACTTAGAAAAAATGAATGAATCAACCATCGAGTTGTAATTGATTCTTAAATCTATCATATCGATTCTAACTACATTAGCCCTAATCGCTCAGATTGGGGCTTTTGTAGTTCACGCCCATCCTATACTGCATGAAGATCATGAAATCAGCATAACAAGTGAACAATCAAAGTATTCACATCATTGTGATATTTGCGATGCAGTTCTAAAGATTGCTGTTGATTCATTTGATGTGATAACATTTATCAATTCCTCAAGTTTAGTTCCCTATTACTGCCTACCCACTCTATCTTTTACATCTACTTCATTAGAAAAAACTTCCTCTCGAGCACCACCCTTAGCATAAGCATAAGACAACATATTTTCTCATTGAGGAGCAATACCATGTATTTCAATATTTTCGGTATTGTGTTTTCTTTGTTGCTTATCAATTTCTCTCTGCCAACTATTGTGCTAGCACAGAGCAGGGTATTGCACATTAACACAATACAACTTCAACAACATAGTAAAAAATCACTGTCATCAGTTAGAATTACAAATGGCATGACTGGTGTGATGACTGATAAATCAGGTCATGCAGATTTTCGTATTTCCAATACTGAACAAACTATAACCTTTTCAAAACCCGGTTATGTTTCAGGAAGCATTCTAATTCCTGGATCGAATTCTGATACAACAATTACATTAATTCTTCAACAATCCGAATTCAAAGGAAACGCTGTTCATATAACAGGAGATAGAAATTCAATCTACGGAGTAGGATCACAGGAGGTCAATATCATCAATAGCGAAGAACTCGATAAACATCGAGGGCAAACTTTGGGTGAGACATTGAAACGGGTGACCGGACTACATACACTTCAAACAGGACCAAGCATATCCAAACCAATACTTCGAGGAATGCATAGTCAAAGATTACTTATCAGCAATGCCGGGATTGCACAGGAAGGACAACAATGGGGTTCAGAACATGCACCGGAGATCGACGCATTTTCAATTGGTTCAGTTGAAATCTTGAAAGGCGCAGCTGGAGTGGAATATGGACCCGGTGCAATGGGAGGGATGATTCGAATTATTCCACCTCAAATCCCTGACACTTCGCACCTTTCAGCCTCTGTAACTATCCAAGGACAAAGCAATAACTGGCAAGGAGCTATTTCTCCTTCTTTGTCATGGGCTCACAAACAAGACAATGGCAATACATTTGGCATTCGTGGACAGATATCCGGGAAGCAAGCGGGTAATGCAAGAACGGCTGATTATGTCTTGGGGAATACAGGCTTTACCGAACTTAATGGTCAATTACAGGGTATGTACTCTCTATCATCCGGGGGAAAGATAACGTTAACATCAAGTATATTCGACACAGAATTAGGAATATTCAAAGGAAGTCATATTTCCAATGCTTCCGATTTATTGCGGGCGATTGAACGAGGTCATCCATTTGAAGAATATGATTTCACCTATGATATCGATTTCCCAAAACAACAAATTCAGCATCGCCTCTTAAGCATACAAGGAATAATCCCTCTTGAAGGCATAGGATTACTCGAAGCCACTTATGGTTGGCAGAGAAATGACCGTGCAGAATTCGATGCACATAATCTTCGAGTACCCAAAGATTCAATTCAAGCATTGGAACAATTGCTGATCAAACCGGCAATGAGACTATTGCTTGAAACATATTCGGGTGACATAAAATTGAAGGATATTCAATTGCATGAACACATCAATATGACATTTGGAATCGCAACACAATTTCAACAAAACAAAAGAATGGGAAAAGTTGTGTTGATACCCGATTATTTTATGTCTGCAATTGGAACGTATGCTATCGCAAATGCAGTCTATGATGATGTAATCATAAGTGGTGGCATAAGATATGACACTAGACAAATTTCCATCGACAAATTTTCATCGCCAACTCGACTCATCAATGATTCAGTATTGCATTTTTCGGGTATATCAATGGGAGGCGGATTCATGTGGCAATTACAGGATGAATGGAGAATGTCTCTAAATCTTGGTCAAACTTGGCGTCCTCCACAAGTAAACGAATTATACTCCTATGACATTCATCACGGTACTGCGCAATTTGAAATTGGAAAAAGGGATTTGTCACCTGAGCAATCTCGTACAGTTGATATGGCATTGATCTATGATTCTGAGGATGTTTCTTTTGATATTTCACTGTTTCACAATCAATTCGATGGATTCATTCTTCTTCAACCGGATAGAACAAGACCAACCGTAACTGTTAGAGGTAGTTTCCCAACATTTCGATATGATCAAGTACAAGCAAAAATGTACGGAACAGAGATTCAAGGTGATTATACATTCGATGATTGGTTGACATTTTCACTGCAGGGATCATTACTGCGGGGCGACAATCTATCTTCAGGAAATCCCCTTTTTCTCATACCTGCAGATAGAGCAAGTGCCGCAATTCATGCACACAGAGAAAATGTTCTCAATATCTTTGGTGATGCATACATTGAATTAAGAGGTACGCATGTTAGATGGCAGGATAGATTCGATCCCAATCTAGATTATGCCAATCCACCCGCTAGTTATTCACTCTTTGACATAAATCTTGGAGGAACATTATTGCATGGCCCACTCAGCGGCTTGGCAATGAATGTATCATTTCAAAATATAGCTAACACCGCATATCGAGATTATTTATCCAGATATAGATACTTCGCACTAGACACAGGTTTTAATTGTATCATACGATGCATAATCCCTATTCACTAATTGCATGGAAACATATATGAAAACAACTCTCTTTGCACTTTGCATTTCCCTTCTTGTAATATCTTGTGGACTAACAGACCACAATCACGATCAAGATAATGATCATGATTATGCAACAACCATCATTATGACTTTGATCAATGAAAATAATTCAGCAGACACGGTTTCAGCATTGTGGAAGGATTTGGATGGTCCAGGAGGTGCAATGCCAAGCATAATTGACACTATCAAACTAAAAGCAAACACATCATATCTTGGTACAATTCAGTTATTCAATGAATCAAAGAATCCGCGTACGAATATAACTACCGAAATTGCAGGAAATAGTTATAAACATCAATTTTTCTTCACTCCAAGCACAGTCATTTCAAACAATATTGAATGGAAAATAACTGACAAAGACAGAAACAATCACCCTGTTGGTCTGACTTACAAAGTACAAACATCAACTTCCACATCACAAATTGGTTCAGTGAATATTGTTCTTTCTCATTATGATTCTATGACAAAAGATGGTATCCGAAAAAGCTTGGAATCCGACATTGACATTGATTTTCCTGTCATGATCATAAATTGATGTAAATACCATACTAAATTGACTAATGGCGCTTCAAAAAGCGCCATTTTCTTTGGTAAAATGCCATAGTTCTCGTATCATTGCAATAACCAACCCTAACTTTTCGCACTTATTGCCATGAATCCTATCGGAGAAGATGGATTTTCAAAAAAAAAGCAAAATCAATACTTGAAAGAAGTATTGAAGCAGTGCCTTCATGTGCTTGATACAGGGAAAGGATCGCTTCCAGGAAATGAAACATTGGAAGCACTCGTGCATTTTTGCATAGAAGAGGGTGATCAAAGTGCAGCATTAAAAATTGCCGATATATTAGTTGAGAGGATTCCTTATTCTTCTGATGCTTGGCATATTAAAAGTCTTGCTCAAGTACATGCTCATGACAAAGCAAATGCACTCATTTCAATCAATAAAGCAAAAGCACTGAATCCAAATGATCCGGGGATCAATATCACTCATGCCATGTTGCAAGAACATATACTCACAAAAGATGAGACTATTTCAATGTATCATTCATTGATGGATGTATTCCCCGGAAATGATGAAGTACTATATGCACTTGGCCAATACTATGAAAAGCAATCGATGTATCAAGAAGCAATCAAGATTTTCACATTCTTGGTTAATAGCGAAGAATTTCATCGACATGCTTTATCAGATCTTGGTTACTGCAATGATTGCCTTGAACAATATGAGGTTGCACTTACTTGGTATGATCAATATCTTGAGATTGAGCCTTTTGATCATGTTATTTGGTTTAATAAAGCAGTTGTATTGTGTCATTTAGAACAATTCAATGCAGCCATTTCATGTTATGATTTTGCATTGGCTATCAAAGAAGACTTTGCAGGTGCTTGGTATAATCGAGGAAATGCACTTGGTTCTTTGGGTAGATTATTGGAAGCAATTGAATCATATAGAACATCACTCGAATATGAGTCAACCGATGTGGCCGGATGGCATAATCTCGGTAGCACTTTGGAAGAAACGGGAGCATTCAGAGATGCAATAGAAGCATTTTCGATGGCAGTTGTCCATGATCCACTGCATTATGAATCCTATTATGGCAGAGGGTCATGCCATGATGCTTTAGAAGAATATGCTTCTGCAATCGCAGACTATGATAAAGCACTCTCATTACAGCCAGGCTATGCTGATGTCTGGCAAGCCAAAGCTGATGCACTGTTTAATATTCACAGACCCGAAGAAAGCATCATTTGCTATAAACAAGCTTTGCAATTATCCCCCGACAATATTGAATGCGCAATTGATTGCATTCGTACTTATATCGAATTGCATGAATATAAAGATGCAAAAGAATTGATTGACACATACATTGAAGAGTATTCGACAAATGCTGAATTGCTATATGAGTCCGCTAAAGTGGATACTTATCTAGGAAATCATGAAGAAGCGTTGGAACATCTTAAAATATCACATTCTTTAGAACATAAATCAATCGACGATTTAAAAAGAGATTTTCCTGATTTGCTAACAGATTTAGAATTATTCAAATTATTCACATAATACTTTTCATTCCACAAGGAGTTATTCATGAAGATGACTGTGATTGGCGCCGGAAATGTAGGCGCAACTACTGCCCAGAGATTGGCAGACAAACAACTTGCCACCGAAGTTGTTCTTCTTGACATTGCAGAAGGAATCCCTCAAGGCAAAGGTTTAGACATGTATGAATCCATGCCTGTAGAAGCCTCTGACTGTAGAATCCTAGGTACAAATTCTTATGAAGACACAAAAGATTCCGAAATCGTCATCATAACAGCCGGTTTGGCAAGAAAGCCAGGAATGAGTCGTGATGACTTGCTCGCTGCAAATGCAAAGATTGTAGGTTCTTGCGCAGAACAAGCTGCCAAATATTCGCCAAATGCATTTTACATCATTGTCTCAAACCCACTTGATGTAATGACATTTGTGACACTCAAGAAAACCGGTCTTCCAAGAAACAAAGTGCTGGGCATGGCGGGAGTATTGGATACAGCTCGTTATCGCACATTTCTCTCAATGGAATTAAATGTTTCCGTTGAGGATATTCAAGCATTCGTCTTGGGTGGACATGGAGACACTATGGTTCCTCTTCCACGTTATACAACAATCGCAGGTGTTCCAATCACTGAATTATTGCCAAAGGATCGCATAGATTCAATTGTTCAAAGAACAAGAGATGGTGGTATCGAAATAGTGAATCATCTCAAAACCGGTAGTGCATACTATGCACCATCTGCAGCTGCAGTACAGATGGTTGAATGTATTGTAAAAGACAAAAGAAGAATCCTCCCATGTGCCGTAATGCTTCAAGGAGAGTATGGTTTGAATGATGTCGTGGTTGGCGTGCCAATCAAGATTGGGAAAAATGGAATGGAAGATATCTTCCAAATCACTCTCGATGCAGATGAGAATGCAGCCTTGGTTAAATCGGCAAATGATGTAAAAGCCACCATGGAAAAACTATCTACAATGGAATTCTAAATAACACTTGAAGATGCCGGATATTCTACATGAGTATTCGGCTTTTTCAAAACGGAGAGTCAGACATGTCTAAAGCAAAAGAAAAAAAACCATCTAAATCAAATAGTGGTTCAATGCTATTTATTCCTGAACGATATAGAGATCTTGCATATATCATTGCACTCATTGCATCGGTTATATTGTTTTTGAGTCCTGCCCTATTTACAGGTGGTAATTTCAATGCATCAGACAATATCGCATCAGCAAGCTTTGAGACATTTCTGAATGAAGCTAAAGAACAAGGAGAATTTCCTCAATGGCTTCCTTATATTTTTAGTGGTCTCCCAAGTTATGCAGCACTTTTGACAACAGGTGAAAGATCCTGGGACTTTTTGGCAACACTGTATTTTGGAACTGCAAAACTCTTTGGTGGCATATTCAATAATGATGCAGCAAGAATTGCTTTTCATTATATGATGTATGCAATCGGTATGTATTTGCTGATGCGATCCAAAGGGAAAGAACGATTTATTTCATATGCCGTTGGTTTTGCCGCCGTCTTTTCAACATTCATCATTACTTGGATCATGATTGGACACAATACAAAGCCAATTGCTTTGGCGATGTTCCCTTTTATTTTATTATTCCTTGAACGATTGCGCTCAGGTTGGTCACTTTTTCACGCTTCAGCTTTGATCATTGCAGTACATGTGTTGGTTGAATCAACGCATGTTCAAATGGCATATTATGGGATCATAACATTTGCTTTGTATCTGATTGCCACAACCATTTCAAGTTTGATCAAAAAAGAATCACTACTCGGTGTGGCTCGCTCCACTTTTGCATTGATGATAGCCGGCGCATTAGCATTTGGTATGTCCGCAGATCGATATTTAAGTGTATTGGAATACAAACCATATTCAACACGAGGATCTGCCCCGATAGAACAAGTTACAGGAAATAAGCAGGATAATACAGGTGGATTTGATTATGAATATGCTACCAATTGGTCATTTAGTCCTGAGGAAACACTTACTTTTCTCATTCCCAATTATTTTGGTTTCGGGAAATTGGAGTATAAACCCAAAGGTGCAAGTGCCGGACAAATAGTTCAGCCATATTGGGGGCAAATGCCATTTACAGATGCTGCGAATTATATGGGAATTGGTGTTCTTGCATTGGCATTATTGGGCATTTTTGCATATCGCAAAGAAATATTCATTCATTATCTCATTGTCCTTGCCTTACTTTCTCTATTCTTGTCATTCGGTAAAAACTTCCCCCTTATTTTCGATCTATTCTATTATAATCTTCCTGGTTTCAATAATTTCAGAGCACCCATGATGGCTCTGTGCGTCATGCAATTTGCCATTCCAATTTTGTTTGGATATGGTTTGTCTGCACTGAATGATTGGAGAAATGAAGGCTGGAATCAACATAAGACCCCTATTCTAACCGCATTGGGTGGAATGGTTATTCTTTTAGTTTCAGGATTCATGGTATCTGAATCAGGTTATATAGCTGATATGCAAGCAGCAGGAAAAGTACCTGAACAATTATTTGAATTCGTATATGAGCAAATGAAATCAGATTGGCTCATGACTTCATTCATTGGACTTGCAGTCATGATCATATCAATGTTGTATGTAAGAGGTGCATTGTCAAAAGGCATTTTTTATACTGCCATTGCCGCATACCTTCTTCTAGATCTATGGAGAGTTGCTTACCGACCAATGGAAGTTGAAAAAGGAGATATCATTAAATCTGAATTTGCACAGCCTGAATTCATATCATTCATCAAAAAAGACAAATCGCTGTATCGAGTAGCTGATCTTGTGTATATGAGCATGGGAAAAACAAATATTCCTGCATATTTCAAATTGCAAAATGTGCATGGATATCATTCTGCAAAAATGCGAGTCTACCAAGATTTACTGGATGTTGCCGGAGGTGGTGGTGGAAATTATATCACGAATATCTTCTTGTTGAATCTTCTAAATGTCAAGTATATTTCGGCTCCTCAACAACTTATACAAGGTGTAAAACCTGTTTTTGAAGGAACAATGCAAACCGAACAGGGAGCCATGCCAACGATTGTATATGAGAATGCTTCGGTACTACCAAGAGCATTTTTTGTTGATTCCGTAAAGAAAGATACTCCTCTTTCCATTCTTCATCATCTGCGCGATAGTGATTTCAATCCTCGAGCCATAGCATTCATCGAGAAAGATTTGACTTCACAAATTCAACCTGCAGGAGCGAATGCAAAAGCTACAATAACAGGTTTTGAAAATCACAAGTTGACTATTTCAACTGATAATCCTGGTACGAATTTCCTTCATGTGTCTGAGGTTTTTCTCCCTGTGGGTTGGTCTTGCAAGATTGATGGCAAATCAACAGAAGTGTATAAAACAAATTATGCCTTACGCGGAGTAATTGTACCACCTGGAAAACATGTCATTGAATTCACATATCTCAGTAATATCTTTGATACAGGAAAAACAATAAGTCTTGGTGTCAATATTGCAACTACTTTAAGTTTAATCCTTGCATTTTTCTTGCAAAGAAGAAAATCAACCGGATCCACTTTAGCCGAATCACAAACAGAGAATTCCTGATAATGGCAAGAAAACAACAGGAACCCATTTTTGAAACGCTCACCATTTCGGCAATGGGAAATGAGGGCGTTTCTATTGCCAGAAATGAAGAAGGAATTGTGAGATTCATCAAATATGGCGCACCAGGTGATACGGTCATAGCTGAGATTCGATCCAAAAGAAAAAAATATGCAGACGGCATTATCAAGGAAATTCTTGAGCCTTCACAGTATAGAATAGATCCTACATGTCAATATTTTGGAACTTGCGGCGGATGTTCTTGGCAACATGTGGATTATAATCAACAATTGGCGTGGAAAAGACAAATTGTAGAAGATGTTTGCACCCGAATAGGCAAATTTCCTCATCCTCCGATAGAACAAACGATTCCCTCTCCTAAGCAGTTTCATTATCGAAATAAAATGGAATTCTCTTTTGGTTCAAGTTCTTGGCTTACCGAAGAGCAAATTTCCAGCAATGAAGAATTCACAAAAGGATTCGCACTTGGTTTACACATACCTGGAAGATTTGATAAAATTCTCAATGTCCATGATTGTCATTTACAAAGAGAACAAGCAAATATTCTTCTTGAAGCCGTTCATGAAAAATCAAATGAATTATCACTCCAAGGATATGATCCACGCTCTCACGAGGGTTTTCTAAGAACTCTGCTGATTCGAACATCAGAATTCTCGGGAGAACTTATGGCTGTGTTGATAACCCAGCCGACAAAGCAAGAACATGAAGAATTGTTTTTATCGTGGTGGTATCAAATTCGCGAGCATTTTCCTTTCATCACTTCCGCTTTGCATTGTATCAATACTTCTTGGTCACCAATGGCACAGGGAGAAATCATACACTCTAGCGGACCGGAATTTATTACCGAATCAATTCTCGGTATTTCTTTCACCATTTCCCCATTCTCCTTCTTTCAAACTAATTCTTTTCAATTGGATCAATTTGTATCTGAAATTCTGAAACAGGCAGATATTACTGAGAATTCAATTGTCTGGGATTTATATTGTGGAGCCGGTACAATTACTTTGCCTGCTGCCAAGCTAGCTCGTAAAGTATATGGAATTGAATTGTCCGCATCTTCGATTGCTAATGCAAAACACAATCAACAGTTGAATTCTATTCATAATGTCTCTTTTTATGCTCACGATTTACATACTTCATCAACATTGAGCATTCTTCAGCAATTCGAAAGACCTGATATTATCATCGTAGATCCGCCAAGAGCAGGAATTCACGAAATGTTGTTACACCATATTATTTCCATTGCTTCACCAACAATTGTCTATGTAAGCTGCAATCCATCCACACAAGCACGCGATATTGCCATCCTTTCTGAGGCCTACGAGGTAACTTCAATCATTCCTGTAGACATGTTCCCTCAAACCGCTCATGTTGAAAGCATAGCAACATTACAATTAAAAATGTCTTATTAGTAATTTTTGGTATTTTGACCAATATATAACTTTCGATATGCCATGATTAGTGTTCTTCTTTTCCTTCTTGTCATACCTCATACTGTTTTTAGCCAAGACTCTACCGTTAGATATGGCAATGGTGCTCCTTATGCTTTTGGAATAATGTTTGGTTCAAGTATTATTTCTAATCAAAGCAGTATCGAAGTCCAACCCGGATCACCTGAATGCGGTATGTATGAGAAAGGGACATCAAATGGGTTGTCGCTTGGCATTTTTGGAGAATATACAGTCATCCCATCTTTTTTGAGTTTATCTAGTAGAGTTTATTTTGCTCAACATCCTTCATCTCTACAACATGATGGTTGCAATTATCCTGTGTATAACAGAAATACTTTCGTGTATGACACACTCAGCATAAGGAATGCATATACCATAAGTTTGGATAGATTTGTATTTGACCTTGGGGCTTCCCTTTACCCAATCCCAGATATTCCCTTTTTTGTACGAATTGGTGCTTCAGCCGGATATGGTTTATCCGAGAATACATATCAAAAAACACAAACAGTTTTGTACCCAGAATATGTCGGATTTACAAGTAAAGACGATAGATATCGTGTAATTGAAACGGGTGAGGTAAAAACTAATTTCTTACTTGCCACCAATGCATCCATCGGATACTTTTTACCAATATCTCCAATAGTTGCTTTGATGCCTGAGATATCATATATGCAATCAATGAACAGCTTATTGAAAAATCAGGAGTGGAAATCGAGTTCATTCGACTTTCGCATAGGGATTGCTTATAGACCACTCGATAAAATTCAAAACACACCACTTCCAGCACCACCACCAGTGGAATTACCCGAGATCATTCCTCCTCCACCTGCAATTGCCATCATAAATCCTGTTCAATTTGCTGCAATCGAAGCACCAAATTTAGAGTTACAACAAACAATTATCACTCAAACATTTCCAATTTTGCCATATATCTTTTTTGACTCATCCTCAACAATACCAAAATCCATTCATGTCGATGTGAATCCAGATTATGATGAAACACAAGTTACAGAAGATGCTTTAACTACCTATAACAATATCCTCCCCATCATTGCCAAACGCATGATGAATCAACCAGAGGCAATGCTTGTTCTTACAGGAGCCACTGATGGGAAAGAGAAATCTACTATACAATTAAGAAAAGCATTGGGAATCCAGAGAGCTCAATCGATAAAAGATATCATGGTGCAATCATGGGGGATGAATCCTGATAGAATCATTGTGAAATCACGCGACCTACCTTCAAACTTGTCTAATGACGAATATATCGAAGGTGATGCAGAAAATAGAAGAGTCGAAATTGAATCTTCACATCCTGATATTCTCAATCCTGTCGTTTATTCGAAGTTCAATGAATTCGTCCCCATTCAACAACATTTACGATTAGCAATACTTTCAGATAGTACACAGAAGATAACCACATGGAACATTGAAATCAAACATCATGGTATACTTCTAAAAAAAATAAATGGAGAAGGATATCCACCAGAGTTTTTGGATATCCCGATAGATTCTGCAATTATATCGGGGATTGGTAATCAGGTTTTGAATTTACGCGATTCGGTTGACATAGTCTTTCATTCACAAACTGATAAAGGAGAAGATTTCACTACAGAAACTTCAAAACCAATTATCAAATCAAATAATACATTTGAATTAAGCAGACTCAGCTTGATTGTATTTGAATATGATGAAAGTTCATTATCTGATAAAAACAAAGCAATGATGAAGAACTTTTTACAAAATGAGATAAGAAAAGATTCAAAAGTTTTCATCATAGGTTCCACTGACAAACTTGGAGAGGTTCAATACAATTTGGAATTATCCGAAACAAGAGCCAAAACTGTTAAGTCTTTCCTAAAAAACATGCAACCGGACATCAATATCGTAACAGTGAAAGGTATTGGGATATCAACGAGATTGTTTGACAATTCCCTTCCAGAAGGAAGATACTATTGCCGAACAGTTTCAATAGAAGTTCAAAATCCTATTCAAGCATTGCCCGGCAAGTAAATTGTCAATTCATTTGATGTTGGATCATATTCATTTCTGAATATTGGCAGTGTAGTTGCCGAACCTTGTTTTGGTTGTACGAGAACTTCACCTGTAGTTGGACTGAATTCCGCAAAATGACATGGGCAGAACAATGTGGACTTATCAACAGATGGTAGATTTACTGTGCAGCCTTGATGCGTACAAATCGAAGAAACAACAAGGAATTTTGTTTGATCTAATCGTATGATGATGATATCATTTCCTTCATTAGCAGTTGCTTCATTGTGATATACTGCTCCTCCTATTGAACCCAGTGCAGAAAATTCCGCCTTTTTTAAATCCAAGATAAAAGGAATTACATTGACATTGCTGCTAACGATTTCTTCATTTGTTTCACATGCTTGTAAAAGTGCAATCAATGAGCCGGAACACATCGCTATGCCAATACTTTGCATGGATTGCTTCAAAAAAATACGCCTTTGTTCTTCAATCATGTTCGTGTCGTATTAATAAAACAAATGTAATTGAGCACCCCATCTTCCTATAATTCCGGGGCGATAGGTATCAAACATTCTGTATTCGGGACGAAATTCCACATTTGGCAAAAGAAATACCTGCAGCCCAATAACATATTGTCTAATGACCGTAAGTGATTGACTTTGCGTGTTATGCAATTCCGCATATTCTGCTCTCACATATGGAAAAAGCCATGAATTAGCTTGATAAAGTAATTCAGAAGAATGGGTTATTGAGTGGGATTTACTTGCCTGTAGGTTCTCGGGATTGATGCTTCGATCATGATTTAGATTTGAATGTGTGGATTCAAAGCTCCATGACAACTTATCTGTCAAACCGATGCCCAGCATATAGTTTTGTATTAGCACCTCCCCGTTTTTCAATATAGAAGCGCCGATATATGTATTTACAGTATTATCAAAAAAACGTGGCCAAAACATGATTCGTGTTGAATATGCAAGATCTGATTCTCCATTGAATGTGACAGCATTTTGATTTAACATATTATTTGAGAATACTCCCGCATGAACACTCAACCAATGTAAACCTTCATATCCCAATTCAATTCCAGGAGCTGCAAAATTTGGGGCAATGACAGTCATTTGCGAATAAGGAGTCAAGATATCATCTGTTAACCAATCAGCAGCAATTTGTCTATTCATTGTGGTATGATCATCATTGCGGATGCCTATTGTTGGTTGAATCATACCAATCCGCAATTGCGGCATTTCAATGCCGGGTTGTATCATCAAAGAACCTGACCATGCTGATTGACCTTTATACCGAATCGGACCGATATTATATGCCGCTTCAACTCCAAGCCACGGAGTAATAGTATGTTGTCCATACACCGAAAATTGCATAGGAAAAAATGAAGCAGAAGCATCTGGATTTCTCGATCTTATGTATTGAAATCGCATGTCAAATCCAATATTTGATTTACTACCAATCAAATCTCTTATTGAATCTTGTACTGCCCAAAAATCAGCCAAAAGTCCTTCTTTTAATTCTATAGCTCCAATATCTCTATAAGAATACCAACCAAGATCATTCCTGCCTCCTCCACCTTGTTGATTTATATGACAACTAGAGCATCTATTGCCGGAAATCAAACTGAATTGAGGTAATGCATTGACCGACTGTAATGAAACGAATAGAAAAAGTATCAATGCTAGTTTACAAGATATCATGGGTTACATAAAATTAGTGATGTAAAAGTTAGGTGCGATGAAAACATATGACAAAATTGTGAAATACTTCTCAATTCATGGCTAAAAAAGCACGATATCAACAAGTTTGTGAAAGATATTCGCCTCAAATTCCTTATATTCAGCCCTAAACCCGAATTATAATTTGTTCAAAAAATATATCATGTATCAATCTCGGATTTTTGCTCCAACACTCAAGGAAGCACCTGCTGAAGCCCAAATACCATCTCATGTATTAATGTTGAGAGCCGGTCTTATAAGACAGCTGGCAGCCGGAGTTTTTTCTCAACTTCCATTGGGATATCGATCACTAAAAAAAGTCCAAACCATCATTCGTGAGGAAATGGATGCAATTGGTGGTCAAGAATTTCATCTTCCCGCTTTGAATCCAATTGATATTTGGGAGCAAACAGGAAGAGTTGAAGCCATGGGTGATGTGATGTTTCACATTAAGAATCGAGATGGACTTGTACTTGCTCCGACACATGAAGAGATTATGACATATCATGCCAAACAGCATATTAAGTCATATAGAGATATGCCGCAGATTTGGTATCAAATTCAAACCAAATTCAGAAATGAGCCAAGACCAAAGTCGGGAGTTTTACGCGGCCGTCAATTTACCATGAAGGATTCCTATTCTCTCGACAATTCAAAAGAGGGATTAGACAAAAGTTATGATTTGCATGCACAGGCATATAGAAACATTTATACTCGTTCCGGTCTGAAATTCTTTGTCGTTGGAGCTTCGTCTGGTGCAATGGGCGGGAGTGCATCTCAAGAATTCATGGTTGAATCTCCATTTGGTGAAGATACCTGTGCAATTGACGATCACTCAGGTTATGCCGCAAATATCGAAGTGGCAACAAGTGCAGTGCAAACGATTGGAAGAATAGATAATACTGCTTCTATTGAATTATTTCCGACACCCAATTCAAAGACAATTGATGAGCTTGTTGAACACTTTGGTTTAGATGTCAAAAGATGTGCAAAATCTGTCATTTACATTGCTGATTCAAAACCATATCTCATTTTGATGCGTGGCAATGATCAACTGAATGAAGCAAAACTTCAAGTTCACATTGGTGCTATTCAATGTAGGCCGGCAGAACCGAGTGAATTGCTTGAACTTACAGGAGCTCATGCAGGTTCAATTGGACCGATTGGTCTTGCCAAAGATTTGACAATCATCGCAGACAATCTACTTCAGAATTCCAATGGACTTGTCAGTGGTGCCAATAAAGATGGATTCCACTACAAAAACATTGATTTGTCAAGAGATTGCAATATTTCTTCGTATGCTGATTTAAGAACAGTACTTGAAGGCGAACCTTGCATTCTTGGAGGTCAACCACTTCGCATTGTCAATGCCATTGAAGTTGGTCATATATTCAAACTTGGAACAAAATACTCTCAAGCTTTGAATGCTGTTTTTCTTGACGAACATGGCAAAGAGCAACCGATCATCATGGGTTCTTATGGCATTGGACTTGAGCGTATCATAGCTTGCGCGATTGAACAACATCATGATGAAAAAGGAATTTGTTGGCCGGTTACCATTGCTCCATATACTGTTCATCTCTTAGGATTGGGATTGCATAAATCTCAAGAAGCAGTTGAAGCATGCAAAGCCATCCACGATGCATTGGAACAATTGGGCATTGATGTTTTGTTTGATGACCGTGATGTTTCACCGGGCATAAAATTCAATGATGCTGATCTTATAGGACTTCCCTTGCAGTTGATTGTAGGTGAAAAAGGAATTCAACAAGGTCAATTGGAGTTAAAAGTTCGCAAATCACAAGAGCGCGTAACTATATCCATACAGTCCGATACGATGATTCAACAAACTGTCAATGCAATTGTGTCTCAATTGCAAAACATGAGTGCATAATGCCATTTCCTGCAGACTTACATACTCACACAACATATTCCGATGGGATCCTATCCCCAGAGGAATTATTGGATAAAGCCAAGAGTGTAGGTTTACATGCTTTAGCCATAACGGATCATGATACAATGCAAGGTTATGTTCATGGTGTTTCATATGCAAAAAGTATTGGTATTGAATTGATCCCCGGGCTTGAACTGAGTTGCTATGAGCAAAACAGAGATTATCATTTACTTGGGTATTTTGCAGATCCTGATAATCCTCAATTGCAACATTATCTTACGATGTTCAAGCATGAACGTGAAAAAAGAGCTGAACGAATTGTTAAGAAACTCAATAACATTAACATCCCCATCACTTTGAATGATGTATTGGAGAAAGCCGGCAAAGCTCCCGTTGCAAGACCCCACATCGCAAGTGTAATGATCGACAAATCATTCATTTCAGATTTGAAGTCAGCATTCGACAAATTCCTGAGTTTTGGCAAACCTGCTTATGAACCAAAATGGAATTTCCCTGTCGAACTTGGGATAAAAGTCATAAATGATGCAGGAGGTGTAGCAGTACTTGCTCACCCTGGTCGATATCTCCCCCAACAGGTTTTATCTCGATTCATTAAACAAGGTCTGGATGGAATTGAAGTTATTCATCCTTCACATTCACCAGAGACGCAATCCTATTACAGATCAATCATAGATCAATATTGCTTGCTTTGGACTGGCGGTTCTGATTTCCATGGTAGTCGTGATTATGATGAAACTAATTTTGGAACATTCACCATTGGCACCAATGCCATAGATGCCATACAATCATATTTGAAACATTGAGTATCACCATGAAAGCAAAAATCATTGAAGGTACATTTGAATCTCCCACAGGTAGAATTGCAATAGTTGCTGCTCGCTGGAACGGGTTTATTGTCAATAGTCTTGTTCAAGGAGCTCTTGATGCACTAAAGAGACATGGCATTCATGAAGAAAGCATTACGATTGCGTATTGTCCGGGATGCTATGAAATTCCATTGATCACACAGAAATTAGCAAAATCAGAACACTACAAGGCGATCATAACCCTTGGAGCTGTAATTCGTGGTGCTACTCCGCATTTTGACTATGTTGCATCTGAAGTTTCAAAGGGTGTGGCGCAAGTTGGATTGCAAACAGGAATCCCTTGTATTTTCGGCGTATTGACAACCGATACAATTGAACAAGCAATTGAAAGATCCGGCACGAAAGCCGGAAACAAAGGTGCTGAATCTGCGATGGCGGCAATAGAAATGATATCGCTCATGCAAAAAATCTAATTGTCAATGAGATAATACGAAGCAGATCTAATGATCTGCTTTTTTTATGTTCAATTTCAATCAGGAATCAAATCCATGAATTCCTTTTCTTCCCTTCTTCAAGAAAATAGAGTCTTTCCTCCAAACAAAGTTTTTGCTTCAAAGGCACGTATATCCTCTTTTTCACAGTATGTACAAATGTGTGAAAAAGCAAATGGTGATTTACTTTCACATTGGAGTGAACAAGCATCAAAACTTCATTGGTTCAAGCAATGGCAAACTATTCTGGAATGGAATCACCCCAAAGCACAATGGTTCAAAGAAGGATTGGTTAATGCTTCATTCAATTGCTTGGACATTCATCTTGGTACTAATATACAAGATAAACAAGCGATTATTTGGGAAAGAGAAGATGGTATAACCTCATCATTCACCTATGCTGAGTTGCATCAAAAGGTTTCTTCTTTTGCACAAGGACTGCATTCACTTGGCATACAACAAGGCGAAACAGTCACGATTTATATGGGTATGAATCCTGAAGCAATCATTGCAATGCTCGCTTGCGCAAGAATCGGTGCGGTTCATAATGTCGTTTTTGGTGGATTTTCCGCTGATGCTTTGCGTGATCGCATCAATGATTCAGCATCTGTATGCTTGATAACACAAGCAATAACAAAGAGAAGAGGAAGCGATATAGAGTTATATGAAGCAGTTTGCACAGCTCTTCCATCATGCCCAACAATTCGGAATGTGATTTGCAAAGATCTATCAGATGTAAAAAAACAAATCACAATTCCTACAACAGACTTCCATACTTTAATTGAGCAAGAAATTGTTTTTGATGCAATGTCTCTTCCGAGCGAACATCCTCTGTTTTATCTTTATACAAGTGGTTCTACAGGAAAACCAAAAGGCTTGGTTCATACGACGGGAGGTTATTTGACACATGTCAAGTATTCCTTTGAACTTGTGTTTGATCCTCAACCTGAAGATGTATACTTCTGTACCGCAGATATTGGATGGATTACGGGTCATAGTTATGTTGTGTATGGACCACTCATGCATGGAATGACAATTCTCATTTATGAAGGAGCGCTCAATCATCCTCATCCGGGAAGAATTTGGGAATTGATTCAAAAATATAGAGCAACTATACTTTATACCGCACCAACCGCCATAAGGGCATTCATGAGTGCAGGCAATGATATTCCTAATCTATTTGATTTAACTTCGCTTCGATTATTGGGAACTGTTGGAGAACCAATAAACCCTGAAGCATGGATGTGGTATCATACCATCATTGGAAAATCAAAGTGTCCAATTGTTGATACATGGTGGCAAACGGAAACAGGTGGAATCATGATTGCACCTGTACCCGGTGCTGTACCAACTAAACCAGGAACTGCAACAATACCACTTCCGGGAATACTAGCAGATATTGTTGATAAGCAAGGTCGATCATGCTCAGCGAATGAAGGTGGCTTTTTGGTGATAAAACATCCATGGCCCGGAATGGCAAGAACGATCTTCGGCGATGATGAACGATATGCATCTGTTTATTGGTCTGAATTTCCACCAAATTCAGATCATCAAGGTTTGTATTTCACGGGTGATGGGGCAAGAAAAGATGAAGATGGATACTTCTGGATCATGGGGCGTGTTGATGATGTAGTGAATGTTTCGGGTCATAGACTCGGTACAGCTGAAATCGAAAGCGCCCTTGTTTCACATCCCGCAATTGCAGAAGCAGCTGTTGTGGCAAGACCGGATGAGATAAAAGGAAATGCACTAGTTGCATTTGTAACGGTGATGAAAGACCGAGAGATTGACCTCAATGCATTAAAAATAGAACTCAAAGATCATGTCGCAAAAGAAATTGGATCGATTGCAAAACCGGATGAAATACGATTTACCGAAGGATTGCCAAAAACAAGAAGTGGTAAAATCATGCGAAGATTATTGAGAGAAATTGTTGCCGGTGGCCAGATTTCTGGTGATACAACAACATTGGAAGATTTCTCTGCGCTTGAAAAACTTCGAACAGATGAAGACTAAATCATAGCTGGTCAAAAGTAGAAAATGCAAACATTGATGGATCTTTACGAGATCTTGGAGTAGCTTCTCTTGTTCGAAATGGCTCCTCCAAAGCATCCGGATCCCCAAGATACCCTAATGCAATAATGGATACTATGTCATATTCATCTGAGTAAGCAAATACTTGTTTTGCCTTATCTCTATCAAAACCACCCATTTGATGACCATAAATCCCAATTGCCACACCCTGCAATAACAGCGATGTACAAGCCGCGCCAACATCATGCCATGCATGGAGATTGCCAGATCCATCCTGAAATTCCTTTTTTGCAAATACCGCCAACAAAACTGGTGCAGAACTTGCCCAAAGAGCATTACCCGGCATGAGCACAGAAGCGATGGCATCATGAGTTGTATTTCCCCTATTCCCATACACAAATCTCCATGGCTGTTCATTCATACTACTGGATGACCAAGCAGCAGCTTGGAAAAGCAAGCGTAAAGTGTCATCAGAAATACTCTTTTGATCAAATGAGCGGGCGCTCCAGCGTTTTTGCAGTAATTCATGTAAACCTAATTCGAAAGGGGCTTGCTTGATCATGATGCGTTTCTCAATTATGGGGAAATATGTGATAAAAACTCATAAAAGATGCCAGAAGTTCCATTCATACTGACTTTATCTTTCCTGGAAATGTTTTTATTTCTGCGTTTACGGACAATTTTAACAGTTTTCACTGAAAAGGGCACAATTTTTGTAGGTTTTTCATTGCCTTTTATAGGGCAATAATGCAGCATTTCGTCATAAAATTAGCATAATGAAAGGAAGGTTCCCATGGCTTTGCCTCCTGATTCCGTTGTCATTAACAGAAAACGAAATTCAATCATAGATTCCCTCTTTGATTCTGAAGAAGGTGAAATGATTGTTTCTAAATCACAGAGTTCTAAAAAGAATAAAGCAATGGAACCTGAGCCTGAAAAGGAATCTCATCGTGCATTGGCTATGCAAATTCTTGGGATTTTCATGGCATTGAGCAGCGTATTGCTTTTGCTGTCACTTGTTTCATATACTCCAAAGGATGAAGCAAATGCAGATATGACCATTTATGATATCATTTCTGTACTCAAAGGTGATCCAACGATACAAGCTAAATCAGACACAACACAAAATTGGCTTGGATTATTTGGTGCTGTTTTTTCACACTTGATGTTCAATAGCACAATTGGATATTTTGCTATAACTCTTCCTTTATTGGGTTTTTTGTGGGCAAAAGATATTTTCTTTAAAGAACAAATAGCATCTAAAACACTCAAATTCACAGGGCTGATTTCTCTTATTGGTATTTTATTTTCAGGACTATGCGGAACATTGCAGCTGATCATTCCTTCAATGTCGCCCGAATGGAGTGGACTTATTGGTCAATTTGAATCTCATGTTTTGGCATCATTAACAGGAAAGATTGGTGCATTACTTATTTTTCTCGTTGCTTTGTTTTTGACAATCACTCTTGGTTTTGGTATTTCAATTAAGACCACAATACAAGTCATGATTGATTCATTCATGAAATTTTCAATGTTGATAGACAAAGGGATCGATTTCATCCAAAACAGAAATGCAATTCAGCAAACAGTTCAAGACATTGATGAAGACGAACAGTATATCCAACAATCATCAATGGCTGTCTTTTCCCCTGAAATTGATGATGAACCAGCTCGCATCATTCGTAAAAGAACACAAGGTCTTAACAATGAACCAATCATCAATCATCCTTCGACTCAGGTTCCTGTCATTATCCGGGGAAATGAGCAATTGGAAGATGATGAACCAATGTTTGTCAATGTTACAAGAAAACAGAGGCCATTACCAAAGAAAACTGAACCATTGCCAACAGAAGAGATATCTGTAAAAAAAGAATCTATTTTACCGAAACAAGATATTCAAGAATCTGCACCTCTTTTGACATTGAATGTGCAAGACCCAATTCTGAATACTGAAGACATGTCTGATCGAGAAATAGCAAGAGCTCAATCAATGATTCAAGATGAAGAAATTGATTATGATGCTCCAACACTTGAATTGCTGACTCAACAACATGAGCATGTCATCAAAGTTGATGATGATGAATTGAAAGAAAATGCTCGATTACTCCAAGAAAAGCTTCGTACATTCAAAATAGAAATCAATGATTTACAAGTTACTCCGGGTCCGGTTGTAACACAATATGAATTCGTACCCGCAGCAGGAATCAAGATTTCACAAATTGAAAATCTTTCTGATGATATCGCGCTTGCTTTAAAAGCAAGAGGCATTCGCATCATCGCACCTGTTCCGGGTCGCGGAACAGTAGCTATTGAGATACCAAATCACAATCCTTCGATGGTACTATTTAGTAGTATCATCAAATCATCAAAATTCCATGATGTAGAGCAAAGACTTCCTTTGGCTCTTGGAAAAACAATTTCAGGTGAAGTGTATTGTGCCGATTTGGCAAAAATGCCTCACTTGCTCATCGCAGGTTCTACCGGAGCAGGAAAGAGCGTTGGAATCAATACTGTCATTTGCTCATTGTTGTATAAAATGCATCCAAAAGATCTCAAGTTTGTGATCATTGATCCGAAAAGAGTCGAAATGACATATTATGGATTATTACGCAATCACTTCCTTGCACTATCCCCAGATGTTGATGAACATATCATTACAATGCCTCAAAATGCCGTTGCAGTATTGAAGTCATTGTGTAATGAAATGATGAATAGATATGATATTCTCGCCAAGGTTGGACAAAGAAATATCGTAGATTTCAATACCAAACTGAAAGAAGGTAAATTCAAAGACAGTGAATTAGAACTCAAAAAAATGCCTTATATCGTTTGCGTTATTGATGAATTGGCAGACTTGATGCTCACAGCCGGTAAAGAAGTCGAAGAACCAATCATAAGACTTGCACAATTGGCAAGAGCAGTTGGGATACACATGATCATCGCAACACAAAGACCATCTGTAGATGTTATTACCGGTTTAATCAAAGCTAACTTCCCTGCAAGGATATCGTATCAGGTAGCATCTAAAATTGATTCGCGCACAATCATTGATGGACCAGGAGCAGATCAATTATTGGGCAATGGAGACATGTTATACTTGCCAGGTGGGGCACCAAAACCAGTCCGTATCCAGAATAGCTTCTTATCGACCGATGAGGTTGAGAGTATCTGTAAACATATTTCTCATCAACAGGGGTATAGCACTCCGTATATGTTGCCAACTGCAATTGACAAATCATCCGGTGGCATCGGTGGAGGTAGCGACTCTAGAGATGAATTGTTTGTTGACGCAGCTAGAATCGTGGTTAATCACAAACAAGGATCCACTTCTCTACTTCAGCGATATCTTAAAGTTGGATATGCACGTGCTGCACGAATCATGGATGAATTGGAATCCGCCGGAATCGTTGGAGCTCCAAATGGCTCGAAAGGACGAGAAGTATATGTCGAATCAGAAATGGAATTGGAATCATATTTATGAGCGCACAACATCGAACATTTACTTTGATTGCAGGACCATGTGTTGTGGAATCTTTCGATCTATTACATGAAGTATGCGAAACTCTCAATCCAATAGCCAAGGAATGTAAATTTGACTTTGTGTTTAAGTCTTCTTTTCGGAAAGCTAATAGAACCAGCATCAAAGGATTCTCAGGAATTGGAGACGCGATTGCATTAGAGCATATTAAAAGAGTTGCACAAGCAAACAATGTTCGATCAATCACAGACATTCATGAATCTCACGAAGCTCCTATTGCTGCTGAGTATGTAGACATATTACAGATTCCCGCATTTCTTTGCAGGCAAACAGAGTTATTGCAAGCAGCAGGTGCTACAGGAAAGATTGTCAATATCAAAAAAGGACAATTTCTTGCTCCGGATGACATTGGTAAACAAGCAGAAAAAGCAGCAAATGCAGGTGCTGATGAGGTATGGCTCACTGAACGCGGTACAACTTTTGGATATCATGATTTAGTTGTTGATTTTCGATCATTATTGATTATGAAAGAGACTGGTCATCCAATCATATATGATGCAACTCATTCATTGCAATTGCCAGGAGGTGGAGAACAATCAGGAGGCCTTCGTTCCTTTATAAAACCCCTTGCAAGAGCAGCGATATCAGTAGGAATAGATGGAATCTTCATCGAGACACATCCGAATCCTGAAAAAGCTTTGTCTGATTCAGCAACTCAATTCCCTCTTGCACAAATGAAAGATTTCTTGCATGAATTGGCAGAATTACGACATGTCATCAATAGCTTTGAATAAGTTTTCATGGATTGTTTGCCTTGTCTTACTTTCCTGTTTTGAAAATCCCCAAAAAAAAGATCCAATTGTCAAGGACACACTAGATCCTTTGATGATCCCAACTCATGAGATTTGGGATTTTTCCATGGCCTTTTCGGATTCAACAAGATTGAGAGCATTACTTAAAGCAGGTAAAGCTCGTGTATTTGAATCCAGAAATGAAACATTGCTTGATTCCAATGTGTATGTCCAATTCATGAATGCACAATCCAAACCGGCTGGATATCTTACCGCAAAAACTGCAACGATCAATGAAGAAACAAGGAATATGTTTGCCAAAGGAAATGTATATGTAAGATCGGATAGCACAAATACTACATTAACCACTCCTTCACTCATGTGGAAAGAAGAAGAACGGCAATTTTACACAAAAGATCGAATTCATATCCAAACCCCAACTGAAGTTATTGATGGATATGGAATGGAATCAGATATTTGGTTAAAGAACTATCGTATCTTTAAAGTAAGTGGAACAAAGATTATTGAATAATGTGAATGAAATAAAAGGAAATATCGTAGATATTCATGAAAGAAGAATATTTCCTGTTTCAATGATACTCAAAGGGCAATACATTCTATCAATCACTGAAATCTCCGAAACTCAATCACAGTATATTCTTCCCGGTTTTGTTGATGCTCATGTGCACATAGAAAGCTCAATGATCATTCCAACAGAATTTGCGCGTTTATGTATTCCGCATGGAACAATTGCCACGGTAAGCGATCCTCATGAAATTGCAAATGTGTTGGGAATGGATGGTATTCACTTCATGCTTGACAATGCAAGCCAGTCTCCTCTTACAATCATGTTTGGCGCACCTTCTTGCGTACCTGCGACTTCCTTTGAGACAGCAGGTAGCATAATCACACCGGAAGATATTCAAACACTTTTGTCATCTTCGCACATCGGTTATCTCAGTGAAATGATGAATTATCCAGGTGTAATATATAATGATCCATTAGTAATGGAAAAGATAGCCATAGCACATTCAATGAATAAACCCATTGATGGACATGCGCCCGGATTGAGAGGTGAGAACTTACAGAAATATAGTAAAGCCGGCATCAGTACTGATCATGAATGCTTTTCACTCGATGAAGCACTTGAAAAAATATCATATGGTATGAAGATATTGATTCGTGAAGGATCCGCCGCAAAGAATTACGAAGCTCTTCATTCACTTATTCATTCCAATCCAAACTCTTGCATGTTTTGTTCGGATGATAAACATCCTAATGATCTTGTAATAGGACACATTAATGAAGTAGTTGCAAAATCAATTCGTCTGGGATATGACATCTTCGATGTTTTACGCATTGCACATTTGAATCCCAAAGAGCATTATGGGATACCTATAGGTTCACTACAGGTTGGTGATAGTGCAGATTTTATCATCTGTGATGATCTTCGGCAATTCATACCAAAGGAAGTGTATATAAAAAGCGATAAAGTAGCTGAAAACGGAACTTCTCTTTTTGCAATTCCTACTTTAAGTACCAATACTCTTTCTCCTTGTTCAGCTCAATATTTATCAATTGAAGATCTGAGTATTCCGGCAATTACTGATGTTGTCAGAGTTATTGAATGCATTCCGGGTGAATTAACAACACATTCAGGATCAGCATCTTTAAACCCTAAGAAAGGGGCATTATATTCAGATATAGATCAAGACATTTTAAAGATAGTTATCATCAACAGATATGAAAGATCAACTCCTGCATTGGCATTTGTCAAAGGGATTGGTTTAACAAGAGGAGCTATTGCATCAACTATTGCCCATGATTCACACAATATCATCTGTATTGGTGTAGATGATATGTCAATGTGCAATGCGATCAATCCATTGATTGAGTGCAAGGGTGGTATTTCTTACTCATTTGAAGATGAGGTGGAAGTATTACCATTGAATATTGCCGGACTGATGAGTACGGCCAATGGCTATGAAATAGCAAAGAGGTATGAACAAATTGATAGAATGGCAAGAAATGCGGGAAGTGATATTCATGCACCATTCATGACACTATCCTTTCTTGGTTTGCTTGTCATCCCTTCTCTAAAATTAAGCGACAAAGGTCTCTTCGACGGAAATGCATTTGAATTTACATCGTTGTATATTCATTAAATATTGATCTTCTTAAACAATGCTTCTGGTATTGCACGAATAATCATCATGATTAAACGCCAATAACTTGGGATATACATATGCTCAATGTTCTGGTCAATTCCCCTTCTTATTTCTTTAGCAATAAAATCAGGGCTCACAAAAAGCGGTGAAGATGGTAAGTGAGCAGTCATTGGTGTTGCTACAAAACCCGGCTTGATAGTCATGATACGAATATTAGGATTTGTGTTTGCATGTCGTAATCCCGAAAGAAATGTCGCCATTGCGGATTTCGCAGATCCATAAGCATAATTCCCTTTTCTACCTCTTTCTCCGGCAACAGAACCAATTCCGAGCAAAATACCACGACCTATCGCATTGAAATGATTAACAATCATTTGTGACAATACGATATGACTTATGGCATTAAGAGTAAATTCCTCTAACAAATATCGGATGTCAGTTTTTGCTCTTTCTTGATCTGTTAATGATCCATGTGCAAGTATTGCTATATCCATATCTCCCTCTTCATGGATGATGCTTTGGAAGACCTGTTCAATCTCTTGCAGATTAGAAAAACTATCAATTTTTAAGACAACCCTTGATGCACCCAAAGCCAACAACTCATCTTTGCACGTTGAAAGTCTTTTCTCATTTCTTCCAATCAGAGTAAAAGCATGATTATTTTCTTGCGCATAAGTTATAGCAAGTGAATGAGCAATGGCAGATGTTGCACCAAAGATTACAATATGCATACTAATATAAAAATGGTGATAGTACGGTTTTATATATCAGTTTTTGTTGATCATAGATGACAAGTGCAGCAATGGATGTATTTCCAAAAATGCCTTGCAGCATTGATTGGGAGTATATCCCATTGATTAAATCAATAGATCCGGATTTAAGCAAGGTGCCATTGAGTGAATACAACTGATAGTGATATTCACCTGACTTAACAATTGCTAATCCTTCTTGTTTTGATTCTTTTGCTATTGACATAGGATATGAATGCTTAGGCAATATTTCTTCCGGTATACCACAAGGAATAACTGAAACATTTTTTGAATATTTGAATACAGAATCTCTATTTGGAAGTCTTGGAGGATAGGTTCTCTCTCTTTTGGTATCGGAGGCAATAACAAAACATTCATATTCTCCTCTGCTCATTGTGTCTTTCAACATATCGATTGCCCATGCATGAAGTGTATCATATTTATAAGCTTTTATCGATTGAAATGACAAATCTCCTTTTTTGCGAATATGCATTTCCATGTTCATGATTGGAAAAGCAGATTGTGCTAGAAATACAACACGTTGATATTGTTCAACCGGATATGTGATCATAGGTGATATCACAATTCCTGACTCTAGCATTGCATTATGAATATTGGCTAAACCATAGCCCAATGTGTCATTTTTTGATTGTGCATTGTTTGCAGTACGGTAAACAATCTCACGAATCTCATGTGCTGTTTTCTCCGGAAATGCTGATACAAATAAACCCATTGCCCCGGCAATGAGGGGTGTGGCAAGTGAAGTACCATTCGCATTTGTAATTGCACTTGTATCTCCCGGATTGATACATATCACAGATACTCCCTGCGCAGCAATATCGGGTTTGATCTTTCCATCAGATCGAGGGCCTCGAGAAGTAAAATTTGCAGGCGTAATGCCATCTGGTGAAAGAGCTGCAACTGCAATCACACTATCTGCATCGGAAGGAGTGATGATGGTACTATCTTTAGGACCACTGTTTCCGGCTGCTGTGACGCAAATAACGCCTCTTTTCACAGCTTCATTCACTATGCGAGCAGTTATTGTCGTTTTTCCATTGAAGTCGGAAAAGTCATAATTCTCTTCAAATGGTTGATCAAAAGAAGAATATCCCAATGAACTGGAAATGACATCAGCACCAAATGCTTCCGACCATTCTACTGCGGCTGCATAATTATCTTCTTCAAGATGTTGTTCAGTTGGAATATCTTCTGTTTTGGCCAGTAGAAATGATGAAAATGGCGCAATTCCAATCAAAGAGTCTTGTTGAAATCCGCTAACTGTTGAATAACAAATTGACCCATGATAATCTTGATTAGCAACATCACCTTGCTGATTGGCTGTAACAGAATCTCTTTGAATGAAATCCTTTTCTCCAATAACATCGGCATTCATTGTGGCCTTATGTTTTTTCCATTGGAAGCCAGAATCCAGAAATGATAATAAAGCTCCCTGACCAACAATACCCATTTGATGAATTTGCGGAATCTGTAACATGGCAGCTTGATTTAAAGAAGGTCCATAACGAAAAACACCACAGTTATCGACCGGTGACAAAATCTTAAAATCATCATCTCTTTTCATGACAAATGCCGATGATGAAACAATGTGAGTTGAGACCGGAAAGAGTTTTACACCCGTTCTTTGAAGTGCTTTAACAAATGGCAACTCTTTTATCGCCTTCAAACGAGTTGAATCAGTTTTAACGACGATATAATTATTCCAACGCAACTGCAACATGACCGTATCAACATATTTCGATACTTCAGAGATATATCCCGGATTTACCGGAGCATCGGCTTGAGTAATTAAAGGTGCTTTCGGGTTATTTTGCTTCCTTCTATCCAAACTTCTCTGTGAATGAATCTCAAGGGTTTTATACCAGAGATTTGAGCCGGGAGCAATCACTTCATTTCCTTTATCTTTGAAGAAAATACGCCAATAGCCGGATGTTTGACCCATAATTGGTGATATTGCCAGCAAAATAGCGATACAAATCACCGATGTCTGAATGGGATAATTCTGTGTGTGTTTCATATCCAATTTTATTTCAATTAATCGTCAATAACGCCATAAATTACTTCTTTCTTTTGACTCTTTCGCAATTAGCATGAATATACAAGACACAATACTTGCAAATCAGGCTCCCGGTATATGGTGGTCTCGTTCCGGAACTCCTGGTATAATCAAAGTTCGAGGTCAGGAAATTAAAGACCTCATTCATAGACTATCAACAAATAATTGCTTGAATATAACCCAGAATTCAGGCAAACAAACAATCTTGACAAATGAAAAAGGGCGAATCATTGATATCATCATACTGCTGCAGTTAACTGATGATTTTCTCATATTGACATCAAAAAACAATGAGCAAGTGATTATCAATTGGTTAAAGAAATATATCATCATGGAAGATATTCGATTTGATATTCTTACCAATCAGATTGACATGATGACTGTTCACGGTGCTGAAAGCATGGATTGCATTTCGCAATTGATGGGAACGACTGAATTGAATATCCCAATGCATTCGATCATCTCAGCAAAACATTCTGATTCACGATTAGCCATTCGATGTATGCCCATACATGAAATGCAATTTCTAATCATTGATAAAAAAGATTCAGGTTTACATCAGATATTCGAAAACAGCGAAATACCATATTTCGATGATCAACGTTATGAAATGGAACGCATATTATCGGGAATGGGGGCATTTCAAAAAGAAATCAATGATGCTTTTAATCCCCTTGAAGCAGGATTATTACATCTTATTGATTTCAAAAAAGGATGTTATATCGGGCAAGAAGTCATCGCGAGACTAGATAGTTACAATAAATTACAGAAACGCCTCATGGGATTTGCTTCAAATGATCATATTCCGGAAGGGTCAGTACTAATACAAGAAACAAAAGAGATTGGATTGATAACTTCAACATATCATTCAGATTCCGGTACGATTGGACTCGCATATATTCGAAGTGAATATGCATATCCGGAAGCAACAGTTGAAGTCTATTCTGATAATCAAGAAAAAACATGTACACTTCTTACTTTGCCAATGAGAACATAATATGAGACCTAAAAGATTAGAACAGAAAGCTGATAAAGCATATGAAAATGAAGAGTTCATTCATTCCAGCGATGCACGTCCTCTAAGAATACTCTCAGAATATTTATATCCAGAGCGTCAATTCAAAGATCATAGCATCAATAATACCATTATATTTTTTGGTAGCGCCAGGATCAAATCCGACAAAGAATTTCATCATGAATATGAATCCTTGAAAGCGCATTTGGAACACTGTAATGATGAACAAAGAGAAGTAATTCAATCAAAGATTGCCATTCTTGAAAAGCAAAGAGAATTGACGGAATATTATTTGGAAGCCAGAGACCTCGCCAAAATGATTACTGAATGGTCATTGCAATTTCCAAAACCCAAGAGATTTGTCATTTGTACCGGCGGAGGTCCTGGAATTATGGAAGCCGGGAATAGAGGAGCCATGGAGGCAGAGGGAGAATCAATCGGCTTAAATATCAGCCTGCCTTTTGAACAGATGCCGAACCCTTATATCGCTCCTGATCTAAATTTTGAGTTTCATTATTTCTTCCTTAGAAAATATTGGTTTGCTTTCATGGCAAAAGCATTAGTCATCTTTCCTGGAGGATTCGGAACTTTAGATGAATTAATGGAAATATTGACGCTGGTACAAACAAAAAAGATCAATAAGAAGATGCCAATCCTCATATATGGAGAAAAATTCTGGAAAAAAGTGATCAATTTCGACTATTTGGTTGAAATGGGTATGATTTCTGCTGATGATTTAAACACAATTACCTATGTCAATTCCCCAAAAGAAGCTTTTGAGGTATTGACAAGTGCATTATCAGAACATTACAGATAATAAGCAATGAAACAGCAACAAGATTTTCTAGAAAGAGAACATGAGGTATATTCCAAAATTTCACCTGCTCTATCTTTATTGGATGATCCCGATGAAAGTGTATCTGTTCATATTTCACAATATTTATCTTCATTTGGTAGTTCAATAGTTCCTATAATTCGAAGAGAAATACAAGAACAGAATTCCACACAAGCCATACATACATTGCAAACAGTACTGAACACTCTGCAAGCCGAAGGATTACATGAGGTTAAAGAGTATGTTTTGTCTTGCAGACGCAGGCAAATTTCACCTGATTTGTTCACTCTTTTTGATTTATTATCACATTTCGGATATCCGGAATCAAATGCTTGGATCATTGAAGCTCAGCTTAATACAATGGCAGAAGCAGTGAAGGAACACATCGAGATAACGGGTGCACACAATGAAGAGCAAAGAATAAATTCTTTAAATGCTATTTTCTTTGATCAATTTTCCTATAGTCCTCCGTCCTCACATTATTATCTGCCTGAGCATTGTTATTTCTATAGTGTGACTGAAAAGCGAATTGGAATACCGCTTGCCCTTTCAATCTTATACATCATCTTGGGAAATAAATCCGGAATTGCACTTCAAGGCATTGGCATGCCGCTTCATTTCCTTGTAAAGAGCAGTAAGTTAGATACTTTCATTGATGTGTATAATTATGGAGTTACTCTTACCAAAGAGGATTGTCTGAAGTTTCTAATCAAGGCAGGAATTCCCTACTCCGAATCGATGCTCGAACCTGTTGACTCTGAGGATATGCTTTTTAGAATGTTAAGGAATTTATATCATTGCTATAAACGAGAGCAAGCAGAATGGGAATTGAATCAAATCGTATCAATTCTTGAATATTTTGACATAGAGCATTGAGATGGATATTCATTGGCATATCATCACCGATGATATCATGGAGCAGATAGAGTTAAAACAGATGATTCCTGAAGGAAAATATACATGTTCTATCATTCCACCGAGTACAGAGATATTTGCACCTGATAAATCAGTTTGTACGATACTTAATGTGCATGCTCAATCGTTTGATGTTTTGACATATCTACAATCTTTTTTGAATGAACATTCATCCTCTGATAGCGAAATAATAGTGTATACTTCAGAAAAGCATGATCATCAAACAATACATGCAATGAAGGCACTTGGAATCAAACATATGTGTACCAAAAATCAATTGTTGACTTTCCTGAAAAGCATCAATGAGAAACAGCAGAATTGACATCAATTATTCTTGGCATATTCATTTGCATATCTTTTGATTGACTTTACAATTCCCTCAGCCATTGATTGCTGACCTTTTTCAGAACTGAGGATTTTCTCATCATTGACATTCGACAAAAATCCTGTTTCAAATAATACATTGGGCATAGAAGCGCCAACTAGCACCAAGAATCCTGCTTGATTTACACCGCGATTAAAGAGACCTGTCTTACCAGCCACTTCTTTTTGTAGCATAGCTGCAAATTTCTCACTAAACTTCACAAATGCTGATTGTGCCATCGTGGATATTATGAGTTTTTCTTCAATCATATCATCATAATTGATTTGTTCTTTTTCCAATCTGATGGATGCATTTTCCTTTTCAGCAACACGTACCGCCTCAGAGTTCCTTCCGGGTCGAAGAATATACGATTCACAACCATTTGCCTGATGAGGTTTTGAAGGCATTGAATTACAATGTATGCTAATGAATAATTTCCCTTTTTGCTTATTCGCTATTTGTCCACGACGATATAATTCAACGAATGTATCATCATCTCTTGTCATAACCACTTTGCTTGCTGGTAACTCTTTCTTAAGCAGTTCTTTTACCTTTTTTGCAATTGAAAGTGCTATATCCTTTTCTTTATAGCCATTAATAGAAATAGCACCGGCATCTTCCCCTCCATGACCAGGATCTAATACGATAACATCAAGATCCCAAGCCCCGATTGGTTGTTTTGGTTTTTGTACAATTTCATCTTTCTTTAGCCGAATAGTCAATCTCAACGATTTCAGATTCACTTTTTTGATATCGGCATACTCTATCTCTTGTGAACATCGAATAGTGTACAGAAGAAACTGCCGTATTGTTTCATGACCAAAAGCTTCAATTTGCGGACGCTTTGTCAACTCTTTTAAGGATACTATACCATTCTTCATATTTGGTAGTCGTAATATCAACTCTCTCCCTCTTAGCTCGGGTTTTTGATATTGCTCAATGGGAAGATTAGAAGAGAAATTTATGACTATGTCTTGACCACTCATCTCAAGATCAATGCCAATTATTGTACATTGTTCTTTGTTTGCGATTGCTGCCGAATAAGCCAAAGCTTCTAGTTTTGTTATTGTATTTGAATTATTCTCAATTTCAGATTGGTCTGTACTATTTTCATCTCTATTTGATGAATTCTGAATAGGCTCACCAATCTCTATTTGTGACTCATTGTTTGATGATGGATTGGACTCAAGTTGAACATCCTCTATTACTTCCTGCTGGGGTAGTGAAAATGTTGCGGCTATTGCAGGATCTATTCCTTTTCCCATTCTATATGTATTATCGGAGTTTTTTATAATTGAGCGTAAACCAAAACCATTTAATGCTGTTGTAAATTCATCAAAAGGAACAATCACTTCAGTTTGTTGTCGCAATACAGGATAAGTCATTGAAGCTTTATACTTAACCCCATCTGATGATTGAAAAAATAGTGATGATGATTGAGGGTTTAAGAGAAGATTCCCCTGTTTAAACAATATCGTATTCTTTACAGGATTATATTGAGACCCCACCAATAGCTTAGATGTTATATCAGTCAACCTCACATACAATTGTTGATTGATACTTCTGGCACTTAATGATACTTTTGATTTATTTGGAAGGTAGCAAACAATCTCATCAGCGATGAGATTATTGAAAGAAATCATTGAGAAGAAAAGTAGACATTCAATGAGAATATGCATCATTCCTAGTGGCAGAGTAATTTCCTCTCAATAAATATGGCAGTATAACTTTATAAAATATCTGAGATCGCTTTTGTGATTGCAAGCAATGCATCATCATTCATCAGATTTGTTTGTAATTGCATTCCTATTGGTAAACCGTCGGAAGAATGTCCTGCCGGAAAACTTATTGCCGGAATCCCTGCTATATTGGCTGATACTGTAAAATAATCTGACAAATACATTTGCAAAGGATCCTTCTTTTCGCCCCTCTTAAATGGCAATCCTGCTGTTGTGGGTAATAGCAATGCATCGGCTTGAGAAAAGATGGAAGCATATCCATTGAAGATTGCTCTTCTTGCTTTTTGGGCTTTAACATAATATGCTTCATAATAACCGGATGAAAGAACATAAGTGCCAAGCATTATGCGTCTTTTCACTTCCATTCCAAAACCACTAGATCTGGTTGACGTTGTCATGTCAGAGCTTGATGAATCACGCAATCCATAACGCACACCATCGAATCGAGCAAGATTGGAAGATGCTTCTGCTGTTGCAAGAATATAATATGTTGATATCCACGACTTGGAACCGGGTATTGTTTGATGTATAAACTTTACCCCTTGATTGGACAATTTCCGCAATAGATCATCATAAACGTTTCTTACTTCTTTGTCTAAACCTGTCAATTCTTCTTCCGGAAGAATCGCCAATGTAAGTGAACTCAAATCAATGCTTTCAGATAACTTATTCGTTGATTGTGAAGAAGGTAATTCTGAACTTGTGGAATCATTCATATCATGACCCGAGATGGCATCAAATACCAAAGCCATTGTACGAACATCGCCTGAAAAAATTCCAATTTGATCCAATGAAGATGCAAATGCCGTTAAACCATATCGTGAAATTCTTCCATAGCTTGGTTTAAAACCATATATCCCACAAAATGCTGCGGGCTGCCGTACGGAACCTCCGGTATCAGATCCCAATGATGCATGAGACAATCCTGCAGCAACGGCAACTGCCGAACCTGATGAAGAACCACCCGGAACATATCCAGGGTGAAATGGATGATCGGTTGGACCAAAGTAGGAAGTTTCCCCACTTGAGCCCATAGCAAATTCATCCATATTCACTTTACCCAAGATGATTGCACCTTCTTGTTTTAAGCGTTGTACAACAGTTGCATCATACATGGGTTGAAAATGCTCAAGCATTTTTGATCCGCAGGTCATAGGCATGCCTTTAGCGGATATATTATCTTTTATGGCAATTGTCATTCCCTTTAGCAAAAGCGAAGAATCAGTTCTTTCATCAATGCTCATTGCCTCGGAACGTACATTCGGATTGATTGACAAAAACACATTCAATGCTTGCTGTTCATTGATGCGTTTGAGTGCCTCATCAGTTATGTTCGCAAATGTTTGCGATGTATCATGTACCGATTGTTTATCCCGTGCATAATCGAGTAGTGACATTGAAGAAACTTTCCTTACAATTGCTTAAAACTTAAATTGAGCTGCTTGTGCTGATAAGAATAGAGCGATTCCACCGAAAAATACCATTGTCCCGCACCACTCAAACATATTAGTAAATATGGATGATGAACTTCCTGGATTATCAAGTGGATTTGGTGCATATGTTGCCGATATACCGATGATCATACCCAATACGGTAAGTGTCATGCCTGTCATCCAACGATGAGAGCCCATGGGATCGGAACCCTGTGAAATTGTACCAACAAGAAACATTGCAACAGACAATGCAACAAAACTAAGTATTAGAGCACCGATAAATTTTAGAATGCCCGTAAGATTTGAATTGGTTGAACTCATAATGATTCCTTAAAGAGTTTATTTAACTTTTGCATCATTTACTTGGATGACTGATCCTTCTTGTTTGTCATGCAGGATTCCAACAACAGAGCAATTTTTTGGCTTCCAGGGCATTCCGGCAAAACTCAAGGTATATCTCTTTGTTACTATGCTTCCGGCAGACTTTGAAGCAACCTGCTCACCCCATGTTCCAAATTCTCCCACAGCTCCGCGAAGAACATGCATATGAACATAATTTGAATCATCTTCAGATAAACCTTGAGATGGTCTGCGATAATCTTTTTGAGCATGAATGATTGAATCCTCACTCAAATAGATCGCTAAATGATCATTGGCTCCTCCGGCCGTGAGCCATTTTACTTGTACATCAACCGTAAGTAATTGAGTGACAGAATCATATTTAGGAGTTAAATCAATTGTGGCTTTTGCTTCTTTCTCCAGCTCACTTGAAACTTGAGCTGCCCAACCATCAGGGGCTATGATTTTACCATTGGCTCCCGAACGATTAACCATCCCATTTGGTTGACCGCCCGTTAAACCAAGAAAAGTAGTGAATAATTCTTCTCCAATGGGAGTCCTAAAATCTGTAGCATACAACTTACCTCTCGGCGAGGCAAATGTACTACCACTATGAATAGCCAATACAATGACTTTTCCCTTATATGCATCATAAAGGTCTGTAGCAATTTTTGCAGCTGCTGGACAATTCCCACAACGGAAACCCGTAAAATCTTCAATCAACACTTTCTGAGTTCCTGTAACAACAACCACACCACCACTCTGCTTATACGGTGGAGCAATTTCATCACAAGAAGAAAGAAGTGCGGTAACCATCACACACAAAAGCAGAGATATTTTTATACGTTCCATGATAACCTCTTTATTAAAATGTGGATGAAATTGAAAGTGAGAAACCATTGGATGCGGGAACGGGGCGACAGACACCACCAACACAAAGAATACCACCTCTCACTCGTCCATAACCAAGAGTCAAGCGAAGGGCATCTTTAACATAAATGATATTTCCACTCAAATAATTTAATCGACGATTTGGATCTTCATTGCCATAATTGTATTCATTGAATAGGGATATGAACCATTGAGGTGCAATGGTATATTCTGCCAATGCATAAATCCAACTTCCATTATTGTTGTCAAGCTTCGGAGAAATGGTTTTGCCATTTGCATCTTTTTCGGGATCTTTTTCATTACCATCAAGATCAATCTTTCTATGATCAGCAGCCATGTGTTGTAATTCAAAACGAATGGTCTGGGTAGAAGTTATTGAGTAAATGAATTCCGAAGTTATAACATCAGTTCTGATTGCACCTGTTCCGGGCAAGACTTCTATCAGTTCTTTAAGATAATATTGCCTCATAAAACCAAAATTGGTTTTAAAATCCTTTGACCATTTCTTTTGTATTTCGACATTGAAATCATCAAAAAACACACGTTTTCCAAATGAAAGAAATTTCGTTGTGTATAGATTTCCTTCAATTGCCGTGGAATCGCTCAAATTCCTCGTTGAATCAATAGAGTGAACACGTGCATAATTGATATTAATCGATGTTCCATATTTACCTCCCAAAGAACTTCCTTTGGGGAAGGTGTACAACAAATCAGCTTGTAAACCAATTTCGCCATTTGGCTGTGTTGCATACGGATACAATGTCAGCAAGCGATAGGTGTATTGCTTCGTTACAGCAGGTAAGTAATTAAGTACAAGATCAGTCAATTGTGATCTTCTGCTAGATCTGAAGTCCATATTGTCAAGAGATTTCAGAGATACATTTATACCCAGACCCGGAGCAGAATATGACCCATTGATATATAAAGCTCTGCCCGGATTGAATGTATTTACATTTGTTGTTTTGGGATCATTAATCTTGTAAGCATATTCTGCATCAAGAGCAAAACCACCCGCTTGAAATGTCATTCTGGTATTATATGCCAATACATTTTCTGGTAAATTGAGCGTTGGATCCAAATCTTGTTCATATTTGCTTACCACTCCTCCTCCGAATCTCAATCTCCAACCTTCGGGGAGAATAGAAAAATTTTGTCCGAAATTTTTGAGAAAATCCTCAAGCAATAATTCTCCGTCTATTCCTCTCACAATACCGGGACCTACAGTAAAGAATGATCTTTGCTTTCCAAATACACCGGTAATTTGCAAACCTTTGACCATCATCAATTTTGCTCTCACACCATCAAGTGCATTGTCCAATCCAAGACCACGCTCTTCATATGTTCGCAAAATCATTCCATTGCCAAATTGCTCATAAAAATTCCCTATGGTTACATCTATGTCGTCATTTGTATATCGAGCATATCTATAGCCAATACCAGCATTCCCTTCTTTCCCACCCCAATTGGGTGCAAAGCCAAGAATTTCTTTGAGATATGATTCATATCTAATTCCGGCACTAAAATTTCCCTTTGTATAATTCAAATTCAAAAATGCATTTGAACGGATTTTCTCAGGCACATTTTGAGCACCAATCAAAGAATCCGGAGTATAGGATTGAACATCAATTTGGAAATTGCCTCCTATCACACCATCATTTTGATTTTGGGCAAAGGCAATAGTTGAGGAGGTTAATAGACAAACAAACAGGAGAAATGTACTCATAGACAATATCATAAAGGAAAGTGAATAACCGATGAAACTGCTGCTTATCTCATCGGCATGACTGATCAATGGCCCGTTACTTCTTGTCCGGCAGCCACTTGTTTAATCACCTCATATAATTTTTCTTCATCTCCGGGAGCATAGGAATTATGTTGCCAAACAACTTTTCCATTTCCATCTATCAAAAAAGAATGAGGTACATTATTGACATTCATCGCTCTTTTCAAGTCACCATTCTCATCGAGATAAACTTCGTATTCCCAACGCTTGCCATTTACGAATGGAGCCACCTTTGCAGAATTACGGACATCATCAACTGACACAGCAACAATCTTTACTCCGGTAGTTTCTTTCCAATCTTCGTAGACGGAGCTCAAATTACTGAGTTCCTGAATGCAGGGTTTACACCAGGTTGCCCAAAAATTTAGAAGAATTGGCTTTCCATCATTTGTAATGGTTGCAGAATTTACCTTCTCGCCTTTGATATTCTTAATGGATGCAGCCGGTACTACCTGCTTTGCATTGTCTTGCGCATGGACTTGTAGAGAAAAACTGATACTTAGAATACTAAGGAAAAAGACATAAGAAAGGGATTTCATATATGCTCCATTCATTATTGGTGGCAGTGTAGTATGGTGTTTCATACGAAATGTCAAAATTAGACAGTGACAAATTAAAAAAAACTTGTTGTTAAGCCAAGTTTTCGGTAGTTTTTCCCCATAATGTAACACTTTCCTATCTCATGAAATGAAAAGCTTCTCACATATCGGCTTTTGTCTCATTATGGCATTGTGCCTCTTTCATTCTGAAACACAAGCTCAAAGTTTGGAATTCACCAAGATTCCATCCGGTCCTGTGAATTTTGACCTTGATGTGGATGTTGCAAAAATCAATCTTCGTGTCAAAAATGTCAGCTCAACTCCCGTTAAAGTCTGGGTGACCATGGACACATCACAAATGTCACCTTCACATAGAGCATATTTCTGTTGGGAACAATGCTATTCATTCGGCGTGGTTGATGCCAGAAATATTGCAGGCGGAAAGCCCCTCACTTTGAAACCCGGGCAAGATACCAATGCTTTCACCGCCTATGTTGATCACTATGCTGTTTTTAATGAACCAAAAGCAGGCACCTCCACCCTTTCTTTCGACTTTTTTAATGAAGAAGACCCTTCTGATAGAATTTCCGCAACATTGGTTTTCAATGTAGGCACAGCAACGAGAGTACATGAATCTTCTGAATCTAAGCCAATGGTTTCTTGGAATCCTATATCAAGACAATTCTTGATTTCTGATTCTTCTTTGAACAAAGGTTTAGATCTATATTCAATCAATGGCACTCTTATCAAAAATGCTGAATCTACGCCGGGACTAATACCAAATGGCATTTATGGCTATGTCATTCACCTTCAATCTGGTGAAACAATGAGAGGCATCATCAGCGTTTATTAAACAACTGGCGATAATTAGCCAGTGCTGTATAATATTGTGCAATAATTATCTATATTCGCAATGCATCATTGCAGCACCGTTTTATCGAAACGGATGATGTGTTTTTCTACTTAATTGAACATAATTCACATGTCTGTTCAGGCATATACAATTGCCGTCCTTGAGATGGATCCTGCTTTGACTTCCCTCATCACGGAAGCCCTTGAAGACAAGTATTTGGGGATATCTTGCTTTGAGTCAATTGAAGATGCTATGGAATCCTTCAAGCAAGCTGAACCTGATTTACTTTTACTTGATATTTTTCTTGGTCCGGTTAATGGACTTGAAATTGTCGATGCGATTCGATCAGCCGGCATGGCTTTCCCGATTATTTTAATTACCGGTTTCTCCGACATCAAACTTGCTGTCAGAGCAATGCGTATTGGTGCTGATGATTTTATCATCAAACCTTTTGACAAAGATCAATTGGAAGTGACTGTAGATCGTGCTTTGATCAATAGCGCACTTCGAAAAAAGGTAAAGGAACTTGAAGCAAATCTCTATATGGATGATTCTGCAGAGATTCTTGGGACATCACCGGCAATTAGAAAGGCAGTTCAAGTTGCACAGATAGTTGCCAAAGCAGAAGACACCACTGCTTTGATTTTGGGTGAATCAGGAACAGGCAAAGAACTAATGGCAAGATTCATTCACTCAAGTAGTGGAAGATCAAGACAACCATTCATCACGATTAATTGCGGCGCAATCCCAAGAGAACTTGCCGAAAATGAATTTTTCGGGTATGAAAAAGGTGCATTTACAGGTGCAACGGAAAAAGTAAAACCAGGAAGATTTGAACAAGCAGACAAAGGCACGATTTTACTTGATGAAGTGGGAGAATTGAGTCTTGAAATGCAAGTAAAGTTATTGCGTGTACTTCAGGAACGAACATTTTATCGTCTGGGTGGCACAAAAGAAGTCGAAGTTGATGTTCGAGTCATAGCCGCAACAAATCGAGATCTTGAACAATTGGTGGAAGAAGGTAAATTTAGAGAGGACCTTTTCTATCGATTGAATGTTGCAACTATTCATTTGCCACCTCTCAGAGAAAGACAAGAAGACATACTACCTCTTGCAAGTGTTTTTGTTACCGAATTCAATAAGAAGTTTGGGAAAACTGTTTCCGGTTTTTCACCCGAAGCTGCAGAAATACTTCAACATCATCCCTGGAAAGGAAATATTAGGGAATTGCGCAATGTGATTGAACGCATTATCCTCCTTGAATCAGAAGATACCATTTCAAAAGAATCTCTGTCTTTTTTACGCATCCCTTCACAATCTCAAAAGCAAAAAGAGTTATTGGAAGGACAGCATGCTTTGCAAATTCATCAAGATGGTGTACTCATGAATAATGTTGTGAAGGATCTTATTCTGCAAACATTATCTATGACTGGTGGAAATCAAATCAGAGCAGCAAAAATTCTTGGTGTATCCAGGGCTAAATTACGCTATCGCATTGATCAATTGGGAATCAATGCAAAAAATCAAGAATAAGCAAGAATACAACATGCTCATTCTTAAAGAATAAGTTTCACCTCACATCTGAGTGCTCCATGATGAAGTCAATCGCCCTTGTCACTTTGCTACTCACCATAACAATTCTTTCTGCAATTCATCTCAAAGCCCAGCCCAATATTGCGGTTATTATTCCCGATATATGCACTCCCGGACTCAATACTGCATTGGAAATCATGTCTCCCGCGAATCAAAAAGGATCATTTGGAAATGATGGATTCTATCTCAATAATCCAGGAGATGAGATAAGAGTAAAAACATTGAGAGATGCAGATTCAAACAAAATCATTTTTTCTCCCTTCATCATTAGCTGGGAAGGAAGACTAATAAGTGTACAAGCTTTTGTTAATCCGGTCATCGCCGGAGGCCCCAATCCAAATTCATGGGATTGGTCACTTCTTACCAATGATTTTCGAATTCCAATATGTGTGACTGTCAATGGTGTTCAATCTTCAATTGACACACTTTACATTGTTCAGCCCTTCCCTTTTGGTGATAGATCAGGAGATTCTCAAACAAGCATTTTGGGTGCAGGTACTTGGGGTAAACGCTCCAGAAGCGGCGCCATGATTGTGGACTCAATGACACTCCCATCAAATGGAAAATTTGAAGTTAACAAACTTGATTGCGATCCTTATCGAAATGGAAATCAAGGATATCTCCCTTTTACACTTATTGTTAAAGGAAATGTCAAGGGAAAAAATAGCATCATTTCCGTCAATGCAGACAAACAAAATGGAGGTCCGGGAGGTGGTGGTGGCGCAGGAGGATTTACGGACTTTATAACCACACCTGGTAGAAGTGGAGATGGTTATACAGGTGGCGCTCCTAGCGGACAAAATTTAGGTGTCTTCGGTAAAAATTCATTGTCAATAGGAACTGGTACAGGTAATTCTGGAAGTGGCAAGACATCCGGATCTTCAATTACAAATGTCAGAGGGGGCGAATTCAAAGAATATGAAGGTGGTGGAGGTGGTACAGGACATCCTTTTGGAATGTCTGGTTCCGGATGGGATAATAAAATTGAAATCAATGGATTTTATGGTGGTGGTTCTTCACCGAAAGATCTAACAGCAGGAGGCGGTGGCGGTTATAGAACACCCGGTGCATCATCTGATGGAGTGAATGGTGGAAAGATTCATGGGAATAGAGCTTCTGTTCCTATTGCCGGTGGAAGTGGTGGTGCGGCTGGCAATCCAAGGGGTGGCCGATCTGGATATGGAGGAGGTGGTGGTGGTGCGATATCTTTACAAAGCAATTCAATTGAACAGCTGACCATTGAAGCAAGAGGTGCCACTGGAGAAAATGAAAGTCCATTTGGAGGTGGTGGCTCCGGAGGATATGTGGGATTGGGTGCAAGAAATTCACTCAGAGATATTATCGAAGTAACTAGTGGAGGATTGGGAAACACCTATGGTGGTGAAGGTCGTTTTCGTTTTGATTCCCCAATATATCCACAAGGCAATCCAAAGGGATTTCCCATCATAAATGTTGACGGACAAGATAGCTATCGAGGATTGTCTCTTGAATATGCTTCTACAGTAGACCGATCTAAATCTCTCAGCATGGTGTATTCAAGTGGAGATAGTATACAATTTTATCTGAAAGCTAATAATGGAAATTGGATTCCATATATATTTGGTCCAGCTGCAGATAATGTTCCACTCATAATGCCTTTCAATGATCCAAATCTCTTGCCTGATTCATTGTATTATCTCATGGCAATTCAATCAAACCGAACATTTAAAACCATCAATGAATATCAACATGAGCCAATTGCAATCATTTCACAGTCTGCTGGGAATATTCTCTATGCTCCTACTTTTCCAATCATCGCAAGCGATACAATTGTTCAATGGAAAGACAATTTGATTTGCAAAGAAGATACAATCAAGCAATCACTCTATTTGAAAAATACCGGCAGCGGAATGCTTCGAATAGACTCACTCCGGATGAAGAATAGTAAGCAAGGATTCTCCTACCAATTCACCAATCTTCCGGCAAATGTGAAACCGGGAGATTCAGTGTTGATTACCATCACATTTACAAATGCACCTCGATTGGGAATTCTTCAAGACACATTAATTGCCTATTCTAATGCCAGAAATGATTCAACGTGGTCGATTGCTCTTTCAGGAGTAAAAGAACAATTATCATTCGCCTATCGCAAAATCAATGCGCTGAATTATTCTCGTTCATTTATGATTTCAAATGCATGCATAGGATCATCAATACAAGACACCATATACATCATAAATGGTTCATCTGTGGCAATTCCATCTGATAGCATTCGTGTGCAAGGATCAAATGACATCTCCATAATCCCGGTACGAAATACCATACCTGCCAGAGATAGTGCACTGTTTATAATCAGATTCACTCCTTCAAACAAAGTCAAGCAATTAGCTTCGATTTTGTTCCATCACCCATTATGTGACACTACTGACGTGATATCCATCGAAGGAACAGGTATTCAAACTATTCTTACAGCAAATCCTGCATTTGTATCCAAACCTAATCAGTCTATTGGAACCACAACTATTGACTCAGTATTGATAAGAAATACTGGTGATGCTTCGGCATTTATTGATGTCGGCTCTTTTGGTTTACAATATCCTTTTCAAATCATCAAAACCATACCTTCATTACCTATTTTATTGAAATCCGGTGATTCATTACAATTCATTGTTTCAATATCTATGGATTCAGTTGGTACTAACACAGATACCATCGAAGTGCAATCAATAGCTCAAGGGATGGCATGCGAAGCATCAGTGGCAATACCGATCACAGCAACTGCAACATTACCTACACTTGAATTGCGTTTCAATAATTCAGCAAAAGCAAATCCAAAAGAAGATTCCTATGATATTCCAATCGTGTACAGCATACCCGGCGTAGATTCGGTTCTTGCAGACATGTCAGTTTCATTTAGCATCAATGGTTCTGTGTTTTATCCCAAAAGTGCGAGCAAAGGAAATCTATCAAGCACACTTGATGCAAATGGAAGAAGAATAATCAATGTATCATTCAACAAAGAATTGCTATCATCCAAAGATTCACTCCTGACGATAGTGAAAGGTTTCATACAATTGGATACATTCCCTTCAAGCACGATACAATGGCAACCTGCAAAATGGAATTCCATTCCTTATGCATTGATAAAGTCCGTTGATGGAAATCTAGAATTGGATTTGTGTGAAGAAGGTGATGGTAAAAGACTTATTATCAATGGTCAATCGCCAGTATTTCTTAAGGTATTTCCAAACCCAATAGACAATTCATCACAGATCATGATTGACTTTCCAATACATAGAATTGGAATGTATGAATGCACTATTCGAAACATACATGGAAAAGAGTTGCATTCTTCGATTATGGAATTCAATGACTTACAATCTATTGGTATGCAACACTCATTAAAAATTGATGCAAGTAGTTTAACGGCAGGTACCTACTTCATAAGTTTGATTTTTGAAGGGTCTGTATTAACAGAGCGATTATTAGTCTTACCTTGAAGCAATTCATGATTCTTATCCAAAAAAACCCTACATTTGCATTCCTTTCGGTGTGTAGCGCAGCCCGGTAGCGCACTACTTTGGGGTAGTAGGGGTCGTGGGTTCGAATCCCGCCACACCGACAAAAAAAGGCTCTGATTGTTCAGAGCCTTTTTCATTTATAGCGTATCTTAGAAATTCATGGTCACATTCATCGTTGCCATTCTTTGCAGAATCGTACCACCAAATATTTGATAATGTCTTCTGTCAAGAGCATTGAATATAGTTGCACTTGCCTTGACTTCTGGAGTGATTGTATATCCAATATTAAGATTCACCAGCCAATACTCAGGAACATATCCTTCAAATAACCCCGCAACCCATGTGAAACCTTTTACTCCGCGAACTTGCGCTCCACATTCAAAGCCATTCTTTTCATATTGCAAACCAATGTTTACTCGATGTGGAGAAGTATTAGGAACTATCTTTTGAGCTTGAAGGGTATTTTCTTCAACAGAAAAATCAAGATAGGCATAATTGGCTTGTAAGAGCAAATCATTCATCACATAATAATTCAATCCAATTTCAGCTCCATATTCATTGATGACTCCAATATTTTTTGGAGTGATGATAAGAGCCGGAGAATTTGTTTGAGGCATTCTAGCCAAACGATCATAAAATAGTCTATTGATTTTGTCGAGTTCAGTTTTCAAATCTGCATTAGCTTGATCATTATCATATCTAACAGGTGCATAAACTTCAGGGGCAAGACCTCCCAAAGGAACAGAGATAAAGTTAGTTCTGCGATTGAGATAAGCATCTACTGTCACGAACATGTCTTTATTAATGATACCTTTATAACCCAATTCATAAGACATTGCAGTTTCAACTTGAATAGTGGGATTACCAAGATTCCATTGAGGAGTAGTTCTCGACAAGCCCAAAGGTGCTATCTCGTATCTACTTGAGATAATGCTATCAATTACTGCTAAATTAACTGGAGCACCGGCTGGTGAATATCTATATAAATCAGCATAGCTTGGGCGAAGGAATGAACGATTCAATGTTAGACGAAAGGTATGATCTTGAATCGGTGTGAATACAAGAGCCGCTTTTGGTGAAAACTGTGTTTCGAAGAATGTGGATCTATCCAATCGCGCAGCTCCAACAAATGTGAGAGATGGTAGTAGTGCATATTCTGCTTGACCATAGAAACCACTAAAGTTATTGTGAAGTCCATCAGGATTCAAAAGTGGCAATGCCCCAATCAATGAAGTATTGACTGCCTGATATTCATGCGAGGCACCAAGAATCACTTTCAGATCATCATTCAAAAATGATTCATTCCATTGTGCATCAATCACATAGACATCGCTTCTTTCAGCTGAACTTGCAGCAGCATTCATCACAATTTGTGGAGTAATGGTATTTCTTCTATTCCAATGTGCCTGAACATTGAAATTTGATGAATTATAAGCCAATCGTACGAAAGGCTTTTCAACATCATTGATGAGAATCCTACCGGTTTGATTCACAAAGTACTCGCCACCATATCTAGAAAATCCCATTTCAGCAGTGAGTCTTTGATCATTGGTCAATTCATAATCAAAACGAGCAGAACCAAACATATTTGTGGCATTACGATTTGCATTAATGAGTGAATCTATGCTGGTGATATTTCCAACACCTGCTCTATTGCCTGTCACATCTCTTGCCAATCCGGGATATTCCAAAGTGCCACCTTTTGTGGTGTCTCGTGAATTAACCCAACTTTGACTTTGTGTTGAATATCCTGCATTGAATTTATAGAACAATGAACCTATTCCACCTGCATGACGAATATCGCCTCGGAATGTATTGAATTGCCCCCCAGTTAAACTGACTCTTGTACCTTGAATATCTTTTGGAGCACTTGATGTGATATTGATAACACCATTATATGCATTTGATCCATAAAGTGCTGAACCCGGACCTCGGACAACTTCAATGGATGCTACATCGCCCATATTTGTTTGAAAGGAATTCCATTCAACAAGATTAAGTAGTGGTGTGGAAGGATCACGTCCATCAAGCAATACGAGAACACGACGATTTATTGAATTATTGAATCCTCTCATATTGACATTGAAATCATTCATGCCACTTTGTACAACATCAACACCTTGAATCCCTTCGATTGTCTTGGCTATTTGTCCATGAGAATTTGCTCTAGCAAGTTCGGCAGGCATGACAACTGATACTGCTGCTGGTGCTTCCGTAATTTTTTGCTGTCTTCTTGAAGCACCAAAGACAGTGATATCCTGTGTACGAGTTTCCCCGGGTGACAGTTGGACAGTCTGCATTGGAGTATTTGATTGTACAGATATATCAATCAATTTTGAAGCATATCCTACATAAGAAACTGATATTGTATGTTTTCCCGCACTCAGTTCCAGAATGCCTTCTCCATTTTCTTTGGTTTTGGAGCCAATGTTTTCAGAGCGAACAATCGCTCCTTTTAAAGGTGCATTTTTCTCATTAGTCACTTTGATGGTGACACGCTGATTGGACTGTGCATGTAAATCACAAACAAATGTGATATACAAAACAGCCATAAAGAAATTCAATACATGCTTCATGAGCATTACTTCCTTGTAAATGATATATGTAAAAATCCTTGTTGCAATTTTTTTTGAACTTTTGTGGCAACCAGACTTCTCAATGTATCTGTCATCAATCCGGAGCCGATGACAGATTGCCTGAATTTATATGCTTCTCTCAATGAATATGATTGTCCATCAATCACCCACTGAAGAAATATTCCATCAGATATTCCCAATTCCAATACAGCAAAAGATTCAGAATCAACCTCTCGAAATAACTTGAGAGTTTGCATTTGCTTTGTGACCTCAGCTCCCAATTGACTAAGCCTTGTTTTCATTTCTCTAATTCTTATTAAAAAAGAATCAGATGTACTTCTTAATGCATGGGCCCAGAACTCCAAAAGCAATGGTGCATATTTTGCATGAATTTCATAAAATTCGACCGTTGTGTCAATCAATGCATCTGCCTTGGTTACCGGATCAAAATGATCTTCAAAAGCCCGCATCATTGACTGTTCATATTTTGTCATCCAATGATCATATACAGCAAGAAAAAGGTCCTCTTTATCAATATAATATTCATAAAGTGTTCCTTTTGCTATACTTAGCTCATCAGCGATATCTTGCATCTTCGTGGCATGATACCCTTTGGATGCAAATACTCCAATTGCTGCTTCAACAATGAGAATCCTTTTTGCATCCCTACTTTCCGGAGCTGATTTCGTTCTTGCCATATCGGTAACTATATTTATTGACCAACGAGTCAAATTTACAGAATTTATTATTCCCACAAAAGAACATCGTGTTTCAATAGTCTTCTATGTTGATTATTTTTGTTGGTGTTTTAAGCAACAATATATCGGCTCAATACATGTTTCCCGATACCCAGGAAGAACAGTCATTACAAACCCTTGACACCATAACCGGTTCTATGCATGGTAAGGTTGTTCTATTTAATGATGAACATCATACATTTGATGAAGTTATTTATCAGATTTTGAGAGCTGTTCATTGTTCAATGGAGAGAGCCGAGCAATTGACATGGGAAGTGCATAATGCTGGAAAGGCAACTGTATATGAAGGTCCTTTGGCAGAATGCTTACATGTAAGCGCTATATTGGAAGAAATAGCATTAAGAACTGAAGTGCAATGTTGATATCTTATGGGTAAATTTTTTCTAATCATCATCGGCATTTTCGTCCTTGTCATCTTTGCAGGCATTGCTTTACTGGGTTTTTTTAGAAGAATCATCATGTCAATTATTCCCACCAAGCAAAACAAGCAGAAGCCCGATAATTCCATCTTATATGATGATGGAAAAACCACAGTTCTACAATCAGCATCTCATGATAGAACAAAAAGAAGATCATAATCAGAAAATAGCTGCAATTGATGTTGGCACCAACTCATTTCATGCAATCATTGCTACTGTAACTGATAAGGGGGCATTGCGAGTGATATCTCGCGAGAAGGAAATGGTTCGACTTGGGGAATCTGCATCAGACATCAAAAGACTTTCAGATTCTGCCATGGAAAGGGGTTTAAAAGCCATGAGTAGATTTTCAATCATGGCAAAAAGAGCAAATGTGCAAGTGAGGGCAATTGGTACTAGTGCATTGCGTGAAGCAGAAAATAGCGATGAATTTATCGCAATGGTTGAAGAAGAATCGAATATCCACATAGAGGTCATTTCCGGAATTGAAGAAGCCAGATTGATTTATGTTGGTGTTTCCAATGCATTACCAATCATCACTCAAAAAGCACTTGTGATTGATATCGGGGGAGGAAGCACGGAGTCTGCCATTGGACAATTTGGAAAATTGCTTCATGTTCATAGTGCCAAATTGGGTGCATTAAGACTTACACAGCGATTTTTTGCTGATGGCTTGGTTTCTCAAGAGCGAGTCCAAGCTTGTAGAACCTTCATCAATGGAGAATTGTCTTCTTGCATTCAATCAATCAAGAAAACCGGATTTGATTCTGTTATTGGTTGCAGTGGCACAATCCATGCATTGACAGCAATGATTTTTGCTGAGAAACAAAGAAAGCTACCCGAAACGCTCAATGGAATATCTGTTCAGTCAGAAGATATTCATTCAATGATTACTACACTGATCAATTCCCCATTGACTAAAGATCGCTTGCTCTTACCGGGAATAGAAACAAAAAGAGCCGACATCATAGTGGCAGGAGCTTTGATTTTGGAGCATTATCTTAGTGCTTTGAACATATCCAAGATAATGATATCCGCTTATGCCCTTCGAGAAGGAATTGTGTTTGACACAATAAACAAACAAAGAGACATCCATGAATTTCATCATCTGACAAAACTACGATATGATACTGTGTATGCATTATGTGAATTGTACAAGGTCAATCTCGATCATTCAGAACATGTAAAGAAATTAGCACTACAAATCTTTGATGACACCATTCACAGGCATACATTAGGTGATGAAGAAAGAGAACTTTTAGAAGCTGCTTCATTGCTTCATGATGTTGGATATCACATCTCTCCCGATCAACATCATCATCATAGTCAGTATATCATCAGTCATTGCATCATGCCCGGATTCACCAATGATGAGTCGCAAATGATTGGAATGATAGCTCGATATCATAGAAAAAGTCATCCAAAGAAGAAACATCCAATATATAATTCTTCTACTCCTGAAAGACAAAGAATCATTTCAATATTAGCCGGCATACTTCGAATAGCAGAAGGTTTGGATCGAAGACAACAACAGTTGGTAGATTCTTTGCATTGTGATATCCATGATGATGTCATGACAATATCCCTAAACCCAATAAATAATGCATTGATTGACATCGAGATCTGGGGTGCTGAGAGGCGTATCGGATTATTGGAGGAATGTCTTGGCATAGCCATTTCATTCATGACTTAATTCCTCATGAGTATTTCTTCCTATGCCTTTCAATCGGGGCAAACCTCGTAGATTGGAATCATTCAAAGTGACTTATGCACCTATCCAATTTTACATATACTTTCATCTCTCTCTGCATCGGAAGCATAGTACTTTTGTTTCCTACTTTTCAAACACTCAATGGGAAAGAATACAATAAAGGCAATAGACCTACAATAGGACTTGTTTTGAGTGGCGGTGGTTTTAGGGGAATGGCACAGATTGGGGTATTGAAAGTTCTTGAAAGACATAATATCCCAATTGATTGTATCGTTGGTACAAGTATCGGCTCATATATTGGTGGGCTTTATGCCTCGGGCTATTCTGCTTCTGAAATAGAATCCATCGTATTATCTGAAGATTGGAACAAGATTTTGTCTCCTGCATCAGAGAGTAATCGACATGATATGTTTCTTGATCAGAAAAATGCAGATGACAGGCATATTTTTTCAATGAGACTCATTACATTTTCATTCGATGTGCCCCAAGCTGTTTCAAAAGGAACACCATTTCAATCGCATTTACAAAGATATTTATGGAATGCCCCTTATACATCATGGAAATCATTCAATGATTTAAAAATCCCGTTCCGTGCTATTTCAACAGATTTGATTTCGGGCAAATCCATAGTACATGCATCCGGAGATCTGCCAAGAATCATAAAAGCTAGTTCAACAATTCCACTTCGATATTCTCCTGTTCCCTATGATTCGCTCTTATTGGTTGATGGCGGTATTCTCGATAATATCCCAGTTAAAGTGATAGAAAAAGAATTTCATCCGGATATAATCATTACGGTAAATTCAACATCAGATCTTCTTCCCAAAGATGAATTGAATACACCATGGAACATAGCTGAACAAATAGTTGGCATATTGCTGAAAGATCAAGAACAAAAAAGTTTATCTCTTTCTCCAATTACCATCACGCCTGATTTGGGCCAATCCAAGAATACGGATCCTTCCCATATACCATTCTCAATTGTAAAAGGTGAAATAGCTGCATTACAGATGATCCAACTCATCAAAGATACACTTTCATCTTTTCGATATAATGGTGAATCTAAGAATCAATCTGATTCATTCATTGGGTATTCACAGAAGTTTTCCGGAGACATCGACAGCATACCTTCAAATACTCTCACAAAACTTGAACAAGTATTAAACATTAATAAGGGAATCTATTCAATTCAAGATAGTTTACTTTCAGTTATAAGATCAGATTCATTGTCATTCATACAATTCAAACCAATAATTGATAGCACAAATAAACGTATTGAATGGCAAGTACAAGCGCCCAAACATATTCGATTTTCCATACATTCAATTCAAGGTTCCGACCGTTTACTTTCAACTTTATTCACGAATAACAATCATATAAACACTCTTGCGCTCAATCACCAATGGGACAAACTTGTTTCCAGCAATGAATATGAGTCTATTGATATTATGCCTCACATGATGATTGACACCCTCTACATTACTCTCTTTGTTCGTGAAAAATCACCTCAATATCTTGGAATAGGTGCCAGGGTTGACAATGAACGCTATGGACAAATCCTCATTGATGGTTATGATAAAAATCTTTTTGGAACGGGTATTTCTTCAGGTTTAACAGTTTTTGGTGGAGCAAGAAATCGAACAGGACTATTATCAGTGGGATATAACAATGTATTCAAATCTCAATGGGGAGTCACATTCCATGGCTATTCCAGCTTTAAGCAAATGTTCATTTATGAAAAAGCATTTATAAGAACTAAAGAGTCTTATGATATCACACGATTGGGTGAATTGAGAGAGGACAGATATGGAGCAATGGCCGACCTTACTCGTTCACTTGGAAAAACAGGAATTTTGCAATCTCGTATTCGTTATGAGCAGCAAAGAATTTATAATATTCAAAATGATACCAATACTACATTTTCTCCCGTTTTTACCTGGAAACTCTCTAGCAAACTAGATACGAGAGATGATGCCGATCTTCCCCGCTTTGGTTCGCTTCTTGACCTTTCACTTGAAACAAGTCTTTCTATGCTCAGAAATCAACAAACATTTTCTCGCATTACGGCTGCATACACACAATCTGTCACAAGCAATCAGATCACCATTACCCCAAAATTCATGGCTGTGTTTTCAGACAATACGACACCAAATCCTGAATTTATCTCCCTAGGAAGAGATGATATGTTTTTTGGAAAAAGAGAAGATGATCAACGTGGATCACAAGTACTTCTGGGGTCATGCGAATTGCGTTGGGCAGCTCCAATAAAACTACTCGTACCCATTCATGTTTCGGCTAGATATGACATTGGTTCAACATGGACATCTTTTGATGGAATTTCCATCGGAAATCTGCAGCATGGCATTGGATTGACCCTCCATGCCAAAACTCCTATAGGCACTGCTAGAATCTCGGGTGGAAAAAGCTTCTATTTTGTTTCATCCCCTGATGGTGTAGTACAAGGGCCACTCTTGTTTTCCTTTTCAATTGGTTCGAGATTCTGATAAATCCTTTCTCATCCTGACAAATTTGCTTATATTTCTGTCATTATGCCTGATGTAACACCTTATACCGGAAATCATGAAAAAGAATGTCTTATTGAGTGAAATACTCATCATTTTGGCTATATCATCTGTTTTAGCTTTTTGGTTCAATGGATTGAGCAATCCCAAAGGCATTGCATTAATAAGAGAGCAGCAAGTACTTGAAACTGCTTCGGACAATGAATTTGATCAATTGACTGAAACAACAAGTACACCAGCGACAATTGCCAATGTTGACACATTGCCTATAAAAAAGGATTCAACAAAAGTAATATCCACGCCTCCAAAAGATACGGCAAAGACCACGCCAACAAATACTGAAGATAATGGTCCTGTAAAACCAAAGTCTGTTTCTTATGCGCAAGTAAAGAAACTATTGGCTGACCCATCAGTTATGGTAATAGATGCTCGAAATGAGCATGAATTTGCAGAAGGTCGTCTCCCCAGAGCAAGAAATATATTTGCTATGGAGTTTGAGCAATATATTCCCGAACTGATTGGGATGAATAAAGACATAAAAATCATCGTTTATTGCGGTGGTGGGCAATGTGAGTTAAGTCATGAAGTCAGTAATAATTTGATTGGCTTAGGCTTTAAAAAAGTGTATATCTATCTTGGCGGCTGGGAAGACTGGAAGAAAAATGGCATGGGGAAATGATAATGGTTCATGATGTTCTTGACGATAAGACAATGGACTTTTTGCGTGATCGATTCGGCATAATCGGCGAATCAGAGAACATGCGTGAAATCATGTTGCAATTGCTCAAAGTTGCACCAACGCATCTCACAGTTTTGATCACAGGCGAAACCGGTACGGGAAAAGAAGTCTTTGCACATGCAATTCATGGTCTCAGTGAAAGATCTACCCAACCTTTTATCAGTGTCAATTGTGGAGCCATTCCTGAGACATTACTTGAATCTGAATTATTTGGTCATGAAAAAGGCGCTTTTACAGGAGCTGTGGAGCAAAGAAAAGGATTTTTCGAAGTAGCTCACAAAGGCACTATATTTCTTGATGAGATTGGCGAGATGCCAATAGCTACACAAGTGAAGTTATTACGCATACTTGAGTCAGGAGAATTCTCGAGAATTGGTTCTTCGGAAATTCGCAAAGTGAATGTTCGCGTGATCACGGCTACCAATAGAGATATGGAATACGAAGTCCGGAATGGTCGTTTCAGACAAGATCTCTATTTCAGACTGAATTCATTTCAATTAAGGCTTCCCCCTCTTCGAAAGCATATCGATGATGTTCCTTTACTTGCAGAATATTATGCCTCTAGAATTGCAAAGAAAAACAGATTTTCTTATAAAGGATTCACTGAAGAAGCCCTTGAGTACCTTTCTTCTTTGTCATGGCCTGGTAATATTCGAGAATTGAGAAATGTGATTGAAACCGTCACAACATTAGAACATGGAAAACAAATCACTGAAACAATGCTTTCTCAGCAAGTTCGAGACCATGGTGGGAATCAAGCGACTATTCCTACAGATCAGGCGATAGTGATTTCATCACAAGGATATCAAAGAACATCCCAATTACCTCAAGAATCAGACATAGTCTTTCGCACATTGCTTGAGATGAAGAATGAATTGATTGAAATCAAAAGAGCAATGGCAGCTATTTTTGAAAAAACCGCACAACTTGAAATGCAGGCACAAAGAGCTGCAGAGCAATCTATCACTGAGTTCCCGGTAATCACAAATCATGCCCTACCATTTCCGGATGAATATTCATCTGATGCTCAGTTTAATTTAGAAGAAATGGAAAAACAACTTATACAAACAGCTTTGAACAAATATGCAGGAAATCGTAGAATGGCTGCCAAAATACTTGGGATAAGTGAAAGAACACTATATAGAAAAATCACAGACTATCAAATCACAGATTCCAATGCATGAACAACCTTTTGTTTCATTAGCAATATATATTACTTCATACTTTTTACGTTATTCATATGACAAATCAAAGTCGGGTTGAGTACATTTCGATTAGGATTATCATTTTAAGTAATCAAACGAGTAAGAAAAGCTTTTGACAGACTGAAGATATATGGATGTGTTTTGTATCTAATATATTTTTTAAACAATCAAACAAAGTTATAGATATGCTTAAAGCATGTTTATTGACCTGATAATATCACAATCATATTTAGATAATTTTTTAAACTTTTATTGTAAAGCATAATGATATTTATAGTATTAGTTCTAAGTGTATTATTTTGTTCTTTCCATGTTTCCGCACAAAATGATAGCTCGATGGTTAAATCAACTTCAACTGTAGTTTCAAAAAAAGCATGGTATGATAATCTTTCAATTAGAGGTTATATGCAGATAAGATATAATAGACTATTTGAAAGTAATGAAAATCTTGGCTGCGAACAATGTGACAAGTCTTGGGGAAAAGATGGTGGTTTTTTTATCAGGCGTATGCGTGTGATTATTTTTGGACAAATTAGTAATAATGTATACTTATATGTTCAGCCTGATTTTGCAAGCAGTCCTTCTTCAGATAAACTTCACTTTACTCAATTAAGGGATGCATATTTTGATATTGGATTAGACGATGATAATGAGTACAGATTTAGAATTGGGCAGAGTAAAGTTCCTTATGGTTTTGAAAATATGCAATCAAGTCAGAATAGATTACCTCTTGATAGAAATGATGCATTAAATAGCGCGGTTTCTAATGAACGGGATTTAGGTGTTTTCTTTTATTGGGCACCTATAAATAAACGTAAGTTATTATCAAGCTTAGTAAATGATGGGCTAAAAGGAAGTGGTGATTATGGATTATTTGCAATTGGAGCTTATAATGGGCAAACTGCAAACAATCCTGAGCTGAATAATGAACCTCATATTGTTAGTCGCTTTACTTACCCTTTTGAAATTGATAATCAGATTATAGAACTAGGGGTCCAAGGCTACACTGGCAAATGGGTTATGCCAAAGACAAATCTAAGCTCTGGTGTTAAAACAAATGCAGATTTGAACTATACTGATCAAAGACTAGCAGGTACATTCGTATTATATCCAAAGCCATTTGGGATTTTAGCTGAATACACAGAAGGAAGTGGTCCACAGTTTAACAAAGTAACAGATTCAATAGAAGTTATGCCATTAAAAGGCGGATTTGTAACGTTGAATTATTTTACCAAAATAAACAATACAACTCTTATCCCCTATGTTAGATATCAATATTATATTGGAGGGAAAAAACATGAAAGAGACGCCAGGAGTTATGAAGTTAGAGAACTTGAAATCGGTGCTGAATGGCAGATAAATAAAAACTTTGAATTAGTTGCTAATTACACATTCTCAAAAAGAAGATATGAAGACTTTTTGAAGCAAGATAATTTACAAGATGGCAATCTTTTAAGAGTACAAGCCCAAGTAAATTTTTAGAGATTTAATATTTCTAGTCCTAAACTATGATTATTGTTACAGTACTTTAACTACAACTATATAATAATAATGATTTATCAATCTTAATAACAATATTTTATGATAATTAGATTAATCCAAGAACAGATATGATGTTCTAGGTTTTTTTTAATTACTTCAATAATCATTCTTCTAAATCTATTAAGATCTAAGTTGTTATTCAGAACATTGTTTCAGATCAACATATGATATATTTTCTGTTCTCGTATGAGTGCAGTCATATTTTACATTTTGATTCAACCATTCATCTCTAGTTGGAAATATTATGAGTTCAGCATTCTCTTTGGAAGAAATTGCTCTTAAAATTCAACATGCAAAAGAATTTGTAGCAAGAAGGGTAATCAATCGTGAAGAAGTAATTGAACAAGCATTCTGCGCATTCTTAACAGGTGAACATTTATTGCTGCAGAGTCGTACCGGGGCTGGTAAATCACTACTCGCAGAACAATTGTTTGCTTGTTTTGAACAAGCCGCCATCTTTAGAGTACAAGCGAGCAAAGAGCAACAACCTGATACATACTTTGGCGGTTTGAATATAGAATCTCTAAAAGAAGGTATAATCCAACATAATACTCGTGGCTCTTTGGTTGAATCTCATTTCGGTTTTATTGATGAGATTTTCGATGCCAATGATTTCACATTGAGAGCACTACTATCTTTGCTCAATGAAAGAAAAATGATTCGTGGCACACAACAAGTGTCTTCCCCATTACACACTGTTATTGCGGCTACAAATTATCTCCGCATCAGTGAAGTCACCGAAGCAATTCTTGATAGATTTCTTTTTAAATCAGTAGTATTACCTGACAAAGATCCACTCATTCAATTTAAAATTGGTGTTCAGTATTCTCAGCACTCAAATAGAATTTCCAAACCACCGGCAACTATACACTATGAAGAGTTATTAAGACTTAAAAAACTCATTACAGCCGAAGACAGATCCCATGAATTTAAAATCTCTGCTGAAATGCTGTATTTCACCAATTTGGTTGTCCGCCACTATGAATACTCCCGTAATCGCACATTGCGTGAAGCTCACAAGGGGCATACAACATCCGAGTACAATGATTTCTATATTTCACCAAGAACTCAAGCAAAATCTCTTGATTTACTTCGCGCATTGACATTTCTGGATGGAAGAACATTGGCTGAAGCTGATGATATAAGAAAATTGTCATTGATTTATTGTACAGGCGGTTTACCGGAAGAAAAACACTTGTTTGAAAAAAGTTTTACAACAATCTATAATTCACTCACTTCTTCCAATGGTTTCGAACAGATTCGTTCTCTCATTGCTTATGAAGAAGTACTTGAACAAATTGAAGAAGATTCTTCATTTTTAAAGCAACCTCTTGAACATGCACTCTCTAACACACCGCTAAGAAGAACTTTATTGGAATGGATTCAGGATACACTCAACATCGACCATACTGTGATGCACAACAAAAAAGTATTGGAGTCCTTTTTGAAAAACATGATTCCATCATGCGATGAGGTTCGTGAATTACGTCAAGCATTGGAAAAAGAAACTATTCGAATCTTCCAACACATAGACAATTGATTTCATGGATCTATCACAAAGAACCATATTGCGGAATTCACCTTTCTTTACTCGCATGGTGGAATATGGTTTTTTGGATAATGCCATTCATTCACTTCCTGATGACTTTACACTTGTATATGAAATAGCAAGAGTTCTGGAAGACATTGGTAATCCCTTAACTACTGTTCTTAGCCCTGTCCTATGGCTTACAGAACCAAATTCTGAATCAAAATCTTCACCTAAAGACATTATACCCCATTTACCTGCGGCAGAGGAATATGAGGCTCATCTAATAACAAGCTACAGGGACATAAATAAAATTTATCCGCATCAGTTTTTGCTACCAGATGCAGTTTTCATGCAAAGATTAGTTGAGAGGTCTTTGTGGATGCCAGCACCAAAAGCAGCAAGAATTAAACGTTATCAAACTGACAGTACTGAATATGCACCAGATTCACGAAAACAAAAAGTCTATGTACTGTTTGATACTTCACAATCTATGCAGGAATCATATCGCATTCATCTTGCAAAAGCAATAGCATTTTTCTTCTTAAAGAATAATCAAACAGAAATGGGGACTGTCTTCTTTAGGACATTCGATGCTGAAATAGGAAGATTGCATATTGTCCATAATAAAACTGAATTTGAATCTCTTATTACTGAAATCATGTGCATGCCTGCCGAAGGAAGAGGCACTATATTGGAAAAAGCTCTCTTGACAGCCATTCAGGATATTCGGGTCGATAGTTATATGGCCGAAGCAGAGATATTGGTGATAACTGATGGTGCTGCACATATCGATACAACCAAAGTACGTCAAGCACTTGGTGAACATATTCGCATCCATTGCGTAAAAATAGGAGATGCGAATATCAAGCCTGACCCTAAAGTCATAATGAATACAATTCATTCAAGCGAATCAGAGGATGCCAAAGTTATAAGGGAGTTACAGCATAAGATAAAAGATCTTGAAGCTAGCGTTAGAGCAACACAAATAGAAAGCAGAAAAAGTTCAATCAATAGTGAGATTTCATATTTGCATAAGCAATTGAATGAACGCCTACAACGATATGCACAAAGAGCTATGAGTAATTATGGGAATGAAATCATTGAACTCTCAACAATCTTTGTAAATGTGTCAGATATCGACCCCAAAATACTTTTTGCGCTCCCACCGGACAGGATTAAAGAATTCATTGATTTATCTCGTGAAATGCTTTCTCTGATCAAGGAAGATCCATCAGCGGAAGATGCAAAGCTTGCCGCTGTACTTTATGACCATTTAGAAACTATCTTAAAATTCAATGATGTGGAGATTGAAGAATTAACTTTGAACAAGGAAGAATTAGGAAGAATACTCACACATGTAGTTCAACAACAAGCTTCGAAAGAAATGCAATTGCAATTGTCAGATACCGATCAATTACAATTATCTCGTATTTTACGGTCAGGTTTAAAAAAAGCAGCAAGAATACCACTTGCCAAACTCTTAATTATTTTTTACAGAATCATTAAGAATCGCTTATTGTTCCTTTTAAAGGCAAGAAAAGTTGCGCGATTAAAAAAACTGAGAAGAAAAGGAAATACATAACTTATTTAGTCTCTCATTCAATTATTTCATCAAGGATATAACAATGCTACCTATCACTTCAATTCTTGTTCCGATCGATTTTTCACAACATTCACAACAAGCATTGATCTATGCAAAAGAATGGGCTAAACAGTGGTCAGCTACTTTACATCTTATTCATGTCATAGAGCCGGTAATTTTCCCTGTGGATTGGGGATATACTCCGGTAGATCTTAGTGATGTTGAAAAAGAATATCAACAAACAGCAGAGAATGAATTGACTAAGATTAATGAATCACTTCATAATGATGGCTATTCAGCCATACCTCAGGTTCTACATGGAGGGCGGTCATCTGATGAAATCATACAATATGCTAAAGATCATGGCATTTCGATGATTTGCATCGCAACAAATGGAAGAGGTGGAGTAGAACATCTTTTGCTAGGAAGTACAACTGAAAGAGTTGTAAGAAAAGCCCCATGCCCCGTATTGGTTATTCGACCAACAACTACTTCTTAATTCTGCCAACAAATATTCTTGTGGCAAGCCAATGTTTTACCGCTATGGCTATTTTGTGAATTGTTGAAACTCGTATTTGCTTTGAAAATACATCAAAGTCATTCAATTCAATTTTCTCTAAGAGTCGATAATAAATAGCATCCATGATTTCAGCAGCAATCATTGAATTGCGTTCATCTGGTCTTAGTGCAGTCCGAGCTTTGTGATAGTATTCCCTAGCCCGTCTTGTTTGAAATCTCATGAGCTCAATGAATTGCTCATTATATCGCTCATTCATCAAATCTTCTTCTGTATACTTAAAACGGAGTAAATCTTCTTTGGGTAGATATATATAACCCCGGTCTTTATCGGCTTTTAAATCTCGAAGAATGTTTGTGAGTTGCAATGCATAACCAAGATTCACTGCATATTCTTTTGTTTCTTCATATTTGTAACCAAATATTTCTATGCACATGAGTCCAACAACACCTGCAACTCCATAACAGTATTCTTTAAGTTCAGAGAAGGTTGCATATCTCTTTTGCTTCAAATCACGTTCACAACCGTCAATTAAGGTCATGAAATATTGTTTTGGAATGCTAAACCTTCGAATTGCAGACTGCAAAGGTCGAAGATATGCTGAATACACTCCACCAGAGTATATCGCATCTAACTCATTTCTCCACTTGGTTAATCTTTTTCTCTTTTTTGTGATGTCTTCAGAAGTTCCCTGATCTTGTTCATCTACAATATCATCTATTCTTCTACAAAATGCGTACACTGTATGAATTGCTTCTCTTTCATCCTTTGGTAGAAAGGTAAAGGAATAATAGAAATTGGTCTTACTTTGATTAGTTAAATCAACAGAATAATCAATTTCAGCAATATCAGTGTTAGTACTCAATGTTTAAAGAGAATGAATGGAACATGGATCGCAAATTTCAAAAAAAGAATTATATAATCCGATAAGTCTAATGTTGTTCTTTTATCCGGTATGCTTGCAATAGATCGAACTGCTTTTTGAAACATCATTGATCCGGACAAATGAATGAGCAAAAGTTCACATCGCAAACGGAATCCGCTTACACTTCGATACAAATCTTTTGATTCAGCATATTTTAGTCCAATTTCACCAATGAAAGTATCAATAGCTTGTGAAAAATTAGGTGTTATTTTCCCTTCAGCCAAATAGTTTTCCACATCTTTATACTGAAATTCATCCTTTGGAGGTATGTAGACCCTTCCTTTTGCCCTATCAATAGACATATCCTGTAAAAAGTTTGTCATTTGAAGGGCAGTACACAAAGCATCCGAATATCTTTTATTGCTTGAATCCCATTGTCCGTGCAATCGAAGAATCAACTCTCCAATTGGATTGGCGGAATTATCACAATAAGTGTACACATCATTCATTGCGTGCATCGGTTGGAAGTGTATATCCGAAGTGAATGCATTGAGAAGTCGTTCAAATGGTTCAAATGGAAGATTTGTGGACTTGAACATGTGGTGCAATGCAATCCACAAGGGATTTTTACCGCGAAAATCACCAGAATGACACATAGAACAAAAATGATGCATGAGTGCGAGTGCATGATCTGCTTTTTCAACTCCATGCGCCTCAACATACTCATCCGCAATATCATCGGCAATTCTGCTGAAAGCATAAATAATGACTATATGATCTCTAAGATGAGCCGGTATTAATATAGAAGCTACAGGAAAATTTTCATAGTGACTTTTGGCAAGCCTTCTGCAAAATTGGATTGCTTCCTGGATTGAATCTACTGATTGATCTCCTCCATTGGAGGAGGTAGCCAAATCATGTAATTGATCAAATGAAAAAATAGAGATCATAATGATACAAAAAAGCCCGCATAAGCGGGCTTTACATTAGTCACGATACAATTTGCCTCGATTATCTTGAATCTCTGCTTTTTCTTTTAGCGCATTAAACCATTGCGTATAAGCAGGTGATGCTGCTTGAGAAGTAAGATTCATGAGTAACTCGGGTCTAGCTTTTGAAAACCCTTTCATATCAGCATCAGTTCTCTGAATGACTTGATAAATGTACCAACCACCTTCACCTTGGATTGGGGGATTTATCTTGTTAAGTGGTGAAATCATAGCTTTTTGAGTCAAAACCGGTTCATTGCCAGCACCATCAACGAGACCATTATTCTTTGCTTTTAAAACAGACTTTACTTCAATCGTTGGATCAATTTGAGAAACTGCAAAAAGTCTTTCAGAATTTTTAATCTTGTCATACAAAGCATTTGCTCTTTGTTTGAGCAATTTCATCCTCTTTTTTGTCAATACTTTTTGAATGAGCTGCTCTTTCATGTCTTCAAAAGGCACCAAACCTGCTTCTCTCTTACCTGTAATTTGAGCAATCACAATACCAAACATTTTCAACTCCATTGGTTCAGAGATAGAACCAACATCATTAGAAAAAGCGAAACTGCTGAGTGACTGGGAACCCAAAATTGGCATCTGAGCATCAAAAAACATTGTTTCTACAACATTCTTTTTTAGCTTTTTGGAAAGAGTTTCAATGTTTTGTCCATCATCAAGTTGCTGCTTGAATGACATTGCATCTCTTCTCAATTGCTTTTTTGTATTCATAGTTAAATCTACAGTGATCATGATTTCACTGTATTTGATTTCATCAGATATTTTATCGACAACTTTAATGATATGATAACCAAACTGTGTTTCAACAGGGCCAACAATTGAACCGGGGGCATTATTGAAGCATGCATCTTCAAATGGCTTAACCATTTGACCTTTGGGAAAATAATCATATTCACCGCCTCTATCCTTTGATCCATTGTCTTGTGAATATTCTTTCGCCAAAGCTGCAAAGTCCTCACCTTTTTTTGCTCTTGAGAGGATTTGAGAAGCCAAAGCCTTCGAACTATCCTTATTGGTTCCAAAGTTGATAAGGATATGGCTAGCTTTTACCAAATCATTAACTCCACTACGAAGGCTATCAACTTTATAGAGGAATGTACCACCATTAGTTGCAATTGGACCAATGATATCCCCTTGCTTTGCAGTTGAAAGCAATGATGAAACTTCAGGTGCCAATTTCTTGAGGGGCTGATACTCTTGTTGTACACCGGAGTACTCAGCAAAATACTGATCAAATGCCGCAATTTTTTCTGCGGGAGTCAAAGCAGCAGTCAATGATTGCTGAATTCTTGCAATCTTTTTTGAAGCAACCAAAGTATCCTGCTTCGATGGCTCAAGCGGGAATGTCACATATTTAATTTTGCGAGCCGGCTTTTGCTTAGTAAATTCTTTAATAGCTTCATATTCAGCTTGCAATTCTTGATCCGTAGGTTTTCCAATACTTTTAGGATCTACGGAATTGATATTGAATTGAATATAGTCGAAGTCAAAAGTAGTACCTTCATTCACATATTTATTTTTTAAGAATGTAGGCGAGACAATCGAACCAGCTGTTCCTGTTGCACGACGAAAATGTTCTACCAATCGAGATTTATACATGAAATCTTCAATCTTAAGCAAACTGTTTTTGAATTTTGCCACTTCTTCTGCAGGATCTACAGATTGAGGAATCATACCGGCTTTCTTCCCTGCTGCGATATTTTGAGCAATGATGTCAGGATTTGTCATGACATCTAAATATGCCTGACGATTAAATTTCCCTGTACTATCAGTAAAATTTCTAGTCAAATACTCTGGCGGACTATCCAACATGATATCCAATACTTCATCTTGAGTTACTTTAATACCGGCAGCCTTACCCGCCTGACGTATCAATATTTCTTCAACGAATTGATCCCAAACACCTTGACGAATCATGTTTTCATCAACTTCAGCCTGAGGATTTTGTTGCCTTTGCATATCGGCCTGCTCTTTGACACGCAGCTCAAACTCCTGATAACTGATTTCTTCACCATTGATTATTCCCACCACATTGGTAGAAGATGAAGAACTATTTAATACTGTTCCGAGATTAGAATCAGATGCGACCATGAAGACGATAAATGAAACAACAAAAATCACCAACATGTACGGGGAAATATCTCGCATGCGTGAGATGATACCCATTGTATACTCCTAAGCTTAGACGAAAATTATATGACTGCGCCACCTTTGAATGTGGCAATGGATAAACGGCAAAATTAGGCCAAAAACACGAGAATTCCAACCCGTAAATTATGAACTATGTCACTTTTAGAGGTTATTGGTGATTCGATTGCGTACCATATCAGATCCCATCTATTTTTCGATAAACGTCCTTAGAAAATGGGTAATTTTGCACCTTTATCAACAAAAATGAATAATCTTATGGTTTCGATTTCACTTGTATATGAAGGCGAGCTCCGTTGCAAGGCGGTACATGATCCATCCGGGAATATGCTCATAACCGATGCCCCTATCGACAATAAAGGGAAAGGTGCGAGTTTTTCCCCGACTGATTTATTGGCAACTTCTCTCGGTGCCTGCATGTTGACAATCATGGGAATTGCGGCAGAGGCAAGAAAATTGGACATTTCCGGAACAAAAGTTCAAGTGCATAAACATATGATCAATGAGCCAGTAAGACGGATCGGAAAGCTCGATGTAACAATCATATTACCTCATTATGAGTATTCTGAATCAGAATTGAAAGCATTACATCTTGCAGCTCAGAATTGTCCGGTAATGATGAGTATTCATCCCGATATCGAAGTCATTTTTACACTATCGAAGGCAGAACTATCATGAACTTGATGTACTTCATTGTTTTTGTGCTTATGCTTACATCCGTGGAAGCACAATCAATTTGGAATTCAAAACGTTCTTCATGGCAAGGCATAGAACAAAAAGAGCGTGATGTGATAGAAGAATATATCAAAGGATATGCCTCTTATTTGGACAAAGCCCGAACTGAACTATCATCGACCAGAGAATTGATTGCAATCATGAAAGCAAAAGGATTTTCAGTCTTTACTGATAAATCACAAATCAAAAAAGGTGCAAAACTCATTTTTAATAATCGAGATAGAGCGTTGATTGCCACTGTCATTGGTGATGAAAACATCGTAAAAGGAAGCAGACTGATAGGCGCACATCATGATAGTCCGAGAATAGACATAAAAGCAAGACCTTTATATGAACAAGATGGCTTTGCCTTATTTCAAACAATCTATTATGGCGGAATCAAAAAATATCAATGGGTGAATATTCCATTGATGTTATCCGGTAGAATAGACAAAAAAGACGGATCTACAATTCAAGTAGAAATTGGAAGAAAGCAGGATGATCCGGTACTGATTATTCCTGATGCAGCACCTCATGTTGACTCACCTTTGAGAAAGCGCGAATACACCGGTGTTTTGGAAGGCGAAGAAATGGATCCAATTATTGGTTCTATTCCTGATTCAAAAAACTCCATTATCAATACTGTCATGACAGCATTATCCAACACCTACAATTGCACCGAGGAAGACTTAGTTAGTGCTGAACTCCATATCACACCAGCAGGTGGAGCAAGAGATGTGGGTATAGACCGATCACTGATTGGATCTTATGGTCAAGATGACAGATCTTGTAGTTATGTGGCAATACGCTCTTTGTTTGAACTTGAATATACACCGATGTTTACCGCACTTGCCTATATTGTTGACAATGAGGAAACCGGGAATGTGAACAATACGGGTGCATCCTCTTCATTTCTCAATAAGGTATATGGTATCATCGCCGAAGCTCAAATTGGGAAGGATTTTTCTGAAAATGCAACACGCCAAGCACTTTCTCAAGCAAAAGTTGTTTCAGCTGATGCAAATGATGGAATAAGTCCACTTTTCCCTGGTTTGTCTGAAAGAACAAATGCTGCAAAATTGGGTTTTGGACCAAGCATTAAACGATATGGAAGATCCTTTGACGCTAATTCAGAGTTCACTGCTTGGATTCGAAATATCTTGGATAAGAAATCCATACCATGGCAGACGGCATCTTATAAAGTTGAAACCGGTGGAGGTGGTACCATCGGAGGTCAAATGAGCAAAGAAGACATGGAAGTAATTGACATAGGAATTCCGCTTCTTTCCATGCATTCCCCTTTTGAAATAGCATCTAAAATTGACATCTGGAATTTACACAGATTATTCACTGAATTTTACACTGCACAATGATTCCATTTTCAGAAAAGATTTTCTCAATAACAACGACACTAGTCATTTTGGTAATTGCCGCCGGAAGCATTGTTAGAGCTACACAATCCGGAATGGGATGTCCGGACTGGCCAACATGTTATGGTTTAATCATTCCACCTACTTCAGTTGAACAATTACCAAATGATTATCAGAATTTGTATGCAAATGAAGGCATCCCTGCTGAATCTTTTGATGTGACAAAAACATGGATTGAATATATCAATAGACTTCTAGGTGCATTACTTGGCTTATCAGTGCTTATACAAGTCCTTGTTTCATTCTTTACAAGAAAACATCAGTCACAGAGATTTTGGGCATCATTGCTATTGCTTTTTTTGACGGGTTTTCAAGGATGGCTTGGTGCGCTTGTTGTCTCTTCGAATCTTGCCCCGTATAAAATCACCATACACATGATAGTGGCATTCGCAATTTTAATGATTGCAAATCATGCGGCCTTCAACAGAATGCACAAAAGCATTGTAGATTCTAAAATTCATAGATTCACCATTCTCGCCCTAATATTGATGTTTGTGCAAATATTCATGGGTACACAAGTAAGAGAAGAGATCGATGTCTTGGCAAAATCTCTAGATTTCATGCAAAGGGATATCTGGATTGACAATTTATCCTCCATATTTCCTATCCATCGATCATTCTCACTTCTTATTCTTGGGGTCAATGGATATGTGATCTATTCTTGCAAAAAACATATCGAATTGTGGAAAAACGTGAAAATTCCCGCATTGTTTTTATTGTCAGGATTGCTCATTTCAACAAGCTCAGGAATAATCATGACATATCTTTCAGTCCCCGCGATAATGCAACCCTTGCATCTCATATGCGCTTCGATCATCATTTGGAGTCTACACAGACTTTCGCTGCATGTAAAGCCTTAAAACAATTGTTTAATTGATTCAATAGCATCATGTCGATATTGTGGAATGCATAATAGATTATCTCCATGAGTATAGTCATGTGAATCCCTCATTTTCCGCGTCCTTCCCCAAGCACCTTCAATCACATATAATTCATAATTATGGTAAGAACATAATTCATCTATCAATTGATGAGGTTTATAACCAAATGCCGCACATGTTTCATCATTTAATTCAATCAGCCATATCGGAGGAAATGAACCACACATCAATTGCTTCGCACCTGCTAACACTTCCATTTCTGCACCCTCGGTATCCATTTTGATGAAATCAATTCTCCCAATTCCCTTTTCATCACAATATGCATCAAGTGTTGTCATGGGGACATGAACGGTTGTATAATCAGATCTATTCAATGTTGACATAGAACTGTGACCATGATAAAGTCCTTCAAATGTATGCATTGCGATAGAACCGGACTTTTCCCTTCCAAGTGCAATATTATTTGCTATGATCCCATCTTCTGAATTCAAGGCAATATTGTTTTTGAACTTTTGATAGATAAATGGAACAGGTTCAAAAGCATGAACCTCGCCATGTCTGGCTAAGCGTGAACTCATGATGGAATACCAGCCCATATTGGCACCGATATCAAAAACTCTATCCAAATCTCTTATGAGCAATTCAAACACTTTTGTGGTACCTGTTTCATAGGTTCCTCGAAAAAACAATACATCCCAACCTGCATCTCTAGGTAATTCAATCTCCATTGACACACCATGTAATGAATGCGCCATTATTGATCTTTTAGACACACCAAGCAGCAAGATTTTTCTTCCCAATCTCATGAGAATTCCTTTTCCAATGTGTATTGGAAAATACCTACAATAAAATCTCAACAAGGAAATGAGAATTGTTCTCATGAAATGTATACTCTTTATTTGTTTGACACTGATAAATTATTGAATACCATAGGTTTTCAGGGCTTCTTGTACATGATAGTCGGACTCTAAAGATGCATTGATGATTGAAAGCAATATACCTCGCTGATCAAAACAATATGTAACTCTTCCCGGCAATAAGCCCATAAAACTTCTTGGGACGCCAAATAAATCTCTAATGTGACTTTGCTCATCGGAAAGCAACATATAATTCAATGCATACTTTCGAGAAAATGCCGCATGATCATCGATGCTATCACCACTAATTCCCAAAACTTGAATTCCATGATTTAAGAATTCCTGATTGGCATCTCGAAAGGAACACGCCTCTTTCGTACAGACATAGGTATCGTCTTTTGGATAAAAAAACAATACTGTGTTTTTTCCCTTGAATTCGCCTGATGCAATTTTATCACCATATTGATTTCGGGCTATAAAATCCGGCATTGGATCACCAATTTTTAGCGACATCGATTAACTCAGCGAAATGGAAAATATGCCTGACAATAACCATGTGATTGCAGCGAAAGAAAGAGGCACAGCAAGATTATCATCAAGTTTTAATCTTGTGGTTGATGCTTCGGCAACTGTTGCTATCAAAGAACCGATGACTGTAATCGCAAAAAAATGAAATGTAAAATCAAAAACCACAGTCCAAATTGCCGAAACAAATAATGATACAAAGAAAAATGCCATACTCCCTTGCAGTGATTTATCCAAGAAAGGAGTTGTTCCATATTTTCTTCCGATCAAAGCAGCTGCTATGTCAGATAAAATCACAATTGAATAACCAATGATTGCCAAAGACTTTGGAAAAACAGCAATTGTGATGCATGCTGCAATCATTACCCAAGAAGCACCATTTAATACAAGAGATGTCCGATGGCGTTCATGAGGTCTTAACATCCCACCTAAAAAAGGATAAGCTAGTTTTCTAAATGATTCACTATAATACAATGAAACATCAATCAAGATAGTGATGATTGTCATGGGAAAGAGAATCAATAATGCTGTTTTTGTGTCAATGAAGAAATATATGATGGGTATCAGCATCGACACAATATGGATGCTTTTTCTTTGTATTTCGCTTGTATAGGTGATTTGATCAAATTTTGACATTTTTGCACAGATTAAAGCTTAGGATTCAATGTGATTACACTTCATGCTTATGCAAAGATAAATCTTGGACTGCGAATAATAGGCATTCTGCCCAATGGTTATCATGCAATTCATTCATTATTTCTTCCTCTTCGGGGTCTGCACGACATTTTGACATTCAAATCGAATGACTCCAGTATTGAATTTTCAAGCAATGATGCGCTTGGCATTGCGTCAGATGACAATCTTATCGTCAAAGCAGCCAAATCATTGCAATATGTTGCCGGTATATCTCAAGGGGCCACAATCATATTAGATAAGCGCATTCCGGCAGGCGCCGGACTCGGAGGCGGTAGTTCAGATGCCGCATTCACCCTCCGCGGTTTGTCAAAACTGTGGAATCTCAATTTGAAACCATCTGAATTACAAGATATCGCACTTAATTTGGGGAGTGATGTACCCTTTTTTCTTCAAGATCATGCAGCCATTGTTGAGGGCCAAGGGGAAAAAATACAACCTATTGAAATTACCATGGATGTCTGGATTGTGATCGTATTTCCGGGTATTCACATAGGTACGGCTTGGGCTTATGCACAGGTGAAAGAATATGCTCAACATTCTTTTCGAAAATTCGATACTTTGATACAGAATAATCATATCCATCTTAATTCAGAACATTTTGTCAATGATTTCGAAAAACCCATCCATGCAGTATATCCTGAATTATCCAAGATACAATCAACATTAAAAAAAGCGGGCGCGCACATCGCCTTAATGAGTGGGAGTGGCTCAACGATGTTTGGAGTATTTACAAATAAAGTCGAAGCAGAAATTGCATGCGAATACTTGAATGAATATAAAACACTTATTCTTCATGTTGAGGAAACTCCATCCAAGGAGCTTAAAACATGATAATCCTCCTTGCCAGCGCTGAACTTGATCATTTTGCAAAAGTTGGTGGACTTGCCGATATTTCAGCCGCATTACCAAGGGGTTGGGCTGATTTAGGTCATGAGCCAATTGTTATTATTCCAAAGTATCAATGCATTACAGATTCCATAGAGATACACTCAACCAATATAGAGTTCACCATTTGTAATCTTTCTGTACGTGTATTCAAGAGTCATTTACCAGAATCTACAATATCTGTATATCTATTAGAATGTGATGAGCTTTATGACAGACCAGGAATTTATGGAAATCCCGATGGTTATGAAGACAATGATTTGCGTTTTTATGTTTTATGCAAAGCTGCTTTTGAATTGATGATTGAGCTCAATATCTCGCCTGATGTCATTTCAGCTCATGATTATCATACCGCACTCCTAATGCCACTACTTAAGATTGATTATGCTCGGCATCCCCTGTTTTTGAATACGAAAGGTGTTCTTACAATACACAATGCTCAATATCAAGGATGGTATGATAATGAGAGGATAAGAGAGTTTAGTCACTGGGAGTTTATTGAAAAAGATTCGCATTCTCCATTTTTGTTTCACGATCATTTCAACGCATTATATTCCGGCATCAACTTTTCAGATGCGATAATTGCAGTAAGCCCGGGCTATGCAAATGAGATTCTCACAGAGGAATATGGAGCAGGATTGCATGAAGTGTTCAATAACAACAGACATAAACTATCAGGGATATTGAATGGGGTGAATTATGAATTGTGGAACCCCTCAGATGATTGTCATATCAATCAACATTTTACAATTCTTGACAAATCAGGAAAAGTTCAAGGCAAGAAATCCCTTCTGCAATCACTTTTCGATGATGAAAAAGACTTACTTCCAGACTCACTGCCGGTTTTTGGCATAGTATCAAGATTCTCAGAGCAGAAGGGATTCGAGTTATTGGAAGACTGCATAGAGAATTGCCTTAAAGACAAAAAAATACGATTGATTGTCCTGGGATCCGGTGATGCTCGATATGAAGATTATTTCTCTAGAATCCAGAATTCATTTCCCGGCTATTGCTCTTATACTCGGGGTTATGACGAAGAATTGGCTCATAGAATTTTGGCTTATGCTGACTTTTTTCTTATGCCTTCTCTTTTTGAACCATGTGGATTAACGCAACTTTATGCGATGAAATATGGTACAATACCAATTGTTCGACATGTAGGAGGTTTGAAAGATACAATTGAAGATTTCAATCAAACACAACTCATCGGAAATGGCATAACATTTTCTGAATTTACATCATCAGCATTGTTACGTGCGATAGATATTGCAATCGATATTTATAGAAATAAAAACCTCATGAATCCATTGATTGACAATGCCATGCATTGTGATTATTCGATTCATAAAACAGCTATCCAATACATCGAATTATTCGAAACATTGAAGGAAAGGCATTAATTACGCGATACTCTTCCTGCTCTTTTTTGCGCATTGCCTCTATTTTTCAATTCTACGTTTTTACTCTTCTTTTTCATTGTTTTTTTGATTGCAGTCTTATTTTCTACCGGTGCGTCAGATCTGCTAATAGTCCATTTCTTGAAAGCATGGGGTAAAGCTTGATCGAGTCTTTCAACAGGAATGACATGTAACCCTTTCAAGATATGAGGATTAACCTCCTGTATGTCTTTTGCATTTCCTTCTGGAATAAGAACAGTCTTAATTCCTTGTCTCTTTGCAGCAAGCAATTTCTCATTCAATCCACCGATTGGCAAGATCATGCCGCGCAATGTTATTTCACCTGTCATTGCAATGTCTCCCCTAACAGGTTTTCCTGTTGCGGCAGAAATCATGGCAATAGTCATAGTGATTCCGGCCGAAGGGCCATCTTTGGGAATTGCTCCTTCCGGAACATGAATATGGATCTCTTTCCCTTTTTCAAATCCGGGAGTGATATTGAGTTGTTCTGCATGCGAACGAATATATGTCAATGCCGCGCTTGCGGATTCTTTCATGACATCTCCCAATTTACCGGTTAAAGTCAACCGTTCACTACCGGGCATGATGCTCACTTCAACAGGAAGCGTATCGCCACCGACACTCGTCCAAGCAAGACCAGTTGCTATTCCAATCTTATCCGTAAGGTTTTTGGAAGCTTCTTTGAAACGGGGGGTTTTCAAATACGATTCTATGGAATCATCATTGACTTGAATACCTTTCTTATTGATTTTTTTGTTCTCAGATACAATGTGTTTAGCAATTTTGCGAAGTATGGATGCAATTTCTCTTTCGAGATTTCTAACCCCTGATTCGCGAGTATATTCTCTGATGATTTTCAACAATGCCTTATCAGAAAAGGAAATCTTATACGACTTTAGCGCATATTCATTCAATAAATTTGGGAGAATATGTTTCTTTGCTATTTGTACTTTTTCAAAATCCAAATAACTATTCAGATCTATAACTTCCATTCTATCGAGTAATGGACCTGGTATATTGTATTTCACATTTGCAGTGGTGATGAATAGTACTTTCGACAAATCATAATCCAATTCAAGATAGTGATCATTGAATGAATTATTTTGTTCAGGATCAAGTACCTCCAATAGTGCTGCTGATGGATCTCCTCTGAAGTCCATGGACATTTTATCTACTTCATCCAGCAATATCACAGGATTAACAGTTCCTGCTTTTTTCATGGCAGCTATGATTTTACCGGGCATTGCTCCGATATAAGTTCGGCGATGTCCTCGAATTTCAGCTTCATCTCTTATGCCACCCAGCGATATTCTCACAAAAGATCTTCCTAAAGCTCGTGCAATTGATCTTGCAAGCGATGTTTTTCCAACACCTGGAGGACCAGATAAACAAAGGATTTGTCCTTTTGCAGTACCTGCCATCTTCAATATTGAAATAAACTCAAGAATTCGCTCTTTGGGTTTTTCCATATTGTAGTGATCCTCATTTAGGATTTTAGCAACATGGGACAGATCCGTTGAATCCTCTGTTTGTTTTGTCCAAGGCAATGCAATGACAGTCTCCAAGTAAGTTCTCAAAACAGAATATTCCGGTGACATTGACATTGTTTTTTTGAATTTGTCAAATTCTTCCATCACCCTTTTCTGAATATCTTCCGGCATACCTGCTGATTCTATACCTTGCAAAAGCGTAATCATTTCCGGAGCAAGTTCTTCATCACCATCTAATTCTTTTTGTAATGCTCTAATTTGCTCTTGGATATAATATTTTCTTTGAGTTTTTTGAATAGAATCAGCAACTTTAGTATCCAATTCTTCCTCAAGTTTCAGTACTTCAAGCTCATCTTTCAATATACCTAGCAATTGCTTGTATTGCATTTTGAGTGAATGTTGTTGAAGTATTTGTTGCTTCGCATGTACATTTTTGTCAATATTAGCAGCAGCATAGAATAACTTTCGATTCGGATCTTCAATATTCTCGAAAGCAGATTGAATTTCAGGAGGCAGATGTTTATTGGTTGCTACATAAGCTGAAAATGCTTCTTCTGTTTTTCTGATATATGCTTCCAGTTCGGGGTCGATTTCGCTTTCATCTTGCTTCATGATGCTGATGCGAGCTTCAATGCATTCAGGATTTTCTACAGGAGATTCAATCACACCGTGAAACACCCCTTCAACCAACACTTTCAAGAGATTATTTGGAAGTCGGATCACTTGAAGAATTTTACAAATAGTTCCATGAGGATAGACATCTCCAATACCTGGTTCGTCAATTCCTGCTTGCATTTGCGTTGCCGCAAAGATGAATTTATCTTTTTCTAGGGCTTGTGAAACAGCTTTCAGCGAGGAAGTTCGCCCAATTAATACCGGAAATATCATATAAGGGAAAATGATAACATCTCGAAGTGGCAGCACGGTGAGATGTTCAGGGATTATCTGCGATGTATCTTGTTCTGAACCGGAGGTAATGGATTCAAGCAATTCTTCATTTGTTGACATAAAATCAGGGCTTCCAAGTTGAAATATGGTATAATAGGGCAGAAATGACGATAGAAGGTCATAATCATTTTATGTAATTTAGGAATATGCAATCACTTTCCTTTTATAATATCGTTGAAACTTTGCTGAATCCCAGTATCTTAATTGTGCTCACGGGATGTATTCTGATTGCCATTCAATCAGCTGCAATAGGCACTATTACGGTACTCAAAAAGCAATCTTTGTCCGGAGATGCCATTGCTCATGCCGTCCTACCTGGTTTGTGCATGGCATTTTTATTGTCCGGGGAAAAATCTTCCATGCTGTTTCTTATAGGCGCAGCTTTAACAGGATGGCTTGGTTTATTTACTATTCAATGGCTTTATTCCAATACAAAACTCAAGAAAGATGCAGCAACCGGAATTATACTTTCGGTGTTTTTTGGAATAGGAATATTGTTACTTACTTTCATTCAGCAAACAGGAAATGGTCAACAGTCGGGTCTTGATACCTTTCTTTTAGGAAAAGCTTCCGCCATGCTTCCCGAAGATCTATTACCACTGATGATTTCCACAACCTTCATACTGGGCGGGATATTGTTATTGAAAAAAGAATTCATTCTCATCATATTTGATAAGGAATTCGCTGCATTCAATGGGCTTCCGGTATCTATTCTTGAATTTCTTCTACAGTTGATGCTCATCATAGCCATTGTGACCGGAATTACTGCAACCGGAGCTATTCTTATTGGTTCTATTTTGATTATTCCCTATGCTATAGCTAGTTTTTGGAAGAGGGATATCGATGGGATTTTATTGATTGCAATTTTTTCATCAATTGCATCCAGTTTTTTGGGAATTTTGATCACAGTGTTTTTCCCCCATATCCCAACCGGAGCTACAATTGTACTTGTACTATCGATATTATTTTGCATTTCGGCATTATTCTCTCCGAAAAGAGGAATTTTAAGCAGAGTAAATCTTCAAAGAAAACATCATAAACAAACAATCGAAGACAATATTCTGAAATATTCATATCATCATGTTGAACACAATCAATCACCATTACACCCTTTGCCACAAAAAGCAATGATACCAGTAGAATATATGAGTTCGCAAGTTCCTGAATTCCAGAAATACATCACTCAATTGCAAAGTCATGGATTTGCAGAAAAATATTTAGATGAATCCGTGATTTGCATCACAAAAGAAGGATTGCTTCGTGGAATGAAAATCACTCGTTTGCACCGTTTATGGGAAGCCTACCTCATACATGCAGCAAAGTTTGACATAGATCATATTCATGATGATGCAGAAAGCATAGAGCATATTCTCACACCGGAATTGGAACAACAATTGCAATCCCTTTTGGGAAATCCCATGACTGATCCTCATGGGGAACATATACCTCCTTCTTATTTGCATTGATGAATCTTCTCCTTACTATATATCGATCCTTTAATGTTGTATTCATTACACTGGCTTATGCAATTTCTTATCGCTTAAGAGCATTGCTAGGCATTGATGTTTCTTTTCAGAATTCAGCACACAATTGGGCACATGCCGTTATTCGGAATTGCAAGATTCACATTGAAGTTATTGGATCAGAGCATATTCCGCAGCAAGCTGTATTTATTGTGAATCACAGAAGTAGTGCTGATATATTTGTTTTACTAGAAATTCTTCCTAAACACTCTGCATTTGTATATAAACAGGAATTATTAAATCACCCATTAATTGGAATTGCCCTTCGATTATCGCCCTATATACCTGTTGACAGAAGTTCTCCTAAAGCAGCAGCTATGTCTATTCTGAAGGCGAAATCCATGCTGAAGGATGGTCATTCAATCATTATTTTTCCTGAAGGTACATGGTCTTATCCACCTCATGATATCTTACCATTTAAAAAAGGATCATTACTGATGGCAAGCAAAACAGGAGTTCCCATTATTCCAATTGCAATGGTTGGAACGGAGACAATCACTCGTCCTGATGGTTTATTGATTCATTCGGGGACAGTAAAAGTGAGGATAGGCTTGGCTCATGTGGCATATTCTCACGACCATGATCAAGCCGAGCTTTTCAGAAAAGAAATGCAAGGATTAATGGAAAGCATTCAGTAGGCTGGATATAACAAATATTTTTCTCTTTGAGCTTCAAAGTCAATTCTCCCCTTATTCACTGCTGCTCGAACTTCATCATCAGTCCCACCTAAAAGCAGAGCATTCACCAAATCATTGTTTGCCATAATCTTTCTGAACATGGATTTAGGTTCATCTTTTACATATTCAGAAGTAAAATGTTGAGGAAAGAAATGCCTTAATGCCAGTAGTAATTCAATCCCTGCGCTAAATGGTTTATCATTGGGATTACCATCACAAAACAACATGATTCCTCTGCAATCTTTATTGGGATATTTTCCGGTTGTTATTCTATATACACCCACACCCTGTTTAACTCCATACATGAGGAGATTCTCTTTGACATATTCTTGGAATTCATTCGGCTGAATATCAGGCGAAGCACAATACTGAAATGGAAATGAAGTGCCGATACCAATGCCGGCTGATCCAATTTCACCAATTGGACCTGTCATGGCAGCTCCTCTAATAGCATTGACCGTTGGAATATTTGGTGAAGTGGGTACAAATTGCAAACCTGTTTGTTCCCAAATCATCGACCGTTTCCAATCCTTCATTTTCAGCACTTGCAGATCAGCTTTGACGATTTTTCCGTTTTTCTTCGGCAATAATCCCTCTCCATTCACAAATAAAGCAAACTCACCTATTGTCAGGCCATGGAGATATGGGATTGGAACAATTCCTACAAATGAGAGCATGTCAGAATCTGCTACAGAGCCATCAATAATGAGTCCACCAAGCGGATTAGGTCTGTCAAGGATGAATATCTTCTTTCCAAATTCAGCACAAGCATCCATGACATTATAAAGAGTGGATATATAGGTATATGATCGAATACCAATATCTTGGATGTCCACCACAACTATATCACAAGATTCCAGCATGCTTTTGACTGGTCTTCTAAATTTGCCATATAAGGAATATGCAGGAACTGAAAATAATGAATCATTGCCCACTTCTTGTCCGGCAGGCGCTGTTGCATAAAATCCGTGTTCCGGAGTAAGGATACTAACTAATGTGCACTCCCCTGTTTCTGAAAATATCTTGGCAGTTAAATCCAAGTCTTTCGTTCTTCCTGATGTATTGGTGAGCAAAGCAATTCGCTTACCCACCAATGGTGCAAAATTCATTTCAATTAGATTATCTATGCCAAGTGATACTTCAGCTGATTCTTGTGCCAAAGAAGAGCAATGCATCAAAATGACAAATAAATAAAGCAAGAAGTGAAAATGCATCTTCATCATTCTTCAAGGTAGGTATAACCGTATAAACCGGATCTGTAAATCGTAAGGAATTCTTTTCCTTCGGCAACGCTGATTCTTCCATCTTTCACAGAGTTACTTACCCAAGTTTCCATTGTTCTAACCAATTTCTTTGCAGAAAATTGTACATAGTCCAATACATCGGCAACAGATTCACCATCGATGACTTGATCAATGCTATATCCTTTCCCATCAATTGAAACATGCACAGCATTGGTATCGCCAAACAAATTGTGCAAATCTCCTAGAATTTCCTGATAAGCACCAACTAGGAAAACTCCAAGATAATATGGTTGATTTTCTTTAAACTCATGCAAGGGCAGATTGGGCATAGCATCTCTTGTACCAATGAACTTATCTATCTTCCCATCAGAATCACATGTGATGTCCTGCAAAGTACCTTCACGCATCGGCTTCTCATTCAAACGATGAATCGGCATGATGGGAAACAATTGATCCACGGCCCACATATCCGGAAGAGATTGAAAAAGAGAGAAGTTGCAGAAATATTTATCAGACAATAATTTGCTGAGATATTTCATTTCTTCTGGTGGTTGTTTCATTGCATCGGCAAGATCGCGTACTTCCACCGCAATCGTCCAAAAGAGCTGCTCTACTTGCGCTCTGGTATGCAAATCCAACAAACCAAGATTGAATAAATCCAAAGCTTCTTCTCTATTATGCTGTGCATCATGCCATGACTCAATCATTGTTCTGGCAGACAAACGCTTCAGAATTGTCTTCAATTCAATCACAATTTCATGATCGGTTTCTTCAATCTCCACATCCTTCCCACCAACTGTAGGAATGGATGATTTTTCAAGTACATTAAACACAAGAATGGAATGATGAGCGGTTAATGCTCTTCCCGATTCAGTCACAATGTTTGGATGATTGAAACCATGCTTATCAGCAGCATCCTTTAAAGTATAAATGGCATCATTTGCATATTCTTGAATGGAATAATTGATGCTATTCACAGCCGAGGATCGCGTGCCATCATAATCAACACCCAAACCACCACCTATGTCAACGAATTCAACATCACAGCCAATCTTCTGCAATTGAACAAAAAATTGAGCCACTTCTCTCAAACCTGCTTTAATCTTTCTGATATTGGTGATTTGACTTCCAAGATGAAAGTGAATGAGTTTGATACAATCTTTGATTCCTTCTTTCTCGGCATATTCTATTGCTTCGATCAATTCACCGGCATTCAAACCAAATTTTGATCCATCCCCACCGGATTCTTCCCACTTTCCCGAACCTGATGCCGCAAGTTTGATGCGAATGCCAATATTTGGCTTTACATTCAAACGTTTGGACAGCGATCTAATAAGCTTTAACTCATTCAACTTTTCAACGACGATATAGATTTTCTTGCCCATCTTTTGAGCAAGCAAAGCAAGCTCAATAAAATCCTCATCTTTATAGCCATTGCATATGATCAAAGCATCAGGATTATCCATGATAGCAAGAACCGCATGCAATTCAGGTTTTGACCCGGCTTCCAAGCCAATAGAAAATCGTTTGCCCTGACGCACCAATTCCTCCACGACCGGTCTTTGTTGATTCACCTTAATAGGATACACACTATAATATCTTCCATTATATCCATATTCAGAGGAGGCATTCTTGAAACAGGAAGAAATCATTTCAATGCGATCATCCAGAATGTCCGGAAATCGCAGGAGGACAGGCAAAGCAACATCCCGCAATGTCAATTCCTGAATCAATTCTTTCAGATCAATTGCCGGACCGGAATTTCTACGAGGGCTTACCGTAACATTTCCATGTTCATTCACACCGAAATAGTCAATGCCCCATCCACCGACATTATACAATTCCAATGCATCTTCAATGCGCCATTTTCTCAAGGAAGTAACTCCATAGTCAAGAATTTTGTGGAAATTTTTCGAAGGAAATTAAACAAACAATGGGCAAAAATACGCTTGTTTCACCAATTAACATGGTATTTCAGAGGAATTTTCAAGGGCTTATGATTTGATGGTCATGTTAAAAATTGTGTATATTGACCGGCTCTGAGCATTTTTTTCTTCACAATGGCATTCTCATCGATTCTTTGCCCTAATATGGTCAATCCCGTTTCAATAGAACAATTAAAGAAGGATTTTGCCGACTTCCTCAAGCAGAAAATGTACAGAAACACTCAGGAACGTTTTCTGGTTTTGGAGCATATTGCCTCATTGGATAGACATTTTAGTGCTGATGAATTGTATATTCACATCAATTCGAAAGGTGCCAGAATATCTCGAGCAACAATCTACTCTACATTGGATTTGCTCACGAAATGTGGAATTTTAACCAAGCATAGGTTTCAATCAGAGAGTGCTCATTTTGAACTTTCTGCTCGGAAACCGAACCATGATCATCTGATTTGCGTTGAATGTGGTCATATCATCGAGTTTAATGTCGAAAAACTACATTCAATTGAAAAAGATGTATGTGCACAATTTGAATTTACGCCAATGAAGCACTCTTTGCAGATTTTTGGGGTATGCAAAGACATCAATACTTGTCAATACAATAAATAATACCATCCATGGCTAAACATCTCGTCATCGTTGAATCACCAGCAAAAGCTAAGACAATTGAAGGTTATCTTGGCAAGGATTATATCGTCAAAGCCTCTATGGGGCATATCCGCGATTTAGCTAAAGGAAATGGCGCTATTGATGTCCATCATGGCTTTAAACCTGATTACATCATTTCCGAAGGTAAGGAACACGTTGTTACGGAGTTGAAGAAATTAGCTAAAAAAGTTGATACCGTTTGGCTTGCTACTGATGAAGACCGTGAAGGCGAAGCAATTGCATGGCATTTATATGATGTCCTTGGTCTCAATGCGAATAATTCAAAACGTTTTGTATATCACGAAGTAACCAAAAAGGCTATTCTCAAGGCGATTGAACAACCTAGAGAAATCGATTATGATCTTGTGAATGCTCAACAAGCGCGCAGAGTTCTTGATCGCTTGGTTGGATTTGAATTGTCACCAATTCTCTGGCGCAAAGTCAGACCTTCCCTATCTGCAGGACGCGTCCAATCAGTTGCGGTGCGTTTAATTGTGGAACGTGAAAGAGAAATTCAAGAATTCAATGCTCAATCTTCATTCAAGATCACAGGAACTTTTGTACCTGAACATGAACCATTGCAGTTTCAAGCAGAACTTTCCACCAAGTTTGATACAGTAGAGGAAGCTGAGCAATTTCTTTCTCATTGCAAAAATGCTTCATATACCATTGGCAATGTAGAAACGAAACCCGGTAAGAAATCTCCTTCACCACCTTTTACTACCTCAACGCTTCAACAAGAGGCAAGTAGAAAGCTTGGGTTTTCCATTGACCGCACCATGCGCATAGCACAAATTCTCTATGAAGCCGGGCACATAACCTATATGAGAACAGATTCTGTGAATTTGTCAGACGATTCTATAGCATTATGCTCGAGTGAGATTGAAAGGTCTTTTGGTAAACAATATGTTCAAACAAGGAAATATCAAAATAAGTCGAACAATGCCCAAGAGGCACATGAAGCGATAAGACCTACAGATTTTTCGGCTTCACCATCCATCGGAAAAGATGAGGATCGTCTGTATGACTTGATCAGAAAACGTGCAATTGCATCACAAATGGCAGATGCAAAGCTCGAAAAGACAACTGCGACAATTGAAATAAATCCTTCATCACCTCATAGATTCATTGCATCAGGCGAAGTGATAAAGTTCGATGGATTTCTTGCAGTATATTCTGAATCACAAGATGAAGATACAGAACAGGAAGATGAAAAAAGACTGCCTGCACTTCAAGTGGGAGAACAGCTTCACAATGAATCAATAAAAGCGATTCAACGATTTTCCAAACCGCCTGCACGATATACGGAAGCAAGTTTGGTAAAGAAATTGGAAGAATTAGGCATTGGCAGACCAAGTACTTATGCTCCAACAATATCAACAATTCAAAAAAGAAATTATGTAATAAAAGATACTCGCGATGGGAAAAAACGCGAATATCTATCTCTTACTTTGATAAATGGTGAAATCACAAAAGAAGTGCTTTCGGAAAATCATGGAGCTGAAAAGTCTAAATTGTTCCCAACCGATATCGGGATGGTTGTCAATGATTTTCTTGTGAAAAACTTTGGCAATATCATTGACTATCATTTCACTGCTCATGTCGAAGAACAATTCGATGAGATTGCAAGAGGAGAATTGCAGTGGAATACAATGTTGCAAGAGTTTTATACTCCATTTCATTCTGAAGTAAACAAGATCATGTCGGGTCCACAAGGAAAAGCAAATAGTGCTCGTGAATTAGGTATTGATCCGATTAGTGGGATGACTGTCTATGCAACGCTCACACGCTTTGGCTCCGCGGTGCAAATTGGCGAGACAGGTGGTGATATACCTCCTAAGTTTGCGAGCTTAAAACAACATCAATCTATTTCCACAATCACACTCGAAGAAGCCCTAGATCTCTTTAAGCTTCCACGTTCTCTGGGTATGTTCGAAGAAAAAGAAGTCAAAGTTGGTATTGGTAGATTTGGTCCTTACATAGTTCATAACTCGGTATTTACTTCACTCAAAGCAGAAGATGATCCATATACAATTGAATTGGATCAAGCAATTGAACGGATCATACAAAAGAGAGAAGTTCAAGCAGCAAGACTCATCAAAGCATTTCCGGAACAGTCAGAAATCACGATTGTTAATGGAAGATTTGGTCCCTATGTGAGTTATGGGAAAAGCAATGTAAAGATTCCCAAAGGCACAGATCCCTCATCTCTAACTCTTGAACAATGTCATGAACTAGCAAAAGATCAAGGGAAAACTTTGGAGAAATATCCTGCAAAAGGAAAGAAAGCTGCCGGTACAAAAGAAGAGAAACCCGTAAAAAAAGCGGCAACGAAAAAAGCGGCAACAAAAAAAACAACTGCAAAAAAAACTACTACGAAAAAGGTGAAGAAGAAGGACTAATCACTTCATCACTCTTCTCCAGAAATCAGAAGAAATCTTAGGATCTTTGAGTTTGATCATCTGTTCAAAACCAGGATACCATGATCTAAAATGCTCACCTGACATTCGAGCATCCTTGGCAGGATACACTCTCCCACCCGCTTCATGAACAATTTCATCAAAGTATGAGAGTAAATTCAATGTTTCACTTCCGCGCATCGGAAAATCCATTGCCAATGTCATACCCGGCATTGGGAATGACAATAAACCTCGAGACTTGATAGTTCCAAATGATTTCAAGACAACCAGAAAAGACCCCATTTTTTTGGTTTGCATGTGCCGTACAATATGTTGAATAGACTCTTCAGCGGATTCATGAGGTATCACGCATTGATATTGCACGAAACCTTTCTTGCCATACAGTTTATTCCAATCTTTCAATGAATCCAAAGGATAAAAGAAAGGAACATAATGTTGGATTTTCTTACTAACCTTTCGGATATTCTTTCGATAATACAATGAATTAAACATTTTCATTGTCCACTGATTTAGAAGATTTTCAGGAGCATTCAAGGGAATCGGGATGCCACCTTTCATTTCTTCAATGTGATCATGATGGATGAATTCGCCACTATTGAACAATCCTCTCATAAACTTACTTCCACCTGAAACACTGTCAAACCACGCTACTGTAAATGTTGAATCTTCTCTTTTGGATAATTGGACATATTCCGAATAACCGGTGAATCGCTCAGTTTTAGTGTTCATCATTGGAGAGACAATTTTGCTTAGCGTAAATTCCGCCCAAAGAATCACACCGGTTAATCCCAATCCTCCAATAGTTGCATAAAATAATTCTGCATTTTCAGTTTCAGAACAAACAATCACCTCATCTGCATCTGAACGTTGCAATGCAAATCTTATAACATGATTCCCAAAACTTCCCGCTTTGTGATGATTTTTTCCATGAATATCATTGGCTATCGCACCACCGATTGTAACATATCTGGTACCGGGGCTCACAGGTAAAAACCAGCCGCGAGGGACGATGATCGAGAGTATTTCCTTCAAGTTCATTCCTGCTTCAGTGCGCATGACACCATGAATATCATCAAAGTAAATAATCTTGTTCATGCCTGTTAGATCAATCAAATCACCGGCATCATTTAGACAACTATCACCATAACTTCTTCTCAATCCAATTGGAAGAATCAATCCCGTCGAACTATCTAGGATGGATGACATCTGATCTTGCCAAGCCGGCTTGAAGATTGCCTTTGGATGAGAAATCGGAAAATTACCAAATGAATTCATCGTATTCATATCGTTGCTGCAATAACAGTAAACACAATGATAAACAGTACGATATATGTCATTGGAGTTCTCGCCATCGTTATGATGGGATCATCATGCATTTTCCCCCTATGGGCAATAAACCACAATTGCAATAACCATGTGAGAATCACAGGACACAATATCCAAAGATAATGAGGATGTGCATACAATTGAACGACTGCATCGCTATTGATATACAATGCCAGTACCAAAATAGACAACATGGCAGAAGCCAAACCGGCCATCAGCAAAATCAATTCATCACCGATACCATATCCCCTGCCGGGTATTGAAGTTATGGACTCTTTTCTTGAAATGATTTCAGAATAGCGTTTGACAAAAGCCAGACTTATAAAGAAAAACATCGAAAATCCCATAAACCATTCACTCAAGGGAACATCTACGGTTTCTGCTCCGGCAATAAGCCGCATTGTATATAATCCTGCCAATAACATCACATCCAGTATGGCAATCTTCTTTCCAAATACGCTATAAAATGTCGTAGCAATAGCATAAGCAAACAATACATACATTACATCAATTGGCAATAGTGCAAGTCCGATACAGATTGATGAAATCAATAATCCACAATACAACATTAAACCATGCGGGATTGAAATCTCGCAAGAAGCCAAAGGTCTCTTTTTCTTATTTGGATGAATTCTGTCTGATTGAAGGTCTAATATGTCATTGAGCACATACACAGAAGATGCCATCAAGCCAAAAACCACAAATGTGATAAAGAGTAATCCTGCAAACTGAATTGATAGAGTATGAGCCAAGAATGCAGGAAGAAATACAAGCGTATTTTTAACCCATTGATACAATCGAATCTGATGAAGATATGATGAGAGATTCCCTTTGATTTCATCATCTATAATAGTCACATGGTCATGTTCACGAAGAAGTATGCTCGTGATAGTAGGTTTTGCACCAACATAAAAAACACCTTTTGCATACTTCCAAATCGGCAAATCGGCATGATCATTCCCGATATATGCAAATGCTCGACCTTCCGCATGTTCTTGAATGGCTTGTGCCTTATTCTCACCTTTAAGATTTACTGTGCTTGTTGAAGCAATCACCTCGGAAATACCAGGGACATTCCTCTGAACTTCTAATGCAATATCTTGCAATGCGGCAGTTGCTAATACTACAGGGATGTCTGCATCAACATGTTTTTGAATGATATTCAATACCTCTTTATTGAAAGGCAATAAAGAGACTGATGGAATACCTGCATGATGTAAACAATAGAATTTAAAAGACAATTTGCCTTTCAATAAAGATAGCAATGCACCGAATAAAAGCCATGGTGATCGCAATATCAAAGCTATTTGTTCCCATAGCGAATCCGTTTTCAACAATGACCCATCTAAGTCAACATACAAAACGGAATATGTGATCGATTTTGGATTCATGAAGGAGTCTATGGTAGAACAATTGTCTATGTGATGTACAAAAATACGGGAAATAGTCCTTGGATTGGCGATTCATGAAATGTAATAAGCAGTGAATTTTGTAAATTATTACATTAAAAAGCCATATTCTGTCATAGACTTTCCGATTTATCGATGCTTTCCACATTATCCATACGGAATTTCATACTCATTGAGTCTGCAGATATTGAGTTTGAACCCGGATTCACCGTCATTACCGGTGAAACGGGTGCCGGGAAGTCCATTGTGATTGATGCACTCCTTTGTGCATTGGGAGAACGCGCGCAGGGCGATATTCTTAAAAGAGGTTGTGAAAAGGGGTATGTCGAGGCAATATTCACTGTGAAAGCCGATTTACCACTACCCACTGACTTATTTGAAGAAGGGTATCTAGAACCAATAGACACTGATTTAAACAGATCAATCATCATTAGAAGAGAATTTACTTCTAAAGGCATCAATCGATCATTTATCAATGATTCACCGGCAACCGCTTCAATGGCGAGGGCACTTGGCGAATCACTCATCGATTTTCATGGTCAACATGATCATCAATCACTACTCAAAGTTGAATCACATCTATCATTGCTTGATAATGTTGCTCATGTTGAAAAAGAAAGATCAGCTTATGAAAAACAATGGCTTGCTAACAAAGAATTGAATGTTCAATACACAAAACTCATAACACGCAAGGATGAAATCATAAAAAATAAAGAGCAAGTATTGTTTGCTTTGAATGAAATTGAGCAGATTGAACCCAAAATTGGCGAATTGCAAGAGTTGGAAACTGAATTTTCTAAGATCAAACATTCAGTATTTATTCAAGAAAAAATCCAACACATTCTTCGAATACTTAATGATGAGCAGATGTCCGTTCTGAACTTACTCGGAAAAATACGGACAGACCTCACTGATTTATCTACTATTGATCCTGATTATTCGACTTTACTGAAAGAATTATTTTCCGCGCATGCTTCTCTTGATGAAATATTTAGAGCAGTCCAATCCAAGCAATCTGATGATGTTGCTATTGATCCTGATATCATTCAGGAAAGAATGGCAAAGTTAGTTTGGCTAAAGAAAAAGTATGGATCCATGGAAAGAGTGTTTGAAGTTTGGGATGAACTCAAAAAAGAAGCATTGCTTTCTGAAGACATTGATGGCGAAATATCAAGACTTTCTGATCAATTACTGGAATCCAGCATTCAACTCGGTAAAAAAGCTCATGCATTGTCAAAGAAACGCAACTCAGCTATTTCTTCTACATCTAGTCAAGTTGAATTGATGCTCACATCAATGGGAATTGCCAATCCCACATTTACAATTCATTGTCAGCAAACCCACACTGATGAAAACACAAAAGATAAACTCTATGCAATGATTGATGGAAAGAAATATATTGCCTTTCAAAGTGGTATAGATATGGTAGAGTTCATGATTTCTCTAAATTCTGGTGAGCAACAGAAATCTCTCATAAAGGCTGCCTCCGGAGGTGAGATTTCCAGAATCATGTTGGCACTCAAATCATTGATTAATGAGAAGGCAGGTGTACCCTCCATGGTTTTTGATGAAATAGATACCGGCATTAGTGGAAAGATTGCTCGTAAAGTTGGAAATGTCATGCATGGTCTTGGAAAAAATAAACAGCTCATAGCCATTAGTCATTCACCACAGATAGCTTCACTGGCCAATCAACATATTGTCGTACATAAATCTGTACATAAATCAAAAACCAATGTGAAAGTCAGCATAGTGAATGAAGAAGAACGCATTACTGAGATTGCAACATTGCTGAGTGGCGAAAACATCACTCAAACATCATTACAGACAGCAAAAGAATTATTAGAAGCTAAAGACCTTCATCAAGGGAATACATTATGATACCGTATAATCAATCAACATATGATCGCTATGATCTAGAAAAAGATTTAGCTGATTTTCTTCAACCTGTTGACATTCATCGTGTGATAAGCGCCTATGATTTGGCAGAAGAAGTCCATCGTGATCAAACACGAAATGATGAATCACCCTATTTCTATCATTGTGCAAGAGTCTGCAAGATATTAGTCAAAGAAATGCAAGTACAAGATCCAGACATGCTGATTGCAGGTTTAACTCATGATGTACTGGAAGATTCACCCACTTTGACACAAGAAGTGCTTGCATATAATTTTGGAGAATATCCAGCATTCATTGTTCAAATATTAACCAAGAATCTGGAGGAGCAAAAGAATGATCCCGATGCCTTTGAAAAGGCACATATTGCTCTCTTGGAAAAATCTCCTTTGGATTGCTTGATTATCAAATTGTCTGCTCGATTAGATAATTTTAGATGTTTAGACTTTCACTTAAAGCGTAATCCTCTAGTATATGTCAATCGCACCACGGAACTGTATCTTCCGCTTGCAGATTCTTCAAAACATCCGGTTTTGCTAAAACTTTCAGAAGAACTTAAAAAAGAACGCAATAAATATCTTGGCTAACATGGAACATATCGCAATCGAAATACATGATCTCACAGTGAGCTATAATAGAAAGCCGGTATTATGGGGCATTGATTGTGATATACCAATACAAGAAATGACGGCCATCATTGGTCCAAATGGCGCAGGAAAATCAACTTTGATGAAGGCTATGCTTGGGCTCATACCCTCAGCAAGTGGGTATACAAAGTTTCATGGAAAAAACATCAAAGAAGTTCGACATATTGTTAGCTATATGCCACAGCGTGAATCTGTCGATTGGGATTTCCCTATTACTGTGAGACAAGTAGTGATGATGGGAAGAAATCAAGCAATAGGTTTGATGAAGCGCCCAAGGCAATCTGATATTTTACTGGTATCGAGGGCTCTCGAACAAGTTGGACTGGAATCATTTGCAGATAGGCAGATTTCTGAGTTATCCGGCGGACAACAACAACGTGTCTTTCTTGCGAGAGCTTTAGTACAAGATGCTGAAATCTTTCTGATGGATGAACCATTTGCAGGAGTTGATACAGCCACTGAAGAAATGATTTTAGATACATTAAAGTCCATGAAAGCTTCTGGTAAGACATTGATTGTCATCCATCATGATTTACTCTCCGTTTCAAAACATTTTGACAATGCGCTTCTACTAAATCTTCGGAAAATTGCATTCGGGAAAACCGGCGATGTACTGAATGATGATATCCTTCAAGAAACTTATGGTGGGAAGTTGAGCATTTTGTCTGATGTAGGTCAATTGCTTGCAATACAACAAAGAAATACAAGAAAAGGATAAAAAAATGGCGTATTCAATGAATACGCCATCACTTACCGGTTTTTCTTTTTATGACGGTTTTTACGCAGACGCTTTTTGCGCTTGTGCGTAGCCATTTTATGGCGTTTACGTTTTTTTCCGCAAGGCATAATGACCTCTCTAAAACTAGTGAACAATTATTTATTTATGATCGATTACATTTGTTCGAGTAATAACTTTGCCTTTTCTACAATTTCTGGTTTATCACCTTTTTCAATGCATTTCTTCATGCTTTCTTTGGCTTTGCTTTTATTTCCATCACGATAATGAATAACCGCAATATTAAACAAAGCAAATGCATTGTTCGGTTGAATTACCAACACATCTTCCAGAACAGCAATTCCCTCAAGGGACTTTCCAATATTATGAAGAGAATACCCATAGTCAATCATCACACTGATATTTGATGGGTCAAACTCTTTAATGTACCGATCATATAAAAAAGAAGAGTTCTGAAAATCGCCTCTATCATAAGCTTCATTAGCCAATCGAAGGGTTTCCTCTTTTCCAGGCTTTTGTTGCTCTATGACATATCTTGAAATGGCAACAGAAATCGAACTTATGACAATGATTGATACAATGGCAATCCATTCCATGGAACCAAATCGAAAGCGCTTTTGCACATTGTCAACCATTCAAATGACTCATCCTTTTTTTACTTTTGATCCTGATGCTTTTTTGCTACCTGCAGTAGATCCGGTTTGATCTTTTTCCTTCAACACTACATCAACATGTTCTTGGAAATCAGGTGAGGCCTTAAAAACAGGTACATATCTTTTATCCAATGCCACGGGAGTACCGGTTCTTGGATTTCTAGCCATTCTTGATTTGCGGCTTTTAACGGAAAATACACCGAAACCGCGTAATTCTATACGACCACCATTTGCCAAAATTCCCATAATTGAGGAAAGAACGCCTTCAAAAACGGCTTTTGTTTGAACTTTTGACAATCCGGTCTGATTTGAAATCTGCTCTACAATGTCTGCTTTCGTCATTGCACACACAATAACTATAGTGAACAATATGGTGAAGTTGAGCCACTAAATTACGAAAGAATCACCGAATAGACCAATAAACAACAAATTTCACCAAATAATATAGTTCTTGGGTATTGATGGTAAAATCAGTTTATTCAGCTAAATCATCTCTTTTGAATGTTTAGTTCATTCTCAGAATTTCGGTAAATAAGGCATAAGCGCTACAACTTGCTCCTTCTTTGAAATGGCAAATGCATTGACAGCATATACAAGTCCTGATCTTAATTCTTGAGGCATATAAGACAAAATTGGTTCAGCTTTTCCCAAACCGAGGGCATTTCCTACCATTTGCTTCAATAGTACAGATTCATCATTTTCATCATCTCCTGAAATGGAGGAAAGCAATTCAGCAACAAAATCTTTTGTTTTCGGATAAGCTATAATATTTGCTCTCTTGTTTGCTGGAATTCCGATTCGTTTTTTTGCCAAATTGACTGCAAGTTCAATTCCACCAAGTGTGTCAATCAATTTTCTTTGATGTGCATCCATTCCCAACCACACTCTCCCTTTTGCAAGAGATCTTGCTTGTTCAAATTCCATTTTTCTGCAATTGGCAACTTTTGAAACAAAGCGTTGATAGATTGGATACATTTGATCATACAACTTTTTCTTTCTTTGATCAGTCATTGGCAACATGAAATTCATGTCTTGAGATGATGCACCAGTTGAAATTGTGTCCATTGTAATACCAAGTTTCGACATTGCATCACCAACCAATGGAAACATTCCAATCACTCCAATTGAACCTGTAATTGTTTGCGGATGCGCGATTATGGTGTCGCATGCCATTGGAATATAAAAACCACCTGAAGCCGCCACATCACTCATCGATGCATAAATTGGCTTTTTCTTTTTCAATGTTTGAATCATTGACCACACTTCATCGGATGCGATAACTGAGCCACCAGGACTATCTATTCTCAGTATGACTGCTTTTACTTTGTCATTTTCATAAGCACGCTTGAGTTCTTTCACCAGTGAACCCGAAGCAATCTCTTGAGATCCGGGATCTATTGGATTTGGTTGACCATTTGTGCCTGAACGAATAGCACCAACTGCAGAAACTATGGCGATGGAAGCATCTTCATCTGCTAATGAGTTATCATATTCTTCGCATTCGGCACTTGCATAGTCTTCAAGATCAATCAATGCCAGACGCTCAAGAGTATCAGTTTTCGCAGTTTCTTTCTTTCTCATCGCTTCTATGCGCTTTTTCATCATATCTTTCACTTCCCATTCTTGTGCAAAGACATCGATAAGCGAGTGTGATTTTAATGAGTCAGCAGTGTATGTCCCCATATCAAAAGCAGCTTTTACTGCTTCAGGTGTTAGCTTTCTCTGCATGGATATGATTTCATACATGCGATTTGCTCTTGATTGAATGATGACATTCAGTTCTTCTTTGGCGGGAGGAGTAAATCGCTCTTGTGAAAATGTTTCACCTGCTGATTTATATTCTTCAAATTGTTGAACATGCATTGTCACACCAATTTTTGCCAACATATTCTTAAAGAATAATGCTGAAACTCCAGGAGCAGAAAGTTCTGCCAAGCCTTCTTTCGGCATGAAGATGGAATCGGCAAGACTGATCATCATATAATCACTTCTGCTTGCAGTTTCCATATATGCATAAATAAATTTTCCTTTGCTTTTGAAAGAACGCAAGGCTTCAAGCATTTCTTCAAGTTTTACAAAACCCATTTGTGATTCACCAATTGGGATATACATACCCTTGATTCTTGGATCGACTTCAGCTTTGCGAATGGTTTGGATCAGCTCATAAAAACCGAGTGGTGTAGAATTGTCAAAAAGTCCTGAACTAACTCCATATTCACTGACTTGTTTTGGCAATGATAATTGCAGAACGCTATAATCTTCAACTTCAACTGTTGAATCAGACCCGAAGAAAATTCCAAATGAAAAAATAGTCAGCAATCCAATTCCAATGACAATTCCAATGATCATCAATATCTTTTTGCTCGAGGATTGTTTTTGTGAGCCCAAAGGAGGAACAATGATTGTATTCATGAAAGTACCTATAAAGTATCGAAAATTATCAAGTAAAAATCAACTTACGCGCTGTTGCCAAAGGAGTTACACAGATCATGGAACTTTTTTGGCATAAATATTCTTACATCGCAAAACTACGACATTTCCCTTTTCCTCTTGGAATTCAGATTCATGGATAGAAGTCCAATCATTGAAATACGCTCCTTAACCAAACATTTCGGTCAATTCAGAGCCGTGTACAATCTTGATTTAACAGTAAACAAGGGGGACATCTATGGATTTCTTGGTCCAAATGGTGCCGGTAAAAGCACCACTATTCGTATGCTGATGTCATTGATTGCTCCAACTTCCGGCAATATCAGCATATTTGGAAAGTCTCTCAATTCGCATCGGAATGAGATTTTATCTGGAATCGGAGCAATTGTAGAAAAACCTGATTTTTATCTTTACCTCACTGCAGAGCAAAATCTTCGGATTCTTGCAAAAATGAATGCACTAGATCTTGATACAAAGCAGATTCACAAAGCTCTCGATCAAGTTGGTCTTTTGGACAGAGCAAAAAGTAAGGTTAAAACCTTTTCCTATGGCATGAAACAAAGACTTGGAATAGCACAAGCTCTATTGCATGACCCTGAACTCATAGTCCTCGATGAACCCACCAATGGATTAGACCCCGTAGGCGTTAAGGAAATTCGCGAGCTTATATTAAGACTACGTTCTGAACAAAACAAAACCATCTTTTTATCAAGTCATATTTTGCCTGAAGTTGAATTGATAGCCAATAGAATGGTAATCATAAATAAAGGTACGGCAGTGATTGAAGGCAGTGTGCATGAACTCCTGAATTCTGGCATGTTAACCGTTACTTTCTCAATTGATAATATTGAAAAGTCTAAAGACATTTTGCGAGAATCACAATTTTCTTCATCTGTCTTAGGTTTTTCCAATGATTCAAATCTCCATATTAAGCTCTCGAAAGAACGCATTGCTGATTGCACTTCTTTTCTTGTTGATAATGGGATTGGAGTTGATGGCATAAGTTCTACTAGATCGCTTGAAGAATACTTTCTATCCATTACGAGATCATGATGCATTTTTTTACAGTTTTATCGATTGAATTGTCAAAAATCTTTTCGAAAGGAAGATCCTATATAGGTTTTGGTGCTATCACTATTCTTGTCCCTATTGTACAAGCCGCAATGTATAGTGAAGGTGAAGCATACTTTGCTTTGTTCACTCAGGGATTGCAGCAACAATTTAGTTTTACAGGAACATTTCTGAATGGCTACCTAATAGCATTTGTCGTTTTACAAAGTTTACTTGTACATGTGCCTTTATTGGTGGCATTGGTTGCCGGGGACATGCTGGCTGGAGAAGCAACCGGTGGTACGTATAGGATACTTTTTACAAGGCCTGTATCCAGACATACGATTGTTTTGGCTAAATACTGTGCGGCTCTTTTGTACACAATTGGATTGATTGCTTGGATGTCTCTATTATCAATGGGACTGAGCTTGCTTATCTTTGGCCCTGGTGAGTTATTTATCGTTTCTAGCTCAATCACCGTATTGCAACAAAGTGATATCCTGTGGAGATTCGGCTATGCGTATCTGTTTGGCATATTGAGTATGGCGACAGTTGCATCTATCGCTTTCATGTTTTCCGCACTTGTTGAAAATTCAATCGGTCCAATCGCCATGACATTGGCAATCATTATTGTTTTTACCATCATCTCGGCATTGGATGCCGGATTTATTAGGGATGTGAAATATTTGCTCTTCACAAATCATCTCATTTCCTGGAGATTATTCTTTGAAGAGTCCGTACCGGTGGATAGAATCCTCCTCTCAACCTGGGTGCTTGGCGGACATTCGCTCGTCGCATTAGGCATTTCACTGTTTGTTATTGTGAAAAAAGATATTCTTTCATAAGGAATATTTGTAACTTTTCACATTGAGAAATGTCTCTTACGCATTGGAGAAATGATATGTCTACTTGGCGAATACTACAAGTAATTCTTATACTCACAACCTTAACTTTGAGCGGTCTTTGGATCAAAGATGGCTTCCAAGTATTTACGAAGGATAAATCAGAAAAAATCACTTTGGTGAAAGACGATATTTTTGGTACAACCATCGAAAAGCGTGAATGGATAGATGACTTTCAGCTTGGTTTGCTTCCTGATGACCCTCTGTTACCCTTTCGCTCCCTCTCATTCTTCATAGTTTTGTCTTTTCTCGGAATAGCATTAGCACAAAGAAAGATTCACAAAACCACTAAACATGATATTTCATGAAAACTATCACCTATTTCATTTCGCTCTTACTTTTGACTTGCAATCTTTTAGCCACTCAATTGGGCACCGTCAAAGGCAGGAAATCTGTATCGTTAAACAATGATGTTGGAACATCCATTGCAAAATTTTACAGCAATTCACCGCTCGAGAAATTCGAAGGTAATTCCCAATCATTACAAGGTTCATTTACATTGGTAGCAGATCAACTCGAGCAGAGTTCCGGTCAAATATCCTTTCCTGTCACTTCGATGAAAACAGGTTTGTCTAAACGTGATGATCATATGTATGGGAAGGATTGGCTTGATGCAAAATCGCATCCTATGATTATGTTTGAAGTAAAAAAGTTAAGCGGTGTATCAATCAAAAAATCAGATAACACAGGTGTTGAATTCTCGGCGATTGCCGAAGGTAATTGTACACTCAAGGGATCGGCAAAACCAACGAAAGCAAAGATTTATGTCAAATATGTTTTTCAATCCGAGGCAACCAAAAAAAGAGCATCCGGAGATCTCGTAATGGTAGATGCCGATTTTTCTGTTTCGCTCAAAGACTTCAATGTACTTGGCAAAGGAGATATTATTGGTAGTAAGGTTGGTGAACAAATCGATCTTGACATAAAGTTGTTTGGAAATACAAATTAACAAAAGAGGAATTCCATGAAATTCATTTTACTTTCATGCATTACACTTGTCACAATGTTCTTCAATTCACAAGCTGACCCAGGAGGTAAGGCAGGAAGACTTCTATCAACTTCAGGAGGCTGTGGTGATTGCCATGGCGGATCTCCTTCATCCTTAACAAGTATTTCAGTCATTAGCAAAATCGGTTCATTCACAGTAAAACCCGGTACAAAAATAGAGATGACTGCTGCAGTAGCTCATCCTTCTAAACTAGCAGCAGGAATAAATATTGGAGTGAAATCAGCAATAAATTCAAATACAAATATTGGTACTCTTGAGGTTGTGGCTGGTCAAGGATTAAAAAAATCATCTTCGGAATTGGTTCAATCCGCACCAAAAAACATGACAAATGGAAAGTCTGAGTTTACATTTACATGGACTGCTCCAACACAAGAAGGTATATACTATCTCATGGCTACAGGAAATGCAGTCAACAGAAATGGTGGTGATAGTGGTGATGAATGGAATTTCATGCAGCCAATACAATTAACTGTAACAAATACAACCGGCATTCAAGAGTCTTCGACAGCTTCAATGGCGAAGATGTATCCAAATCCGATGCTCGAATATTCAATGCTTGATTATGAATTACAAGAATCTAGTCATGTAAGTATTTCAGTAATAAGTACACTGGGAATAACTGTGTTTTCACAGGACCTAGGAATGCAAGAACACGGAAAGCATAATGTGGGTTTATGGGGTTTACACTCGATTCTACCAACAGGACATTATATGTTATCCATACAAACCCGATTATCTCAAATGTCGATACCATTCATCAAGCAATAAATGAAAGCCACTTTTCAAAAGTGGCTTTTTTTATGTGTAATGGGGTCTAACTTCATATTCAAGTGAATCTTCAAATCCTGCCTTAGCAAATCCCCTTAAACGTAATGCACAAGAATCGCATACACCACAAGCTCTCTCATTTTCAGAATAACAGCTCCAAGTTAGGTGTAGTGGAGCAGACAATCTTTTTCCTTCTTTGACAATTTCACTTTTATTCAATGAAATTAGCGGTGTTTTTATGCGAATATGTGAATTAGGTTTTGTGCCCTTATCTATCATTGCTTCAAAAGCATCAAAGAATTCCCTTCTACAATCTGGATATCCACTACCATCTTCTTCAACAGCACCAATAAATATGGCATGTGCACCGATAACTTCTGCCCAACTCACTGCTATGGACAATAGGTTCGCATTACGAAAAGGTACATAGCTCGTTGGAATAGCATCATGATTCAATGAAGCTTTCATGACAGGCATAGCACTATCCGTCAAACTGCTTCCGCCAATTTTAGAAAGATGCGAAATATCAATATCCATTCGTTGAGTAATTCCAAAATACTCACAAACATCGTTGAATGCTTTGGATTCCCTCTTCTCGGTTTTCTGTCCATAATGCACATGCAATGCACAAACATCAAAACCTTGCTCTATCGCTATTGCTGCGCAGACTGTTGAATCCATTCCGCCACTCATTAATACAATTGCAGATTCACTCATGATTGCACATACAGATTATGAGAAAGAATATACTCTTCAACTTGTTTGGGAACATAATCAGAAATGGCTTGCCCGGTTACCATTGCTTCCCTGATCAATGTCGATGAAACATGAAATAATGGAGACTTTAAGACTAAAGGAATCTTTACATCCAATCCTTCGATCAGTTCATCTAAAAGCATTTGAAGATTTGCATCTTCGGTTCTTTGCACGATGCACAATTGTGTAAGCGACAATAAACTCTCCCATTCTTTCCATTCTTTGAATCTATGTGCTTGATCTTCGCCAATAAGAAGAAACAATTCTGCATGTGGAAATTGCAATTGCAATTCTCTGACAGTATCAATTGTAAATGACAGACCATCTCTGTGAATCTCTATATCAGATACTGTAGCACGAGGAACATCTTGCAAGGCAAGTTCCAACATGCGTACTCTATGCATGTCTTCTGCGAGTGGCTCATTCATTCTAAACGGAGAACGTCTTGCAGGTATGACAAAACACATGTCCAATCCAATCTGGGATATGAAAGCTCGGACAAATGCAATATGCCCAGAATGCACGGGATTGAATGTCCCACCCATGATGCCTATTTTCATTGCATGCTCCTTTGCCGGAGGCCTCTATAACCCGCAAAGGTTAGAGCAAACAATGCTAAGAATGAAGAAAATACAGGCAGAATATCCCCAATTTCAGAGTAAAGTGATTTCATCGATATAATTGGAACATCACCTATGATTGCAGTTCTTACTTGAGGAGAAGCAAGGTGCGCAATTGATCCATCAGGATGAATGATTCCAGAAACACCTGTATTGCCGCACCGTGCAATTGAACGGCGATTTTCTATGGCTCGCATTTGGGAGATGGCAAAATGTTGCATAGGTCCGGGTGAATTATCAAACCAGGCATCATTTGTAATTACCATCAATACATTTGCACCTGATTGAGCGTATCTTCTCACAAAATCAGGATAAATAGATTCAATGCAAATGACTGTTCCAATTGAAGCAATATTGTTATTCTGTTTTTTTAGAATCAAGGGTTGTTGCACTTCCCCTTTTTTCCATCCTGAAATACCAACTCCCCATTGGAGAATAGAACCAAGCCAAGGAATATCCTGAGAGAATGGAAAACCTTCGCCGAAAGGTGTCAATTTCATTTTTTTATGTATGAGAATACTTGAATCCTGCACCAATGCTGCTGCATTATATGCCACATAATAAGATCCCGGAATTAAACGAAATGGTTTTGACAATGGTTCACTTTCAGGATTTTTCACTAGCTCTAAATGAGCAAAACCTGTAAGTACCGGTGTTGATCCAATAACTGATCGAAAACCGGAAAAATCTTTTTGAACATTTAGTGGAATATTCATGAATGGTATTGCAGTTTCGCTCCACAACCACAGATCAGGTTTCTTATTCTTCACTATCTGCATTGTCGATTTGTGAATGAATATCTGATCTCTAACTTCCCCTTCCCATTTATTCCAAGGATTGATATTTGGTTGAACGATACCAACTGAAATGGTTGGGGAAATTGTTGTCAATTCATTTATCTCTTTCAATCTACTTTTTCCATACAAGATTGTAATGAGCAAAAGCACCGTAATTGCTATCAAAGACAATTGTACTGATCGTTTTGATGCTTGCTTCAAAATAAAAAATATCAACACTTGGATGGAAACAAACAGGAATGTCAAACCCCACACTCCAAAAATATCTGCACTTTGATCAATGAGCGGAATTGATAAAGCCATATATCCCAAAGACAACCATGGATATGATGCATCAGTCAGAGAATGTAGCCATTCATAAGCAACATATATGAATGGCAATAAGACATAAGCAATATGCATAGTCAATCGTTTTCTTACATAGATCAAGCAAATCAATGGAAGCATCAAAAAAAAAGGGTGTCCAAACTGCAAGGCCAAACCGGCAATGATAAGAAAAGGATCGCTTTCCTTTTGCCAACTTCCAACCCACCAATTTGCGATGCCTTGATATAAGAAATAAGCCAGATATAGATATCGAAGAAATGCCCCTTTGGGCTTCAACAACTCGGATTCAATCACAAGGAATAGTGGTACCAAAGCGAAAAAAGCCAAGAAGCCAAAGTGCATTGGTGGAAATGCGAAACCGAGCATGATACCTGTCAAACAAGCATAAACATATGTTTGACTCACATTTTTTGGGATCAAGAATTGTGGAGAAACATATGATAGCATTGAATTCATCATTGTTTTTTCAATATGGCAATAGGTGTTTCTCCCCCTCTGGTGCGCTGATCCTTTTGCACATGAATTTCAGCATCCATTGGAAGAATGATATCCATGCGAGATCCAAATTTCATCATTCCGATTTGCTCTCCCGTCTGAAGAGTATCGCCCTGCTTGACTGTACACACAATTCTTCTAGCCAATACCCCGGTAATTTGTTTAAACAAGACTTTGCCATAAGCTGTCTCGACTCCAATTCTGCTTTGTTCATTCAATTCTGATGCTTTGGGATGCCATGCAACCATGTAGTCTCCCTGCATATATCGATAAAAATCAACTTTACCAGTAACCGGAGAACGATTAACGTGTACATCCAAGGGAGAAAGGAAAATGCTGATTTGACGGGCTTTTCCTTTGAAAAACTCATGCTCTTCAATTTCAAGAATCTCGACAACCTTTCCATCAGCAGGGGCAATCACTATGGAATGATCATGAAGTGCTTTCTCCGGTACAACTCGCATGGGATCTCTGAAAAACCATAAAGTAAAAAGTATCACTATACATCCTGAAACTGCAGATATCCATGACAATACATTTGAGAAAACAAATGCAGCCAAAATGATCAAGGAGAATCCAATAATCAGCATTGGTATAGCATTATCATAACCATAACGAGTAAGCATATCAATTTCCCAATAAAGTAATCGCACGAACTGATTCTATGATGCGATGATAAAACATGAAATGTTGAATAGCATCAAGCGATGCTTGAAATGTTCCATTATATGTGAAATGCACGATACCTGTTCGAGGATCAGCTTCACTATCAAGCGTTTCCGAGATTATTTCATCAGAATCAGGTAAATCATCTGCTGCGCATAAGCGAGTGATGTCAAGAAGCTCATGTGAATCCTCATCTTTGCATGCCCAGAATGCCAGTGGTAATGGCAATTCTTGAAAATCAGACCATTCCTCGCTGATGTCCAAACTTCCTTGTCCTCTTGAGGAATTCCATGCTATCCAAGCATCATATTGTTTTTCAGCATCAAGCAATGCATCTCCCAAAGAATGATCTATGATCATTTCAGGAAAGAGATCAAACTTTTCAGCAAGACATAAAGCGCCCAATCTCAAGAAGAATTCATCATTCTGTATTCCAAGTCTTTGAATGTTCTCTCTTCCGGGTACAAAATGAGTTGAAGCAATATTGGAACAACCCTCAACCGACATTGCCAGTGAAGGAATTACTCTTAATTCCGCGGGATGTTTTGCAAAAGTCAATGGATTTATCAATGCTAGGTCTGCCGTGCCTTTGTAGAGACTATTTGCACATTCAGATTCACTGAGTTCTCGACAAATATAACCACGCTCACTACATAGAGATTGAGTATTCGCAATAAGTGATGAATAGGCTGGGTTTTGTGGAATTGCTATTGTTAAGGACATAACTGAACTTCTATAAGAAAAACTGGGTTTCACCTATTGAATTATCTTATTCATGGCAAATTTACACAAAAAACAGAGTCTTCAGGTCTATAGAGAATGATTCTTTAGGGTTTCTTTTGAAAGTGCTTCAAAACATGATTGGCAAAGCGTCAGTTTTGTTAAATTTGTCGTGTTTTTCGCCAAACATTAGCATTCATCACCATGTCCATATTTGTTCCAGATCATATTCAACGCTTATCTCCTTATACACCCGGCACATCCATCAAAACCGTTCAAGAGAGGCATGGCATTACAGATATTGTCAAACTTGCTTCAAATGAAAATCCACTGGGGGCATCACCAAAAGCATTGGAAGCTTTGAGGAATATCACATCCGATGATTTATCTGTGTATCCTGATGGTGGAGAGTTCCTATGCAAAGCGATTGCAGAGAAGTTTGCGATTGAACCAAATGAAGTAGTTTGTTATAATGGTTCAGATGCATTGATGCATTTAATGATGCGTTGTTTCACCGTGCCGGGCGACACCATTGTTTCAAGCGAAGGAACATTTGTTGGGTATTATGTAGCAACTTCGATTTCAAATCTCAATAGGGTGTCTGTTCCATTAACCAAAGATTATCGATTCGACATCGATGGCATCATCGAAGCAATCGATGGAAAAACGCGCATCGTGTATATTGCCAATGCAAATAATCCTACTGGCACACATATCACAAAATCAGAATTTGAAAAACTTCTATCTGCACTTCCCGATTCTGTTTTACTCATCATGGATGAAGCATATTATGAGTATACAGAAATCATTACCGATGATTATCCAAATAGTTTACTTTATCGACGTCCAAACATGATCACTCTTCGAACTTTTTCGAAAGTGTATGGTTTGGCATCACTTCGTGTGGGATATGCAATCGGGCCGAGTGAATTGATTGCTGTCATGGCAAAATCGAAATTAACTTTTGATCCGGGTACATTGTCTCAGATAGCAGCAGTCGCCGCTATGGATGATCTAGAATTCATGAATGCAACAATCCAATTAAACAAAAGAGCCCTAGCTTTGTTTCAGGATTCATTTTCAAAACAAGGATGGAAGATTTCTCCATCCGTGGCTAACTTTTCCATGATTGATTGCGGAACCGAGGAAAAAGCAATCCAACTCACGAATGATTTGGAACAAAAAGGTATCATTGTACGAAGACTCCCAGGTTTCAAATTGCCTCACTGCGTTCGAATAAGCACAGGAACCGATCAAACAAATGAACGCGTAGTCTCAGTAATGAAAGATTTGATAGCTCATTATGCATGAGCAATTTGTTATTTTTACCAAATTCTAATCATTGAATGAATTGTCATGGAAACTCTTTCACACACATCTACACAGTCAGCAGTTGCCGATTTTCTCCCTATCAATGGAACCGACCACATCGAGTTCTATGTGGGCAATGCAAAACAGGCATCGTATTTTTACAGAACGGCATTTGGATATGAACTCATAGCTTATGCCGGGCCTGAAACAGGAGTTCGTGACAGAGCAAGCTATGTTTTAAAGCAAGGTAAAATAAGACTCATCCTGACAACCCCTATGCATCCGGAAAATGAGATTAGTGCACATGTTGATAAACATGGAGATGGCGTTAAAGTACTGGCATTGTGGGTTGATGATGCAGAACAATCATGGAAAGAAACAACTTCGCGTGGCGCGAAGAGTCATACTGCCCCAACAGTTCTATCTGATGAATTTGGTGAAGTAAAGATTGCATCAATTCATACATATGGCGATACCATTCACACATTTGTCGAAAGAAAAAATTACAATGGTATTTTCATGCCAGGGTATGTGCCAATGAATGATGGTTATGTAACCACCGATGTTGGCTTGCTTTATGTGGATCACTGCGTAGGCAATGTTGAACTTGGAAAAATGGATGAATGGGTTCGTTTTTATGAAGAAGTCATGGGCTTTTCCTTGCTATTGACTTTTGATGACAAAGACATCTCCACAGAATATAGTGCCTTGATGAGCAAAGTTGTTTCAAATGGAAATGGTTATATCAAGTTTCCGATCAATGAACCTGCTGAAGGCAAGAAAGCTAAATCCCAAATCGATGAATATCTTGAATTTTATCATGGTCCGGGCGTACAACATATCGCTGTTGCCACTCATGATATCATTGCAACAGTATCTGCGCTCAAATCCCGTGGAGTACAATTTCTGAGAGTTCCCAATACCTATTACGATGATTTGTTGGATAGAGTAGGAGCAATTGACGAAGACATTGCTCCACTCAGAGAACTTGGCATTCTCGTTGACAGAGATGAAGAAGGATATTTGCTACAAATCTTCACAAAACCTGTTGAAGATAGACCTACCCTCTTTTTTGAAATCATTCAAAGAAAAGGCGCAACTTCATTTGGCAAAGGAAATTTCAAAGCACTATTTGAATCGATAGAACGCGAACAAGCATTGAGAGGAAATCTGTAAATACGGATTTCACATTTACCCATAACATATTGTTTCACTAGGAAGTACTATGTCTTCTCAAACAACACCTCCGAGTTATCACGAGATACCGTTTTTTCAATCGGTAAACACTTATTTCGATAAAGCTGCTGCTTTACTCGATCATTCCAAGGGTCTCTTGGATCAAATTCGTGCATGCAATGCCGTGTATCAAATACAATTCCCGGTTCGAGTAAAAGGTGAAATTCAGGTGATTTCCGCATGGAGGGCCGAGCATAGCCATCACAAACTTCCCTGCAAAGGTGGTATTCGCTATAGCGAGGATGTCAATCAAGATGAAGTCATTGCACTTTCAGCATTGATGACATACAAATGCGCAGTGGTTAATGTACCATTTGGTGGTGGTAAAGGTGGTATCAAAATCAATCCTAAAAATTACAGTGTGGATGAACTCGAACGAATCACTAGACGCTATACAGTTGAACTGATTCATAAAAATTTCATTGGACCAGCAGTTGATGTTCCTGCTCCTGATTATGGAACCGGCATGCGCGAAATGTCTTGGATTGCAGACACATATCAAACAATCAAATTTGATGATGTAAATGCTTTAGGCTGTGTAACCGGAAAGCCAATTTCACAAGGCGGAGTCAATGGCAGAACAGAAGCAACAGGAAAGGGAGTGTTCTATGGAGTACGTGAAGCTGTGAATGATGCAGAACTCATGAAATCCATTGGTCTTTCAACCGGCTTGGAAGGAAAAAGCGTCATTGTTCAAGGTTTCGGAAATGTTGGATATCATGCTGCGAAATTCATTGCCGAAGGTGGATCCAGAATCATTGGAATCATCGAATGGGATGGTGCAGTTTATAATCCGGATGGCATTGATATCGATGCTCTGAAAGCACATCACGCTCAAACTGGTACAATCAGAAATTTTGCCGGTGCAAAAACAATTGATGAAGGTAATTCATTACTCGAATATCCATGTGATATACTTGTACCTGCTGCACTAGAATCACAAATCACAGATTGGAATGCAGAACGTATTCAAGCTAAGATCATCGCTGAAGGAGCAAATGGACCAATTGCTGCTTCTGCCGAGCCAACCCTTTTGGCAAAAAATATATTAATCATTCCTGATATGTTTATCAATGCCGGTGGCGTTGTTGTTTCATATTTCGAATGGTTGAAAAACCTTTCCCATGTTCGTTTCGGTCGTTTGGATAAACGATATGAAGAAAACTCAAAAAAAGGTCTTATTGCCACAATTGAAAATCTAACCGGCAAGTCATTGTCACAAGCTGAAAAAGCGATGCTTGTGCAAGGACCAAATGAGGTTGACCTTGTAAATTCCGGTTTGGAAGACTCCATGATTGGCTCTTATCATGAAATCATGGAAGTCTGGAGAAATAAATCAAATGTCAAAGACATGCGTACTGCGGCATTTGTTTCTGCAATTGATAAAATTGCTGCCTCCTACAATCAGATGGGTATTTTCCCTTAATTTCCCCGATAATTCCATTTTTAGCCCGAGCACTTACCTGCTTGGGCTTTTTTGTTTTCAATTGATAATATGAAGTATTTCTTTCTAATGTGTTGTTTAATCAAAGGTTTGTAGTATTTTCGACTAGGTTTTTGGTGTTGATGTGCTCCAATGCTTGTGGTCACTTGTCTAATTGTTTTTTTGTTGACCTCGTTAATCACTACACATCTACGGAAGGTTTGTTATGAATATTTATGTAGGCAATTTGCCGTACACAATGGGATCTGAAGAACTTCGCTCCCTTTTTGAGTCTTACGGCAATGTCACAGGTGCCTTTGTCATTACAGACAAAATCTCTGGTCGTTCACGCGGCTTTGGTTTTGTTGAAATGGACAATGACGATGAAGCAAGAGGCGCCATCGAATCAACCAATGGTAAAGAGTTCAGCGGACGCACATTGGTAGTTAATGAGGCTCGTCCTCGCGAAGAACAATCACGCGGTCCACGTCGTGATTTTCGCGGTGGCGATCGTCGGTCAGATCGATATGAATGATGAGATAGAAATCCCCTGATCATCGATACAGACAGTATACAGAACCCTCGGCTTTCTTATTCGCCGAGGGTTCTTTATTTTTGTATGTTAATCATCGAGTATACACATGAGTCAAGTATCGAAAAATAATTTCGCAGTACAATCATATCTCATAGATATCTTTTTTGTGTGGTATGTAATCATCACACTTGACAGAATCATCATCCCTTCATTGTGTACTTATGTTCCCTTCAATGGTATGATAATTCAATTGGGTTATCTTCTAATAGCTGCCATCTCCACCATTGTATTGAAAATCATTCGTCAATCTCCCGGGGCATATATCTTGACTGATGATAATCTAAAGATGCCGATTATAGGGAAACATATTCTTTGGCTTTCATTCAGTGTTTCCATTATTGCAGGTTGGATTTTAACAGATATTTCACCAATAGATTTTTTCTCTGCCAAAGGTTTGGAAGCCGCTTCCAATATTTTCACCGCATTGATTACTCCGGAACTCAGCATTTTCGATATTGCTTTAAAAGCACTTATTGAAACTGTCTATATTGCTCTTACGGCAACTGTGATTGCGCTTCCGCTATCTTTTATTCTGAGTTTTCTCAGTGCAAGAACGCTCATGAAAGGGAATCCCATATCATTTTCCATTTATACAATCATTCGTTTGATTACCAACTTCTCCCGTTCTATTGAACCTTTGATTTGGGCAATCATTTTTTCCGTCTGGGTTGGGATTGGACCATTTGCAGGCATGCTTGCATTGATGGTACACACAGTAGCTTCACTCACAAAACAGTATTCAGAACAAATAGAAGATATTGATGAAGGTATGATTGAGGCAATCGAAGCCACAGGTGCACATCCACTACAAGTGATTTATTATGCAATCATTCCACAAATAGTGATTCCCTTTTTAAGTTTTACTATCTACAGATGGGATATCAATGTCCGAATGGCAACAATCATTGGATTGGTGGGAGGAGGCGGGATTGGTACGATGCTCATGCAATATCAGGGATTGGCACAATGGCATGAAGTAGGTCTGATCATTATCATGATTGCTTTTGTTGTATGGGTAATGGATTATGTGTCGGCAAGAGTAAGAGAAGCTTTGCGATAAACACTATTTATACATGGCTGCATATACTGCATTTCCATGAATCCCAAATTGCTCATAATAACCAGTATACCATTGTGCAAGATGTGCTCCATGTTCGAGAGCTTGATTGAAGTCATGCTTCGTTTCTATTCCCCCGGTTGCTATTATGAGAAATTCCTGAATAGATTGCCTCTTGCAATAGGCATCAGCTTGCTTAATGAGAAGTTCTGAACTCTGTCTTAATAATCTTCCACTTAATCCTCCACCAAATGAATTGACGAAGTACTTATAATGATCTTTGTCATGCGGATGAATGAATGTTTCATAATGCTCATATCGGGTGGAAGTATTCCCAAAATTAACTCCTGAGAATCCGCGCTCCATTAGTGCTGTCAGTAATTGAGATACGAGATTGGGATCAGTGTCATTAGAAAACTTTACGAAAACTGGAATGGAAGAAGTTTTGAATATTGATGATATAGCATCGAGTCTATGCAACAAAGACTCATCCAATACACTATGATCTGTTTCATGCCCTGGTACATTTGGACAACTTTCATTGAGTTCAAGAAAATCACAACCGGCATCTACATAAGCATGGATTCCATCAAGCAATCCTTTCACTCCTTGCTGAATATCCATTCCTGGATCCATAGAAATACTTGCGCCTATTGGAAAATCTGGGTATCGTGGAAAGGTAGATATTTTTTTCGCTGTAATGATATGTCCATCATTTGGCAAACCCAGCCAATTTGAAGCTGCATGGCTTTTAGGATATGGAACAAATGGAAGATGAATTCCATTTTTGGTGTTCCCCGCTCTTTTCAGTGATGTCGTGGTTCCACAAAGATAAAAACCTGCTCCTTGAGCATAAGCTCTTTCATACCCCTCAGCTTGTTTAAACATTCCGGCAGCATTACCTAATCGTGAACGAAATACAAGATGTTTGAATTGGAATCGTAGATTCTGAGGAATTTCAATTGGGGCTAGATTATCATTACTTGCAAGTTTTGAAAACCATGGTCTGGTAGAAGAATACAAGCGGGTAAACATGCTCGAAGGCAATCTCCCTAATAAAGGACGCAATGTATGATCGACACGAGAAAGATATGTTGCTATAGACATGATTCAATCACAATTCTTTTCGAAGTCGTGCTACGGGTATGCGCATTTGTTCACGATACTTTGCAACAGTTCTTCGCGCAACATTCAACCCTTGTTTTTTTAACTCAGCCATTAACTTATCATCACTATGCGGTTTGAGTTTAGGTTCTTTGTCAATCAAATCTTTGATTTTTTGTTTAATGACAGTTGTTGACACTTCTTCACCATCATCACTTGGCAATGATTCGCTGAAAAAGAAACGTAGTTCATATGTACCAAAGTCTGTTTGTACATATTTCCCATTGACGATACGACAAATCGTGGATACATCCATTCCTGTTACATCAGCAACATCTTTATAAATCAATGGTTTTAAGGAACTCTCGCCATATCTGAAGAAATCTTTTTGTGCTCCGGCAATTCCGGTCATAACCTTGAGCATCGTCTTTTTTCTTTGTCTGATTGCTTGCAATAAAAACTTTGCATCGTCATATTTCTTTCGAAGCCATTCCTTGGTTTCTTTATTGTATTTACGATAACGCGCCTCTTTTTTCAAATCTTCATACATTTTATTGAGCTTCAATTGAGGAATGCGGGTATCATTGACATTTATCATGATCTCATCGCTTTCATCATCAACTGATATAACGAAATCAGGAATGACCGTTGAAGTTGCAATAGAAATTCCCATGCCCCCAGGTTTTGGATTCAATCTTCGGATTGCATCAATGGCAGATTTCAATTCATCTTCATTGATTGAAAATTGTCTGCACAATACAGCATAATGCTTCATCACGAAAACATCATAACTTTTTTCTAATATGCGCTTTGCAAGTAGCTCGGTATCATTTGGATGTGTTTTTGCTTCTAGTTGAAGAAGTAAGCATTCCCTCAAATCCCTTGCGGCTATTCCGGAAGGTTCTTGTTGCTGCACATGATGCAATGCCATTTCAGCCATTTCAAGAGTAACAGAAGGCAGTGGAATAGGAGCAACTGGTTCCTCTACAGCCAAATCAGGATCTTCTTCTTCGAGATTGTCAAAATAAGAATTACCGCTAGTGGAATTTTTTCGAATTGATTCTTCCAAGTATCTTTTGTGACGACGAAGATATTCTCTGTGTGCTTTATGATTTTCCTCCATGATGCGAGTATTCACATCATCGACAATATCTTCCAAAGTACGGCGCAAATACCCATCATCTTCCAAATTGCCAATGATAGTATAACATAATAACTTTTCTTGATCACTCAAGTTGAGCATATTGATTTGTTCAATCAGATCATCCGTGAATGTTGTCTGTTCACTTTGCTCATTATATCCGAAATCATCCTCATCATCCCAATCTCCAGAACCTTGTTCAGGAGTTCTTGTTTCATTCCAAGCAAGTTCATAGAAGTCAAAAGGGTCATGATGTTCGGCATCAAAAGGAATTGGTTCTTCATAATCGCGTGAACTATCATCATAATCATTTCCTTCCATTACATCTTTTGGAATGGTGCTCAATAGATTCTCATTCGGCTCAAAATCACTTTCATCTTCTATTGCAATGGATTCTTCAGAGGATTCATCAAGCATTGGATTTTGCTCAACTTCTTGTCGAACATGCTGCTCCAATTGCAAAATTGGCAATTGCAATAGCTTTAAATATTGAATTTGTTGAGGTGTAAGAGTTTGCAGTAAGGAAGCCTGCAAATTCATGGACACTTTCATTGACATTATCTTCCCTCCTGATGTAAAAATTCACGAGCCTGCATAAACCAGTCAACCCCATAAGCACGTATCAATGCTTCACGCGCAGAATCAAGTACCAAGGCGTCTTGCTCTTTTCCATGTTTCATAGCAGGCTTACATTCTTCAAATGGTTGATAGCTTAAATATTCTCCTCCAAAATTGCGAACGCGAATCGGGAAAAGATGGCATGACAACGGTTTTCTAAATGTTGTCTTTCCATCAAAGAATGCCCTCTCCAAAGCACATTTGGCAATACCTTCTTCCCTAAACACAAAAACACAATCCCGATCATCAATACATGACACAAAGGGTTCATCAGGTGTTCCACCTATCCATGATTCTTGTTCAAGTATATGTTTAGATTCTTCGGAGAGATAAGGAAAAGTAAATGGTATCGCATCTTTTATGGAGGATATCTCCCTAGAATCCAAAGGTGCCCCCTCTCCACCGGAGAGCGTGCAACATGCTCCCTTGCATGAATGCAAATCGCATGAAAAATGCTCGTGAATGATAGCCTCATCCATCAATATCGAATCAATAAGAATCATGGCGTCGAAAGTGAGTGAATACGCCTGATGCAATTGCTGCTTTGCATCGTGGTATGATTTTTGCCTAAACTACAATTTGTCAGTGATATTTGCAAAGAATAAACAAAAAATAAGCGGTCAATCTTTAAAGGATTGACCGCATTGTATTTATTAACAATACTCATCAAATAATGGGATGTATCGGAAAATCTTTACAATACTCTTTTACTTGTTGTTTAACATCCTGTGTAATCATTGGATTCTCGATATTGGAAATTACCGTATCAATGAATTCGGCAATCTGCTTCATATCATGTTCTTTGAATCCTCTTGATGTCATGGCTGCAGCACCCAATCGAATGCCCGATGTGACTAATGGTGGTTGAGTATCATAGGGAACGGCATTTTTATTACAGGTGATTCCTGATGAGTCTAATGCTATCTCAGCTTGTTTACCGGTAACGCCTTTGTTTCGCAAATCAATGAGCATGAGATGATTATCTGTTCCACCACTTACGATGTCATACCCCTTTTCAATAAGCGCATTGGCCAAAGTGCCGGCATTTTTGACTACTTGAATTGTATAAGCATCAAAGTCATCGGTAAGTGCTTCTTTAAAAGCAGCGGCTTTTGCAGCAATGACATGCATGAGTGGGCCACCTTGAATACCGGGCATGACCATGGAGTCCAAAAGTTCGCCCATCAGTTTTTTTCTACCTGATTTTGGAGCAACAGCACCAAAAGGATTCTCATAATTGTTACCCATCATGATAATCCCTCCACGAGGTCCTCGCAATGTTTTATGCGTTGTGCTTGTCACGATATCACAGTGTGGGACCGGATTATCTAGTCTTCCTTTTGCGATGAGGCCTGCAGGATGAGCGATATCGGCCAAGAGATATGCACCAATGGAATCTGCAATTGTTCGAAATGCTTTGAAGTCGATATTTCTTGAATATGCTGAAGCACCAACGGTGATCATCTTGGGTTTATGTTCTTTTGCAAGATCCGCAACTTTGTCATAATCAATTCTTCCTGATTCTTTATCCAAACCATAAGGTATGAAATTATAGAACTTGCCTGAGAAGTTTACCGGCGAACCATGAGTGAGATGTCCACCATGAGACAAATCCATACCCAAGACAGTATCACCAGGATTGAGATACACAAAATACACGGCCATATTTGCACCACTGCCGCTATGCGGTTGAACATTAACATATTCAGCACAGAAAAGTTGTTTTAAGCGTTCACGGGCGAGATCCTCTGCCACATCAACCCATTCACAACCTCCATAATATCTTTTGCCTGGATATCCCTCGGCATACTTATTTGTAAGTACAGAACCTTGGACTTCCATAACGGTTTGGGAAGTAAAATTCTCACTCGCAATGAGTTCTATTTTTTCTTTTTGACGGGAATATTCTCCTTGAAGAGCATGATATAATTCCGGGTCATGTTGTTTGGTGATATCGTACATAAGCTATTACTGCTGAATGAATCGTAGTGAAGAAATACCATGAGCATGTTGAAGTCTTGCCATATATACTCCGGGAGACAGACTTGGCAATGCCAATTGAGAAGTTTCAATGTTTCGCTGCGTATAAACAATACTACCCATCAAATCTGTGATTTCCAGAGATGAATGAGCTGCACATTGAGATGAAATGACAATCGTACCATTCATTCCCTGCGGAATTGGATGGATAAGCATTGCGAGTTCATCATTAGATGCCAATTCTTCGTTGACAGATGTAGGCTCAGAACCAAAACAAACCGTCTCACCTGTTACAGCATGAGTAAGGCAAGTAAGCGAAGGAGCAAGTGTATCGGCAGGATCTGCAAAATTGAAATTCCACAATGGAGCTCCAGCTTGAAAAGGAGTACCGGGAAATTCAAAAGGACTAGTAAACAATACAATAAATGAAGACTTTGCTTTGGGATTTTCTTTGATGAATGATTTATAATCAGCATTTGCTGCCACCTTGCCAACAATCGCATCTGAATTCAATACGGATGCAGTTGGTATGGAATCCTGTGGCTGAAATGGAACATCACCCGGTACTGCATCGGCCGGTAATGGCACCTGTTGCATTCCAATAAGCGGCACCTTGATATAAGCAAGAAGTTTTGTAGCCGGATTTCCCGTTGCATCTTCTATTGAAATCACATATACCCAAAGCGTCGAACGACCTGTTTTCATGTCGAATCCATTTCCCAATAAAGCCCCTGCCTGTCCAAGACCTGTAGTGTCCCCAATAGTTGCAATGGTGGTCAAAACTGGTTTTTTCCACCCTGAATCAGCAACCGCTTTTTTCATTGCGGTCAATCCCTCTTTCATGAGATAGGGCTGTGTGAATTGAGCTATTGCTTTGTCCTGCATTGCAAAAAGTGCGATGACTGCAAAAAACGAGGTAATACACAGTCTGTATTTCATAACATAATTCCTGTAAATGCTGAAAATATCAATCAATACAATAACATCAAATTTAGGGAATTGATTCACCATCTTCATGAATTTATGTAGGGAATTCCCCATTTATTACAATAAGTACCCCATTGAAAAGCCGAGTATTTGTAATTTTGCAGTCTATTTACTGCTTAATCAAATGTGTTTACCATGAAAATTTCCAAATCCGATTGGATAACCATATCGAAAACACTCATCACTTCCAGACTCATAGACATCATTGAGGAAGATGAATTGGCAAAAAAGAACTTAGTTCTCTATCAATTTTCGGCTAGGGGTCATGAATTAGGGCAAATCATACTTGCGCATCATCTTAATAATCCTCATGATGGGGCTACTGTTTATTATCGTTCCAGGCCATTTGTTCTTGCGGCTGGGATGACAATTGAAGAAGCATTTGCCGGACCGATTTCCAATTCCGGTAGTTTGAATGGTGGAAGGGATATCGGCGTTGTGCATCATTTACCTCCAAGAAAAGGTGTCACAATCATGCCTGCCAGCGGAGATGTAGGTGCGCAATTTACGCCTGCAGTAGGATGGGCACAAGCGGCAGTATATCGCTCAACTGTACTTGAAGAACAGGATTGGAGCGAATCCATTGCGGTCGCTTTGGGTGGAGATGCATCATGTGCCACCAATGGATTTTGGTCTGCACTGACAATAGCAACCACGCAGAATTATCCAATGATTTTCTTCATCGAGGATAATCATTATGGAATTTCCGTTACCGGCGAATATCAAACTCCCGGTGGAAATATTGCTCACAATTTGGCGGCTTTTTCAAATCTTCTCATTCTTGAAGGTGATGGGACGAATCCCGAGGAAACAGCCGAATTGATTCACAATGCTGTTGAACATGCCAGAAAGCGCATTTCACCTGTGCTCATTCGATTGGATGTTCCAAGATTATGTGGTCACTCAGGAAAAGATTCACAGACATATAAATCAGACCAACAAAAACAAGATGAAATTTCACGAGATCCACTTGAATCCTTAAAGCAGTTCTGTATCAAGAAGAAGATCTTAACTGAGAAGGAATGGAATGCTCTCTATGTTGATTGTGAGCAAGAAGTTCGAGCTGGGTTGAACAATGCTCTCGCAATGCCGAATCCCGATATAACAAATGTCAAAAACCATGTGTTTTTTGAAGGAGTTTCTCAGGAGATTGGCGGTACATTACCCGAGAATGTTCGACTATTGCCATTGACAGAAAAAATACCCCATTCCGGTAGAGAAATGATCAAGGCAATTCGCACGACACTTGACACTGAACTCATGGTTAATCCTCGAGTATTGGTATTTGGTGAGGATGTTGGGATGAAAGGTGGCGTTCATGGCGCAACCACGGATTTGCAAATCAGGCATGGTTCACAGAGAGTGTTTGATACTTCCCTTTCTGAAGAAGGGATTATTGGTCGCTCCATTGGGCTTGCATTTGCAGGCCTTGTTCCTGTACCTGAAATTCAATTCAGAAAATATTTAGATCCTGCAATGGAGCAATTCAATGATGCAGGAACGGTTCGCTGGAGAACAAATAATAGATTTGCATGTCCATTTGTTGTTCGCATTCCGGTAGGACATAGCAAAATCGTAGGCGATCCTTGGCATAGCGTATCAGGCGAAGCAATTTTTGCTCATACCATTGGCTGGCGAATAGCTTTCCCCAGTTGCCTTTCCGATGCTGTTGGATTATTGAGATCTGCAATGCGAGGAAATGACCCCACTGTTTTCCTTGAACACAGAAATCTCCTTGATACCTCAATGGGAAGAGGTGATTATCCGGGCGAAAATCACATTGTACCTTTTGGAGTTGCAAATATCTTTCGAGAAGGAACAGATGCAACGGTGGTCACTTGGGGCGAAATGGTTCATCGAATAAGTAAAGCTCAAAATCTCATGCCTGAATATTCTCTTGAAATCATTGATCTTCGTACGATTTGTCCCTGGGACAGAGAAACAGTATTAAAGTCCGTGAAGAAAACAGGACATTGTTTGATTGCCCATGAGGATTGCATGACAGGTGGATTTGGCGCTGAAATTTCCGCTACAATTACCGAAGATGCATTTATGTATCTTGACGCTCCTGTAATGAGAATTGCTGTGCCTGACATACCAATTCCCTATAATTTGACATTGATGGGGTCAGTCATACCAACAGAGCATGTCATAAAGGAACGTTTACTACAACTTCTACGTTTTTAACGCTTGTTTACCCAATATGAGGATTGCGCAATGAAGCGCATAATGTTTAAATCGAAAATACACCGTGCAACGATCACTCAAGCTGAATTACACTATGAGGGTAGTCTTACAATCGACACCGAATTAATGGATGCTGCTGATCTTCTGCCCTATGAAAAAGTTTCAATAGTCAATATCAACAATGGCGAACGCTTGGAAACATATATCATTCCGGGCGAGCGAGGAAGCAAAACTATATGCCTCAACGGCGCGGCAGCAAGAAAAGGTGCTGTTGGAGATCGCATCATCATCATCAGCTATGCAACGATGTCAGAAGAAGAGGCTCGCTCCTATAAGCCAACCATTGTATTGGTCAATGAAAAGAATGACATTATTGAGCTTTCTCATTCCATTGAACCTCAACACTATATTTCTTGATTGATTTGCATGAATCTTTTCATCATCATCCTTGCCGCCGGAAAAGGCACCAGAATGGGTTTAACAGACAAACCTAAAGTCATGGCAGATCTTTCCGGGAAACCACTTATTGGGCATGTCATTGATGCAGTTATTCCACTTCAACCACAATCCATTTTACCTGTAATCGGATTCAAAAAAGAGATTGTAGAAGAATATCTCGCTGAAAAGTTTCCTGACATCAAAGCTGTGTATCAAACTGAACAATTGGGTACCGGCCATGCTGTGATGCAGACCTCTGAAAGAATTTCCATGCTGGATGGTTATGCTTTGATATTAACAGGCGACACCCCATTGATTGCAACAGCAACTTTGTCTGAACTTTTATTGAATGCATTTTCCATAAACCCCATTCCCGATGCAATCACCGTATCCACATTTTTGGATGAACCCAAAGGATATGGCAGAATATTGCGTTCATCAAATGGAGATTTCACGGGCATTGTTGAAGAAAAAGATGCCACAGATGCAGAGCGCAATATTCAAGAGATCAATACCGGGATGTTTTTGGTAAAGATTAAACCTCTCTTTGAGGCACTTCAGAATATATCGAATGAGAATATTCAAGGCGAGTATTATCTCACTGACATTATCGGATATCTTCATACACATGGATTTGTTGTCTCAGCCATTCCTGCTCTCAATTCCAATGAATTTCTTGGAATCAATACACTGGAAGAATTGCAAGCAGCAGAAAGACTCTTTGCAACGATACATAAAGGGATTTAAACATGTTGACATCCATCAATCATATCGGCATTGCAGTCAAAGATCTTGAAGCAAGTAAATCAAGATATTCATCTCTATTTGGTATTGAAACATTTCACGAAGAAACTGTTGAAACGCAAAAAGTACGAATAGCATCTTTTAATCTCAATGGAGTTTTGATTGAGTTAACAGCTGCAACTTCCGATGATTCCCCAATAGCACAATTCATCAATAAACGTGGAGAAGGAATTCATCACATTGCTTTCACATCGGATGCAATTTCAAGTGATTTGAATAATGCTAGAGATAATGGAATCAAACTCATCAATGAATCTCCGGTCCCCGGAGCACATGATATGCAAATTGCATTTTTACATCCAAGTTCCACAGGCGGAGTACTGATGGAATTTTGTCAACCACAAGACATACTCTAATGACAGAACAAGCAATCATTCAAGCCATAGGTAGCATCGTAGATCCCGACCTCAATCTTACATTGCACGATTTACAATCCATCAAAGCAGTGGAAATTGAAGGTTCAAAAATTTCTGTATATATCGAATTGTATCCTCCGGTACATTGGATTGCCAAAACCATTGAAGATGCAATCAGAAATACCATTATGGATATAGCAGAGGGATTTGAAGTTCAGATTTTTGTGCGTGAAATTCTCATTCCTCGAGCAACAAATCCAAATGTCCTCCCTACTGTCAAGCACCTTATTGCAGTTTCATCAGGAAAAGGCGGCGTGGGGAAATCTACCATAGCTGCAAATTTGGCAGCTGCATTGGCTCAAAGAGGGGCAACAGTAGGTTTGCTTGATGCAGACATTTATGGACCAAGCATTCCAACAATGTATGGTGTAGCGGGTGCTCAGATGGAAGCAGAAAAAACAGAATCCGGTGCTTTGCTTGGATATCCCATCGAACAATATGGCGTGAAGATTGCATCCATTGGATTCATAATGGATCGTGATCAAGCAGCCATCATGCGTGGTCCGATGCTTGCAGGATATTTTACCACATTGATGGATCAAATCGCTTGGGGAAATCTAGATTTCCTGGTATTCGATCTTCCTCCCGGAACAGGCGACATTCAACTGACACTGACGCAAAGAGTGCCATTAGATGGTGCAGTAATTGTGAGCACGCCTCAAGAAATTTCCGTATCCGATGTGCGAAGAAGCATCAGCATGTTTAAAAAAGTCAATGTTACCATACTTGGTGTCATTGAAAACATGAGTTATTTCATCCCTCCTGATGCCCCTGAGAAACAGTATTATATTTTCGGCAAAGGTGGAGGCGAACAAGTTGCCAATGATTCAGGGGTACCATTTCTTGGCGAAGTGCCATTGACTATCGATACAAGAGAAGGTGGTGATTCAGGATTTCCGGTTGTACTCAATCCTGAACATATACAGCAAGGTGATGTGATTCGTACCATAACATCATCCATTGTATCCACCATACGCAAGAATGCACATGCATCTCGAAATTCACATACAATTCAGATAACATTGTAAGATGACCAGAGATAGCGTCATAGAACATATCGAATCCATTCTGATTCAGATCAGACCTTCTTTGCAAAAAGACGGTGGCGACATTGAATTTGTTCGATATGAAGATGAAATTGGTGTAGTTGAAGTACGATTTTTGGGGCAATGTGCCCAATGCCCAATGCAAATGATGACATTAAGAGCCGGGGTTGAACGCTGGCTATTGGCAGGAATTCCCTCTTTGAAGCGCATTGAATTGGTACGATGAACAATACTCTGCTCGAAAATGATTTGTCTTTTGCCGAAAAAGTCCTATCTTCGTATCTCTTTTTGAGGGGCGAATAGCTCAGTTGGTCCAGAGCGCCTGCCTTACAAGCAGGATGTCGGGGGTTCAAATCCCTCTTCGCCCACAAAGCCCTCTTTAGGGCTTTTTTCGTTTATGATCATTCCGACATCGTTCCGAGCAAAATTTCACCTCTTCCCACACCTTTTCCCATTTTTTTCTCCATGCAAACTCCCTATTGCATGTTATACAGATCTTTGTTGGTAGAAATTCTTTCTTCACATTTCATCCATTCAATAGAGATTTAAGGCATTGCTGAACCAAAGTTCCATCAGCTTTGCCTCGTAATTCTTTCATGGCAAGTCCCATGACTTTCCCCATATCTTTCGGACCTTCAGCTCCAACTTGCGCGATCAAACCTGCCAAAACACCAAGAATTTGATCCTCGGTTAATTGCTCAGGTAGATAAGAAGCAATGATTGCGAGTTCAGCTTCTTCTTTTTCCAAGAGATCTTTTCTCGCTGCCTGTTTATACATTTCAATTGCATCTTTCCTTTTTTTAGATGCATTCAACAGTATCTTTTGAGCATCCTCTTCAGACATTTCCTTTCCAGTACCACTTTTATTGAATTCGATGACGGAAGCACGCAAACTTCGAAGAGTTTCAAGTTTGAGTTTATCCCCCGATTTCATTGCTTCTTTTAAGTCTTCATTGATTTGTTGTTCGAAATTCATTGTCATCTCCAAAAGTTTATCAAAAATACTCTCTTGTCTGTTCATGACAAAGCAGAAGGCTTTGGAAAAGGGCTCTCCATGGGGTATTTTGCACATTGATTATTCATCAATCAGAGTTTTCAAAGAGAATGTCTAAAAACACCTCCTCCGAAAGCCATTATTCGTGGCCATTGATTGTTGGAATTTCAATTCTGACAACTCTCATCTTTTTTTCAGACATATTGTTTGGATCATCTTTTTTTTGGGATGACATCTCACAATATGTATATCCCATGGCAAGTTATGGAGCAAAACTCAAAGCTCAGGGAATCACACCATTTTGGAATCCTTACATGTTCAATGGAATGCCATTTTTGGCTGATTTCCAGGCTCAATATTTTTATCCCGCTCATTGGATTTTTCCTTATTTCATCGATCATGCCACAGGTCTTCTCCAACCTAAGATTATTGAATATGTGATCATTTTTCATTTTGTGATTGCTCAGCTTAGCATGGTGTATTTGATGCGCGGATTGGGTGCCGGGCAATGGGGAGCTCTCATCGCTGCAATAGGATATGCATTCAGTGGAGCAATGGCTGTAAGAACAAATCATCCAATGATCATTTATCATTTGGCTTTGTTCCCTCTTATCATACATCATATTCTTCGAGGTTTGCAAAACAGCAGAGTGCTCAATATCATGTATGCCGGTCTGATACTTGGAATAGCAGTACTTGCCGGACATGCTCAAACTTCTGCTTATATGCTCATTTTCATTGCAATAATGGGTTTCATTGGTTTTATACAAGGAATCATCAGAAAACAACTTCAAGGAGTATCTTCCCTAAGGTATATTATCTTCCTTGCACTCCCCGTCATCATTGCAGCATCATTGGCTGCAATTCAATACTTGCCGGGTCAAGAATTGGCTGCATATTCCGAGAGAAATGACATTACGTATGAAAAGACAACTGATGGTTCGATGCAGATATCACAATTCTTTCATTTGTTCAATCCTTCATTACATGGAAAAATCGTAGGCAATCCGGGACCAAAAGATGCTGATGGACAATTCATGATGATGAATGCTTCAAATGAGCCGGTTCAGACACATTGGTATTGGGATACTGCATTTTATTTTGGAATTATTGCTTTGATGCTAGGATTGATGTCATTTTTTGTTTTGCCACGAACCCCACTCATTCTTACTTGTCAATATCTTTGGATATTTGCTTTCCTCTACGGCATTGGCAATAATGGTTTTTTACATGGCCTTTTGTCGGGCATTCCAATTTTTGGTCAATTCAGAAATCCCGGCAGGATGATGTTCTATGCTTCATTTGGATTTCCTCTACTCGCAGGATTGACATTCGATAAACTACCGTCAGTATTTTCTGATGAAACATTGAGAAAGCGCGTATTTCTCATCATGGGAATACTAATTGCCGTGCTATTATTACATTTACCGGGCATCATACAGTCATTTGCATCGATACAAGATCCATTGAGCGGTTTTGCAGGAAAACAAGCAGGTATAATACTTGCCATGGCAATTCTAGGTGGAATCGTAATATTTCTACGTGGCAAAGGAATAATGAATTCTATGATTGCAGGTGGAGCGATATGTGTTCTCTCATTTCTCGACCTCACTTTACAATTCAAAGATTTTCACGGTTCTAAGGAGAATCCCAAGACAGCATATGTCATAGCCGATGATTTGAGAAAACAATTGTCTTCAACAACCACGGATATTTTTCGAGTATCCATGCGTAATCAATATGGAATGGCATTTCAAAGGAATGGAGGAATGAATGCGGGAATCATGTTATATGAGGGCTATAATCCCATCCTCTTATCCAGAAGAGTGCCACCTCTTCAATCTGAGGAAGACCGTTTTGACATTTTGAATATTCGTTATGCGATCACTCTTGACTCAGCCACAGGTTCGCTGTTTTTTAGAAAAAGAGAAACTGCTTATGGTCATGCAAGAATGGTATATGCTGCAAAAGTAATCACGGATGATTCTGCCATGAAAAGAGCAATCATGAATGCAGGATCACAATTAAAGAATACTGCATTCATGGAAAAGACACCTACTGTTCAACTCAATGGAGATAATCCAGATTCCATTAAGCATGAAATCAAGACAATTTCCTATGAGACTAATTCTCAATCATATCAAGTTTCTACTTCCTCTGACGGGTTACTTTGTCTCAGCGAAATATGGTTTCCGGCATGGAAAGCAACCATCGATGAGAAGCCTGTACAAATTCACCGAATCAATTGGTCATTGCGTGGGATTGAAGTACCGAAAGGTAAACACGTCATTCGTCTTGAATATGTTTCCGATGCATACTCAACCGGTTCAGCAATAACCTATGCCGGTTTTGGTTTAACAATCATTGGAATAGCATTAGGATTATTTCTACAGAGAAAGAAAGCTGAATCATGAAATATCTTGCTTCATTGTTGATTAGCTTATGCCTGATTTCTTGCAATAAGAAATCGGAAGAGACTCCTATAGTCGAGAATAGGAGTTTTCCCAAATCGAAATCATTTTATGCACATGATTCATCATTCTCGATAGAATTGTCATCAATATTTCAACAACTTCGATTTGCAGGGACTGATACGCTCCAAACAATGTATGGTTCTGCATTTCAAGATACCTATATAATGGAAAATGATTCTCTCTTATTGATGATTAGCATAGCAACATTTAATGATGAAATGTTTGAGAAAAGACCTTATCAAAAGGTTTATGAATCTTCTATGAATAATTTCTTGCATGCCATGAATGCAAAGCAAACATCAAAACAAGTGAGCAAAAAGAAACTCGGAAAAGTCCAGATTAATGGTGAGAGGATCTTTTATGCTCTTACACAGGATGGAAAATCTTTCTATGGTGTTTCGGAAATGTATCATGTAAAAAATACACTTCATCATATAGCAATTATTTCTTCGATGAAACAAGCATTCACTCAATCTGATGATATTGCTTTGGCTTTTCATTCATATATGCCGAGATGAATCACAATCATTCACATATTGAACTTCATCGTGACATCATTGCTTTGAAAAAGGCAATCTTCGATGCAAAGCATGAATTGGAAAAGCTTGTTCATGCACACTATACAATGCGCGAGGTTGATAAACAGCATCTGCATGATGAATATGACAAATTATTCAAGCACCTTGAGATTGAGATTCAAAGAAAGGCTCTGTTACATAGTGAGATACAGAGAAGAGCTGAACTATTGATGACAAAACATCAAAGAGGGGAAAAGCTCACTCCTGAAGTCATAGATTTAATCAACAAAGTAGTCGACAAAGAATTTTCGGCAATAAAATCCAGAATGCGCGCTCTGCTTGAACAAACTGACTCACAATCCAAGCAATCACACGTCCAGCAAGATCATGCTTCCCTGTCAAAATTGTACAAAGAATTGGCAAAAAAACTTCATCCTGATTCAGGAGCAGATCCCGAACACACTAAAATGTATTGGCTTACCGTACAAAAGGCGTATAACTCAAAAGATATGCACGCACTCCATGCATTGCATACATTACTTTGCACCGATTCTCCTGCAGATACAAAGCATGAATTGGATGGTGATTTCAATGTTTTACAACAAGAATACGAGAAGTTACAAGGTCTTATAGAAAAAGAAAAACAATCAATTCAAGAGTTAAAAAAACAAATTCCATTTTGTTATGAACTTGGTTTGCGCGATGAATCATGGATCACTAAACATGCACAAACATTGCAACAACAAGTCAAACACTTTGAAGTTCAGATAAACAAGGCCAATGAAACCATTCGGATGCTCACCGGGAAGAATTGGCTTCTTTCTCAAGAAGAGTTGGAATTGCATGATGCTTCATTGAAAGAAAAGAGAGAATACAAAGAGGAATTCATTGATGCCACATATTTCAGTGGCAGACATTAATACAAGAGATTACTATGTCACATTTACATGGACTTCGCAATGCTGCATTCAATGCAGCCGTTATTGTTGCCGCATTGGGATATTTCGTTGATATTTATGATTTGATTCTGTTTAGTGTTGTCCGTGTGCCAAGTTTGACCTCCATGGGTTTACTTCCCGAACAAATCACATCGCAAGGTTTATTTCTTCTCAATATGCAGATGGCGGGAACGCTTATTGGCGGTGTACTTTGGGGAGTTCTTGGTGACAAAAAGGGGCGCATTTCAACATTGTTCGGATCTATTCTATTATACTCCCTTGCAAATACCTTGAATGCGTTCGTCATTAATGTTGAACAGTATGCAGTATTGCGTTTTATAGCCGGCATTGGATTGGCTGGTGAATTAGGAGTTGGAATTACGCTTGTTTCAGAAGTCCTACCAAAAGATCAAAGAGGATATGGAACCATGATTGTTGCTGGTATAGGCGTTACAGGCGCATTGCTTGCAAATATGGTTGCTAAATTGGATTGGCGAACTGCTTATATAGTCGGAGGATTCATGGGCTTGGCTTTATTGCTCCTTCGAATCAAGGTGGTGGAATCCGATATGTTTTCAAATGTCAAAAATTCCCATCACAAAAAAGGAAGTCTCCTGCAATTGATAAGTACACCACACTTATTGAAGAGATTCATGCTCTGCATCCTGATTGGAATGCCAACATGGTTTGTTGTTGGAATATTGGTGACATTGGCACCGGAATTTGCAAAAGCTCATGGAATAACCGAGAAAATCTCAGGTGGAGATGCAATTGCTTGGTGTTATGCCGGCTTGGCGATTGGTGACTTTTTTTCCGGATGGCTTAGCCAAGTGTATAAAAGCAGAAGAAAAGTCATGTTCCAATTTTTAGCTTTCAATGCCTTTTGTAGCATCGCTTATTTACTCTTCCCTTTCAATTCAGCTCTGTCATTGTATTGGTGGATTTTCGTACTTGGAATTTCTGTAGGATTTTGGGCTATATTCGTTACCATTGCTGCAGAACAATTCGGTACAAATTTGCGAGCAACGGTGGCAACAACAGTGCCCAATATTGCAAGAGGTTCGCTCAATATCATATCAATAGCGTTTGCAGCTCTGATTCCCATGATCGGCATGAAATATTCAGCTTTATGCGTGGGTTTGGCTTGCACAATCATCGCCATATTGTCGGTCATCCCCTTAGAAGAGACATTTGGCAAAGATATGAACTATGTTGAAGTATCATAAGGAACAAAGAGGGACATATATCTGTTACATAGCAGATCAACAACTTAAAGCTCTACCATGAAATCGATTTTTCTTCTGCTCTTTGCTTTTAGCTTCATTCACGTTCATGCTGCTGACCCTTTATTGACAAAGATTCGTGATAAAGTACGTTCAATTAAGGATTTCACTGCCAATGCGACAATTACATTGAATGTCGAATTCCTTAAGGCTAAACCCTCACAAGCGATTGTTCTCTATAAGTCTCCCGGTAGACTTAAAATCAAGTCTGATGGATTTTCAATGCTTCCAAAGCAAGGTGCTGGTTTGCCATTTGCAGCTTTGCTTGAATCCCCATTTACAAGCGTTGATTTACCTGATGAAGTAATTAAGGGAATCAACTATAAAGTAAGAAAAGTGATTCCCATTGCAGATACAGGTCAGATTATTGTAGCCACTGTCTGGATAGATCCACAAAAGGAAATCATTGCAAAGATGTCAGCTGTTACGAAGGGTGGTTCAATTGTGATGGACATGACATATAAAAATGAACATATACGATTTGCTTTGCCATCGGCTATTTACATGTCATTTGACGTGCCTTCATTCTCACTGCCAAAATCCATGACCGGTGACTTACTAGCTGAAAAAAAACCCTCAAATTCAAAAAAGAATACGAAAGGAAGTGCACAAATAACATATACCTCCATCTCTGTAAACAAGGGTATATCTGAAGATCAGTTTCGATGACGTTTCACAAACTCTGCTGATGAAAGCTCTTCGGGATTCTTACTTCCGGTCAAAAACATGATTCTTTGCATATCCTTCATGTATTGCATTATCATTTCTTTTACTTTTGAAGCTCCTCCCGAATGATAAGCAACTAGGATTGGTCTAGCCATTCCGACTGAAGTGGCTCCCATTGCTATCGACATCGCTATATCATGAGGCGTTCTGATTCCACCGGAAGAAAACAAGGTGATATTGTTTTCCTTACAAAAAGACCGTAATGTCATCAAACAATCCGATGTTTCTATTCCCCATTCCTTAAAATACTCTGAGTTTTCCTGATCATTCCTTTTCATTTCAACTGCAGACCAACTAGTTCCGCCTTTACCCGCAACATCAATACCATCAACACCAATATCACATAAACGCTTAGCCACAGAAAGTGATATTCCCGAACCAACTTCTTTTACAACAATTGGTATTGAGAGACGTTTTTTACATTCAGCTATTCCCCTTAATACTCCACTGAAATTTGTATTTCCTTCAGGCTGAAACAACTCTTGCAAAGGGTTCACATGAATTGTCAGCCAGTTTGCATTGATTGAATCAATGATGCCATAAATGCCATCGTGATTGTGTAGATTGGCAATCTCTGTTGCACCAATATTGGCAGAAAGGCATATATCAGGGGCAACTTCGCGGGCAATAGTAAATGATTTGCTGTTTTCAGCATCAGTCAGCATGGAACGTTGCGATCCCAAAACCATAGGTATTGATAATTCATTGCAAAGTTCAGCTAAATCTCCATTGATGGATTCAGCATAATCAAAACCACCGGTCATACCAGAAATGAAAATTGGATAGCTGAAACATCTTCCAAAGATAGTTACCGATTGATCTATGTCTTGAATATTGATTTCAGGCAATGCATTATGTACAAATGCATACGAATCAAATCCGCTGCTTACTTTATGTTCAATATCATCATGTAGACATATTTCTACATGATCACGTTTTCTTTGCGAGTGTGAATTCATTTGTCAAGCGAATAAAGTTCATACCTGAAAGTTGTTTTACTAATGTACGACATTCCATATTCAACAGACAAGTCAATGTTTGTGGGCGTTTGATCATAGACTTTGCAACAATCTCATCAATATGCAATGGTTCACTATTGAGTATTTGCAATATAGCATGTTCTTCAACATTACATTCATGAAGAGTATTCTGTTTTTTTGATTGTCTCTTTGTATCATACAATAATTCCTCCGGATTTGTCACAATCATTCCCTTATCGCGCATCAATAAATGATGATTACCTTCAGACATTGCAGAATAGATGCTTCCGGGCACTACATATACATCTTTATTTTGGTCAAAAGCAAATTGTGCTGTAATCATTGAACCTCCCTTTTTGCCACTTTCAATAATCACCACTGACTTACTTAGACCACTAATGATTCTATTTCTACGCGGGAAAAATGGAGGTTTTGCTTTCGTATTCATTGAATATTCTGAAATGACAGCACCATTGCTGGCGAGTATTTCATTTGACAAATCAGAAGCAAGTTTCGGACTGATCTGTTCATGTCCGGAAGCTATGACTGCATAGGTTAATCTTTTGTATTTCACGACTGTTTTATGTACGATCGTGTCAATCCCTGGCGCCAATCCACTGGCGATGCAAATTCCATTCAAAGCGAGTGATTCAGCAAAGTGTTCGGCGACTCTTTGCCCATAAGGCGTTGGAACCCTCGTTCCTACAATGCCTATTGTATGTTCACTATTTAACTTCCCTCGCACATACAATATGCTTGGTGGATAGTCTATATGTAACAGATCCGATGGATACTCCTCACAATTAAAAGTAATGAGCTGAATCTCTTTTTCAGCATGTTGACTTATATGACGATATCCAAGATTATGAATCTCATCTTGAAGATTACGGGTATTTCCATGAAACATAGGTTTTGATAATCCGAATCTACAATATGACTCTAGACTTTCATACTTTGAAACAATGCCCCGCAATTGAGGACCATGCACAGAATGAAATAGCGAAAGACCAATGATTTCATGCTTTCCCCATGAATGTTTCCCTTTCATATTCCCCCAAAACTCAAGATAATGTTCTGATAATCTCCTTCGCTGTAGCAAAACCATTGGCAAGTGCGTTTTCTACGCTGGAAGTAGCATCATTATCGGATGCACCAAAATGAATATTGCCATATTTTCTAGATGCAAGCTGTGCCGGACCATTATGTGAGCCAGGAAATGGAATCGCCAAGGCATGTCCCCAAGCATATACTTCAACTTGGTTAATGATGTCCAATGGCTCATGTAGAAAAGCCATTGTTTCATTTACTATAGACAGTGTATGTTTAGTGAGTGATTCATCATTAAGCAATAGCGCTCGTTCATGTTGTGGCATGGCACCAAAAATAGAATAAACATAAGAGTCTGTTCTTTTTTCGTTTTGCATGGAATTGGAACAAATGATATCTGTACAAAAACCATTTGCTTCCGGTGTCCAAACATCCATGATTGAACTTGGGAAAATACCCTTCTTCATTGACAAATGAATCGTTGCATATGGCGGATATTGCATAGATAGCATTGCCATTTTTTGATCATCGGGAAGATCTTCAATCATGAAAGGTGCAATATGTTTTGGACCAGTCATGATAACTTTTTTTGCATTGATTTTTGTAATTCTCTGTTCATCATCAACACAAAGAACTTCTACCCCATCTTTTGTTGATTTTATAGAAAATGCCAAATGATTTACCTTGATGAACTCAGGTTTTATCAATTTCGCAATTCCTCTATATAACTCATTCATACCGCCGGGAAAGACATATCGATTTTTTCCATATTCACTACCAAGCTCAGAGGAAAAAAAATTAAGCAAACAAAAAGCATTTGTTTGATCAATTCCAGCTCCCATGGAAGATTTGGAATAAATGTCCAGCATGGTTTCAAGCAATGGAGACTTATATTGTGCTAAGAAAGACCTACCCGTTTGTGCATCTAGTTTCCCATCTTTCTCATTTAGCATAAGAGAAAGCGGATAAGAAGGCACATTGGCATCATCAAGCAGAAAGTCTCTAAACTTCCTCAATCCATCTTTTTCAATTGTTGATACATTAAGAGAATTGATTGATGAATCAGACCAGAAATTATATATCAAAGTATCATTCATCAATACTGCATCTTCGGGTGCAGATGCATATTGTATTCCCACTCTTTTACATATTGATATAATTTCTTCGCTCTCATCAACAAAGTATACAGACCCATAAGGATAAGAGATTCCATTCATTGCCCCCTTTACACCTGCTCCCCCAATCTCAAGCTCATTTTCCAAGAGTAACATTGAAAATCCTGCATCTTGGATAGTCAAGCCGGCAGCCAAACCAGATGCACCTCCACCAATGACAATCACATCGGTTTGTAATGAATTCGGTTTCAGAAGTTTTTGATTATAGGTTTTATCTCGAACATATGAATGCGCGATTGCATGTCTTTGTCTTTTGAGTTTCGTTTGTTCATTCCAATCTGATATTTTTCGAATCTCAGATGATGCATCTCCGCTACAACCCTGCATGGCAAGATATGCGGCACCTGTGCCACCGATGAGTACTTTAAGAAACTCGCGTCTATCTTGATTAGATTTCATTTTCAATAAAAAAATGAGGGCATTCAAATGAATGCCCGCAAAATATAAAAAAGTTTTATAGGTTCATTTACTTAATCAAACCTTGGTTATGACAATATAAATTGGTCCGATATATCGCTTCCCTTTGGCAGTTTTATACTTCGGTGGAGGATTTACACTATCGGTTTGCCCTGAAGATTTCAAAGACAGTTTATTTTCTCTTACTCCATTTTCAACAAGATATTTTTTGATTGCCTGAGCTCTTTCCATGGTAAATGCCTCATTGAAGGCAGGCTCACCCTCTGAATCAGGATAGGTTTGAATTTCCACTGAAACACCAGGATTGAGAACGAGCATCTTTTTGATATCTGCCAAATAGTCTTCGGCACCAACACGTAATTTTGACTTTTTCAATTCAAATGGAGGGACGTCCAGTAGAATCTTTGCACCTTTTACAAGAGGTTTCACTGTAAAATCTCTTGATACATCCGCATATTTTTTTGAAACGGGCAATGTGATTTCATATTCATCTTTAAAAAAATCAGCGGATTCAAGTTGAACCTTATATGTTTCACCTTGTTTCAAACCCGTTACAAGATAATAACCAGTTGCCGAGTTACTTTTCGATGAACCGATTTTTTTATTGTTCTTATCATAAAATGATACAACTATGCTCACCGGATTCCTGGTTGTTTGATCAATCACAGTGCCGGTAACACTCATCACTTGCTGAGCATTTCCTGATTGAAGAGAAACAAACAAAGTGAAAACTAATGCTAAAATATATTTGCTATGTTTCATTTTTTTCCTCCTTTTGCTTTCGGCTTTTCTTTTCCTTTTACTGCAGGTTTCGTTTCAACTAGCATTTTCACCGATCCATCAGCACATCCAACAAGAATATGGTCAGCACTACTTGTGAGATCAACACCCCAAATATCAGATCCTACATCCATTGACATAAGATTCTCACCGGTTTCACTATTCCACAGTTTCACATATTTGTCCAAACTGGCTGTGACGATTGTTTTATTATCCTCAGCCCATGAAACACTCTGCACAATCTCATTATGAGCATTAATTGTACGAATGAGCGAGCCTGATGGCATATCCCATATTTTTACAACCCCTTTCTCATCTGCTGAAGCTAATCTTCGCGAATCAAAACTATAAAGAACAGTCAAGACTTGCGTATCATGACCTGTCAATGTCATTAAAGCCTCTTTTGTATTTAAATCAGTGCTCCATATCTTAATGGTTCTATCATCACTACATGAAGCTATGTATTTCCCATCATAACTATAAGCAACATCATTTGTTTTGTCTGTATGACCACGTAGAGTCTTCACTTCGGTTCTCAGCTTAGTATCCCATAGTTTAACAGTTCTATCAAAACTTGTACTTGCTATGTAATCATTCTTTGGACTAAAATACACGCCAATAACCTCAGCTGTATGTCCAGTCAGAACATATTGTTGTGTTCCTGTCTCAACATCCCAAACTCTGACTGTTCTATCGGTGCTGGCACTTGCAATAGATTTATCATCACCAGAAAATGAGATATTGTTTACATGACCCAAATGACCTTTGATGGTCAATAATTCTTTGCCTTCAGGTATTGACCATAATTTTATACTTTCATCAAGGCTTGATGTTGCAAATCGTGTATTGTCCCCATTGACAAATACACCAAGCACTTCATCATCGTGCTTTCCAATTGTTTTGATGTCATAGGTTCTTTGCTGCGCTTGCATTGTAAGAGCAAATAATGCAATAGGAATCATGACATATTTGAGCAACTTATGCTTCATGTTTTTTCCCAATAAATAATTACTAGTGCTTTAATTATGAACGCAATTTCTTGATAATCTCGTTCAATTCTTTTTGCAAAGATTCCAATTCATCTCTTGATGTGGAGTATTGTTTCTCATCCTTTGAATCATCAATAGAGCCGGTAGGATACTGGGCGATGAATGCAGATCGAGCTTCTTGGATAGTCTTTCTTTCATGCCTTATTAATTTCTTGAGTTCTTTCAAAACAGCAAGATCATATTCATCATAGATTCTGTTTCCAGCTTCATTTTTTTTGGGATTCAGAAAATCAAATTCCCTTTCCCAATAACGAAGAACATGCTGTTCTTCATCAAGAATTATGCTTATTTCTTTAATTGTATATGCTACCGGTTCAGACATTGTGCAATTATTAACTGTGATACTCAGAGGAATAGAAATCCTCATAAAAGTATGACACAAATCTATCGAATTCCTTACCGTGGGATGAATCAATCATGAAAAAATACCGTTTTTTTCAGTGTTTTACCTGATTCAAATGTAATGTTAAGGAATGTCAACCCTGAAGTGAGGTGATTTTGAGTCAGGATTTCAATTTCTTTGGAATTCTTGCTTTCCCAAGTACTTGCAATAGCTTTTCCATTTATATCAAATACTTGTAATGATCGTATTTGTTCATGATTGTCAATTGGGATTGACCAAACATTCTGCCCTGAATGGAAAGCTACAATTTCTACATTGTTTCTTTCTTCCGAAATACTTGTCATTGATGAGATATGCGAGAGTGTATGACTTGAAGCAAACAAAGCATCACCGGAATTTGTATTGTCATTGTTCGTACAATTTGACATGATATAAAATGTGACTTTGCCTTTGTATCCATTCACCGGTGGTAGCCAAGAGAATTCCCAGAAGATCTCATTGGGTTTTTGGGGTAATATTCCTTTATAAGTATGAGTCAAATATTGTCTACCAAATGCAAATGGCAGAGAGAAATCCGCAGATTGCATTTGCACACGCTCTTTGTCAAGTAGCACCCATGATCCTGCATTTCTCATCATTGAATCCAAACAAACTATTTGAAATCCAAATTTTTTACAGTCTTTTTTTCGAACTCGCAATGTTATCCCTTCCAATTTATCACCATATACAGCATTACTGTCTTCAAAAAGTAATGTATTGGTGGTATCATCGCTCACTATTTCACTGAGTTCATGACAACCTGATTGCGCGCATGTTCTTTCTCCGGGTGCACCAGTACTACTTTCATGCGCAGCAGATGACTTTAAAGGAAAATCGGGGTACTTTTCATCGGAAATCGCCATGGAAATGACAATCATGAGCAAAGTTGCTATGTAAAAAATAGTGTATACCTTTTTCATATTGGATCAGCGAATAAATGGAAATGAGTTGAATTGTGATTGCAATACATAAAACCCTTTGGGTAATCTGCTGATATCCAATAATGTTTCACCTGTATGAGCATCATGAGATTCTATTATCGAACCATCCAAAGCAATAATGTTGAAAGGAAGAGTTGAACTCTGATTAAACACATGGATTGTCTGACCACGAAGCATGCATTGAGATTGAGCTTCACGAATACCTGTTGCACCTTGAAGATAAATAGTTGTATCCATGAGAAATACTTTATCTCCTTTGTCACGATTATCATTATTTGCAGAGACTGTAGCCAAATAAAATGAGATAGGTCCTTGATGGTCTTTGGGGGCAACCCACATACACTTCCATTGATTATGTCCAATATTTTTGGCGAGCGTTCCCTCTTTTGTATATGTCACATAAGCTCGATCAGTAAAGGAAACATGATTATGTATTAACTGTGTGTGTTCAGGATCAGAAATCAAAAATGTCCCTGAAGACTTACCATGTGCATCTAATGCAGTGAGTTGAAATCCAAATCGTAAAACATTCGAATCAGCAACTTGTACGATGATCATTGCTGAGTCACCTGCTTGAATTGATCCATCTTTGGAATGCAGTGTTAGTCCATGTGACGAATTCCTCATTGGAACAGGGCTATCATCATGACAACCAGACTCAGCGCATGTTATCTCTCCGGGGGCACCTGTAGATGATGGAGGTGCACCAAAACTCAAGATTCCGGTCAAATCAGCCTGAACGATTGAAGAGATAAAAAAACCGGACAATACAAGAGTAGATAGAGCTTTTTTCATAAATCACCTGTTATTGGCTCAAATTTATACATGAATTTTCATTTATCAGGCATAAGAATTGAAACTATGTTCTTGCATCAGTGCAATCATCGTATCTTTGTAAGTGATTTTATTGGAGTATTCTATGACATTGAATAATGAGTCTAAATCAGCTTTAAAAAGCATGTTATACAACATGGCTGATGATTCTTTGATAATTGCACACAGAAATTCAGAATGGACAGGCCTTGGTCCAATGCTGGAAGAAGACATTGCATTTTCTTCCATTGCACAAGACAAAATGGGGCATTCATTGGCACTTTTTACTTTGCTTCAACAACTTGGCGAACCAGAACCGGATATCAGCGCTTTCATGAGAAATGAGCAACAGTTCACTTGTTGTCATTTCGTGGAATATCCAATTGGCGGTTATGATTTCAGTTTAATGCGTCACTTTCTCTTTGATTCTGCAGAACTATTGAGATATGAATTCTTGGAAGAGAGTTCTTATGAACCGCTAGCAAAACTTGCCAAAAAAGTACGAGGCGAGATTAAATATCATGTCTTTCACGCTGATACATGGGTAATACAACTCGGTTCACAAGGAAATGAAGAAAGCAAAGCGAGAATGCAAAGTGCATTGAATATGTGCTATCCTCTCGCACTTGGAATTTTTGAACCAATACAACAAGAAAAATTACTCATCGAACAGCATGTTTTCAAGGGTGAACAAGCACTTGAACATGCTTGGCATGAGCGAATTTCTACTGTCCTTTCAAAAGCAGGATTGACTATTCCTGACAGAAATTCTATTGAACCTGTCTATGGCGGAAGAAAGGGTTTTCATTCCGAATATCTTCAACCTCTTTTGGATGAAATGACAGAAGTGTTTACAATCGATCCATCCGCTGAATGGTGATATATGCTGATTGCCGGAAATTGGAAGATGAATCTTCTCCCTCATGAAGGGATGATGCTCACGCATGAGATATGTCAAGGATTATCCGAGATTCCCTCTCACATTGATGTATTGATTTGCCCACCATTTACTCACATCACGCAATGTTCACTCATAATCGAAAACAATGAATCCCCCCTTTTGATCGGAGCGCAAAATTGTCATGATTCACATGAAGGTGCCTATACAGGAGAAATTTCTCCTTTGATGCTGGCTTCGATGGGAGTGGATTATGTCATCATTGGTCATTCCGAACGCAGGACTTTTTTTCAGGAATCCAATCAATTCATTGCAAGAAAATGTCATTCAGCCCTTAGAGCCGGATTGACCCCCATAGTCTGTATCGGCGAAACATTAGAACAAAGAAATGAAGGGAATGTTCAAGCAGTAATAAAAGATCAATTAGATCCAATTCTTCAACATGACAGTATTGTTCAAGCAATTCTAGATGGCAGCATCGTATTTGCTTATGAACCTGTGTGGGCAATTGGCACCGGACTTGCTGCAAGCCCACAACAAGCAGAAGAAGTCCATTCATTTGTTAGATCTGTTCTACAAGATACGCTTGGTGAATATTCCTCTATGATTGATATCATTTATGGTGGGAGTGTGAAACCTGACAATGCAAAGGATTTCTTTGTTCAATCAAATATTGATGGTGCTTTGATTGGTGGAGCATCATTAAAAGCTGAATCATTCCTCGCCATCGCCAAAAGTGCTTGAATCATTTCTCAAGAATTTTTTTTGTCATGTTTTGTCTAAAAACAAACATTTGTTCAATTAACTTTTTCATCACAAAAGTATAAGCCAACTTACCCAAAAACCCAAACGGTAAGGAAAACTCAAACACATCTTTCATTCGAGTATAACCACCTCCCAAATCCTCGAAATACCGATACTGTACCATTGATGAGAAAGGTCCCTTTATCTGTCTATCAGCCAAGCAAATGGGATAATCATAAAGAAAAAACTCCATGTGCATAGTCAAAGGAATGAATCCAAATTGACGGACCTTTAGATGTACATTCTGCCCGATTCCCGGAGGATCAGCATGCAAAACTTTCACCTTGATAAAAGGAGGAGTTATGTTGATGAGATTATGTACGTCGGTATGAAAAAGGAACACTTCTTCAATTGGAGCTCGAATGATGACGCTTCTGGAGTAGGTATGCATATAACACATCTATGAAATTCAAGAGTGAAACATGCAAGAGAGTCTCAAATGTTCCGAAGTGGAATGATTACCGTAAACTTTCTTCGATTCTTGCATAAACGGTTTCGATATCAGCATCACCATCGACATTCAGCATTTTTCCGGAACCTGCATAATATTCCAATAAAGGTGCAGTTTGCTCATTATAAACATTGAGACGGTGGCGAATCACCTCTTCATTATCATCTTGTCTACCGCGGAGGAGCATCCGTTTCACTATTTCTTCATTGTCAACAGTGATATTGATAATATGGGCAATTGATTTTCCCTGTGCATTGAGCAATGCATCCAAAGCTTGTGCCTGACCCAGTGTTCTTGGGAATCCATCCAAAATTGCACCGGATGCGAATTCGGGTTTCGACATTGCCTCTTCAACGATACCTGTTACGATTTCATCAGGTACCAAACCTCCGGATTGAACAAATTGTTGGGCAGTCTTACCCAATTCGGTACCGGCTGCAATCGCAGATCGAAATGCTTCACCAGTGGATAGATGATGAATGGATTTGCGCTCAGCCAATAATGCTGCTTGAGTTCCTTTTCCAACTCCGGGTGCTCCAAACATGACAATGATCATTTTGACTCCGATACTCGTTGAAGTGCTTTGAATGATTGATAATTATGTCAAATATACTCTTTCGCCCCTTGTTTTCCATGCAATTTCACTGTTCTTAAAAAGTAAGTCCGCACTGTAGCACAAAAGATCTACCTGGTAAAGGGAAGTTGAGAATCATCTGATAATCACTATCAAGAAGATTTCTGACTTCGCCTCGAAATCTCAGATTGCTCATAAAGAATGGAATGCGATATTCAATGAACGGATTCATCAATACTACAGGTTTGAGTTTTGAATCAGGCAATTCGCCTGAGAGTCCGAAACGCTCGCCTATGCCGGATATAATGAACCCAAAAGCATAAGATGTGAAATCAGAAACATAGGAACAAGAGATTGTATGACGAGGAATATAAGGAAGAATGGTATTGAAAGTGGCAGATTCTTCCCTTTTGTCCATCACATCTTTATATGCATAACTTATCTGTATGTCAGAATAGATTGCTGGATTTCTATACCCAAATGAAAGTTCAAAACCTGATGACCAAACCATGCCAATATTTCTTGCACTCCATTGCACAGGAGATATGGGTATGGCAAGAATTTGATTTTGAACACGCATATGATAAAATGAACATTGTGCAGAAATAGTGGATGTCTGATATGTCATACCAACATCAATTCCTGTTGATGTTTCCGGAAGCAAAAACTGAGTGCCATAGTTGAGATAATATAATTCATTGAATGAAGGAACTCTGAAATCTCTTGTCAACTTTGTTGATAGAACGAGATCCTCAAAGATATTTTTCGAGACAATCATATGTCCTGAAACTGCCGGGCCTTGCTGATCACTAAAGACATCTGTTCTGAATCCTGCATCAATGTCATAACCGGAAAACTCGGCATTTATTCGAGAAAACAATGCCCCTGAAATACGTTTTGGTTCACCGCGAGCATATGGTTGCAATAAATCTCCGCGAAGCAATGTATGAGAAAACATCATGCCCGATGTAATCATCATTCCTGTATGTGCCAAGTGATTGTACTCGGCATGAGTGAATATATCATGTGTCAAAAATTCATTCGATGCCCCATTCGGACCGGCAAAAAATGCAAAAGGGTCTCTGAAAAAACTCTCGGATATTCGAAATGATCCTCGGAAACGTAATTGTGCAACATTCGAAATCTTTGCCTGAAGAGATCCGGCAAGAATGAAATCACTTTCATTCAAATTGGCTTCTGCCGCTTCCACTTTTCCTGTCAATACAGCTCCAGGTACACCTCTTCTTCCTTTCACAAAGGAAGTCCAAAAAGACGTGTTGACTTTTGATTCTTCAAAAAAATGCGAAGCTCTTACAAATACATTTTGTCTGGAATTTCCTGCATTATCTCTGTTGACAATAATTTCCGGCAAATTTCCCGAAGGCTGAAATCGTATGGGGAAATCTCCATCAAATTGAAAATGATCTGCCATTGCCATGAATGATGAATTACCAAACGATGCTCCACCCTGCAACTTGGCTGATAACTCACCGAAACTTCCGATTCCTGCATTCAATGAACAAAAAGGAGTATCAATTTTATCTGGTGGCAATAGTTCAATCATACCCGCCATTGCCCCACTCCCAATAATTGAAGATGCCCCACCCATGTCCACATCAATGGTTTGCCCAGGCATGATTGGTATTATAGACATATCAAAAACACCGGTTTGCGATGATGCGAGCGGTATTCCATCAAGTAAAATCACATTGCGCATTGGTCCCAAACCTCGAATGGAAAACAAATTCATGGATCCGGGTCCACCATAATCCTTTATTTCAATCGAGGGAAGAAGAACTGCAATCGCTTGCAAGCGTGCATTTCCCAATAAAGTACTGATATTGGGATTTAATGACTTTTTTGTTGATATCTTGCCATATTCTAAGAATTCACTATATTTTTTTGCTTGTTTTACAAGAGGTTTAGTGATGATGAGGCGATTGGAATCAGGTTCTTGAGCTTTGATTGACAAGGAATCTAAGAACAGACAACAAAGAAATGCGATGGCAAAAAACACCCAATTCGATGCTTGGAATGGGAAAAAGCCGTATATTTGCGACTGTGATTGGGTCTTCTCGGCAGAAGTCCCTTTTTTGTTTCTATGGATTGTCACCATTTAGCCATGCCATTGGAATTACCCGCAGAAATTCGCTCTCTATTGGAATCCACTTGCCATAATGAGCAAGCGACTTTGATTGACGCGGTACTGCGAGGCACAAAAGAGCGCATGATTTTGGAATTATTTGTGGATACGCCTGAGGGTATCTCATTAGAACAATGTGAAAAGATTAATCGTGCATTATTGCAAGAAGCAGAAACAAATGAATTCATTGATGCCATACGGAGTATTGAAGTTTCATCTCCCGGTACTGAGCGACCATTAAAACATTGGTGGCAATATCCGAGAAATATTGGTAGAACATTAGATCTCGCGATTGCACCTGATGGAACAATCCCAAGTGGCATGTATATTCTAAATGATGCAGATGAACATGGCATCAAATGTAGTAATCTAAAACAGACAAAGAAATCCGTAGACGAAAATACGACATTCTCTTTACCCTATTCAGAAATTCAAAAAGCAATCGTAAAAGTTTCATTCTCATGATTGCTTCGATAGTATCACAATTAAAACATCATCAACATGGCACGCCGTAAAGTCAAACCCAAGTACGACAAAAAGCTCATCATTGAAGCATTTGCTGAGATGGCTCGTGAAAAAAGTATCGACAAAGACCTTCTTCAGGGAATGCTAGTCGAAACGCTTTCGATGCTCATACGCAAAAAGTATGGTCAGGAAGCCAATTTCGATATCGTGGTAAATATGGATAAGGGTGACTTGGAGATTTATCTCATGCGCACCATTGTTGAAGAAGTTGAAGATCCCTCTTTGGAAATTTCATTGAAGGAAATTGCGACTAGATCTGCAGAAGAATATGAAGTTGGAGATGAATTCATCGAAGAAATAACGCTCGAGAATATTTCCGACAACTTTGGAAGAAGATTGATTGCACTTGCAACACAAACACTTGGTCAACGCATCCGAGATGTTGAGAAAGATAATGTCTTCAATGAATTCAATGAAAAAGTAGGTGAAATCATTGTTGGCGAGGTATATCAAGTGCGCCCCGGCAGTTTGCTCATCATGCATAATAAAACAGAAATGCGCATGCCACGAGAAGAGCAAATTCATAATGAGCGATACAAGAAAAACATGTCTGTGAAAGCAATCATAAAAGAAGTTCGCAGAATGCAGGGCAGCGGCACACCCGACATCATTCTTTCAAGAGCAGCAGATGAATTTTTGGCTCGTTTATTTGAAATCGAAATTCCTGAAGTTTATGATGGAATCATCGAGATCAAATCCATTGCTCGTGATCCGGGCGAGAGAGCAAAAGTTGCCGTTTTGTCTTATGATGAACGCGTTGATCCTGTTGGCGCTTGTGTTGGAATGAAAGGTATTCGCATTCATTCCATTGTTCGTGAATTGAATAATGAAAACATTGATGTGATTGAATATTCTTCTGACCCAAAAGTATTTATTGCAAAAGCATTGGCTCCTGCAAGAATACGCGACATCGTTGTATCCCCCGATACTAGATCAGCAACAGTTGTAGTACCCGACGATCAAGTATCGCTTGCAATCGGAAGAAATGGACAAAATGTCCGTCTCGCATCTAAGTTAACCGGCTTCAATATCACCCTCATCAAAGAAGGTGGCGAAGATATAGAACTCATTGAATTCAGAGATGAAATCGGCAAAGAAATGTATGACAATATCATCAATCTTGGAATCGACACCGCTCGCGAATTCCTCGATGCAGATATTTATGACTTGCTCGAAATACCGGGCATGACCAAGAATACACTTCTCGAAATTAGAGAGATCATTCTTTCTGAATTTGAAGAACATGAAAGACCTGAGATAAGAGATGCCATTCTTGTGGCAAATACGATTCCTGATGAATTCAATCCTGATAATCAGCAATCAGACATTCAAGAAACAGAAGAGTGATTCAAACCGAATCAAATTGAAGATTTTTTTAACATTCAACCATAGGTTGTATGCCTGCATCAAAAGGAACACGATTATTCAAGCTTGCCTCCCAGATAAATATTGGGAAGGATGCCATTGTAGAATTTCTTCAAGGCAAAGGTTTCAGCGTTGAAAATAAGCCCACAGCTGTCTTGACAGATGAGATGGTGGACGTAGTCATGGACAAATTTGCCCGTGAAGCCAAAGCCGCTGAAAAACAAAGAGAAAAGCTTGAAAAGTATCATCATGCCAGACATCCGGAAAAAGGCGACACAGAAGATCAGGCACAAACAGAAACATCTCCTGAACCTGAAGCAAAAGTCGAAAATGCTACTGAAGCTGTAATCGAAATTGAACAAGAGGCAAATCCGATTCAATCAGATGAAGACTCAAGCGTGATTGTATCAAAACCAAAAAAATCTTCAAAGAAGAAGGATGATGAAGAATCCGCTTCGGAAATTGAGACTCCTCAAGGTATTGAACCACTAGAGATTCCAATTGAAGTGGCGAAAGAATCGGTTGAAAAAACCGTTCAACATACTGAAAGTACCACTGACTCAAAAGAAAGTGAAGAAGAAAAGCAAGAGCCCAAAAAGAAAAGAAAAAAACGTATCAATGAAGTTGAATATGAAGCAGGCACTATGCCTCAACTTCGTGGATTAACTGTTGTTGGGAAAATCACTGTTCCCTCTCGCCAAGAGGAAGGTCAGCGCTATGGCAGACCTGACAGAAATGCCAAAAGAGGCGATCGTCAGCAACAAGGCGAAAGAAGAGATGATGATAGAAGGCAAAACAGACAATCCAGTCAACAAGGAAATCAGCATTCCATTGGTGAACGACTTAAAGCCAAGGGACAAGAAGCAGGATTAGGAATTGCACCGAAAAAAGATGAGGCTGAAGATGATAAGGGGAATAAGAAAAATCTCCGTCCTGCACCCACAAAAGATGCGAAAGGATTGGATAAGAAAAAGAAGAAGAAAAAATCCATTCGTGAAACAATCACTGAAGAAGATGTAACAAGAGCAATCCGTGAAACATTATCCGGAATGGAAGATTCCGGCTCAGGTTTCAGAACAAAGCTCAAACAAAAGAAGAAACTTGAACGCGAAGAAAAAGAAGCCAAGAGAATTGAAGAAATACAGCGTGAAAGCACCATTCTGCGTTTGACAGAATTTGTTACTACGGCGGATCTTGCAGCACTGATGGGAACAACAGCAGCTGAAATCATCATGAAATGTATGTCTCTCGGTCTCATGGTGAGCATCAATCAAAGACTTGACAAGGACACCATTACGCTCATAGCAGATGATTATGGTTTCCAAGTTGATTTCCTTGATGAACAAGCAGCTCAAGAAATCACAGATATCGAAGATTCTGAAGAATCATTACTGGCAAGACCTCCAATTGTGACAATCATGGGTCATGTTGATCATGGTAAAACTTCTCTTCTCGATTATATCCGCAAAACAAATGTTGTTGCAGGAGAATCCGGTGGAATTACGCAGCATATCGGTGCATATCATGTTGATTTGCCTGATGGTAGAACCATTGCATTTCTTGATACTCCTGGTCATGAAGCATTTACAGCCATGCGTGCACGCGGTGCTCAAGTAACTGATATCGTCGTTCTTGTTGTTGCAGCAGATGATAATGTGATGCCTCAAACAATTGAAGCCATCAGCCATGCTCAAGCTGCTAATGTGCCTATCGTTGTGGCTTTGAATAAAATTGACAAAGAAGACGCAAATCCAGATAGAGTAAAACAACAATTGGCCGATCGCGGTGTTCTTGTGGAAGATTGGGGTGGCAAATATCAATGCGCCGAAATCTCAGCCAAAAAAGGCATCAATATCGATGGATTAATGGAGAAAATTCTGCTCGAAGCAGAATTGCTAAATCTGAAAGCAAATCCGAATCGAATAGCAAGAGGAACAATCATCGAAGCTCACCTTGACAAAGGAAAAGGAGTGCTTGCATCGGTCATGGTTCAAAAAGGCACACTCAATATTGGCGATGCATTCGTGGCGGGTATTTATTCAGGTCGTGTTCGTGCGATGTATGATGAACGCGGACATAGAGTTGAGTCGGCAGGACCATCAGTACCGGTTCAAGTATCAGGATTTGATGGAGCCCCTCAGGCCGGTGATCTCTTTGCTGTTTTGGAGCAAGAAGCCGAAGCTCGTGCAATTGCAATCAAACGTCAGCAATTAAAGAGAGAACAACAATTCAAACAAATGCGTCCAATAACGCTTGATGAGATTTCCCAAGATATTCTTCGTGGTGGAACCAAAGAACTTCGACTTATCATCAAAGGTGATGTGAGCGGTTCGCTTGAAGCATTGTCAGACTCATTACAGAAACTTTCAAGAGATGAAGCGAAGGTTACCATACTTCACAAAGGAGTTGGTCCAATCTCTGAATCAGATGTCATGCTCGCTGCAGCATCAAGCGCTGTAGTTGTAGGATTCCATGTGTCTCCTACTTCACAAGCGAGAAAATCTGCAGAAACAGAAGGTGTTGACATTCGATTGTATACAATCATTTATGACTGTATCAATGAAATTCAAATGGCTCTGGAAGGATTACTTTCACCAGAGATCAAAGAAGAAATTATGGGTACTGCCGAAATTCGACAGGTATTCAAGATTAGCAAGATTGGAACAGTTGCCGGATGTTATGTCACTTCGGGTAAAATCAACAGAAATGACAGAGTTCGCGTCTTACGCGATGGCTTCCCTGTCTATAATTCAACATTATCTGCATTGAAACGCTTCAAAGATGATGTTCGTGAGGTTGACACCAATTATGAATGTGGTATGAGCATCAATGGTTTCAATGACATTCAAGTAGGCGATATCATTGAAGCATATAAGCAAGTGGAAGTTAAAAGGAAATTAAGCTGACATGTCAATTCGCACTGAAAAAGTTGCATCCGTCATTGTAGAAGCACTATCTGAACCACTGAGAAAGATTGCTTCCGAAATCAATGCCGGTTTGATTACCGTGACATCTGTGAAAATGTCACCAGATCTTCAAATTGCAAAAGTATATGTAAGCTGCATTGGCGGTAAAGCCTCAATTGCCGACGTATTACAAGCCATTGAACTCGATAAATTCAGCATTCGTAAGCATGTGGCACATGTGGTACAATTACGCTTTGCTCCCGAACTGCGTTTTTATAGAGATGAAACCATGGATGCCATGGAGCAAATTCAATCTCTTGTAGAAAAAACAAAAAAGCATGATCTCCTTCGTGATGGTAATAATTCAGAATAATTGCATCCATCTCCTTATTATCCTCTCTTGATATCATGAATATCCTTACTCTGCAATCATTGTCAACCATTCAAACATGGTATGCAGAAGCTAAGGAACATGGGGCCGTCATTCTCATTGACAAAGATCTTCAATGGACTTCATTTGATGTAGTTGCAAAACTTCGACGATTGCTCAAAATCAAAAAGATTGGTCATGCAGGCACACTTGATCCTCTCGCAACAGGTTTATTGATTGTATGTGTAGGCAGACCTGCCACAAAACTCATCAATGAATATCAAGACTCAACAAAAGCATATCAAGCAACAATAAAACTTGGTGCATCAACTGCATCTTATGATGCTGAGACACCCGAATCGGTCTTTGCAGATATACCACATGATATTTCTCAGGAATTCATAAACCAGACATTACAATCCTTTATCGGCGAGATACAACAAATCCCGCCAATGTTTTCTGCTCTGAAAAAAAATGGAATACCACTATATCGTCAAGCACGACAAGGAATTCAGGAAGAATTACAACCAAGAAATATCACGATCAATGCTCTGACTCTAGATGCATTTGAAGGAGATTCGATTACCATCACAGTGCAATGTTCAAAAGGAACATATATCAGGTCACTGGCAAGAGATATAGCAGAAAAACTAGGAACAGTTGGCTATCTAACGATGTTACGGAGAATTTCAAGTGGTGAATTCCTCGTCAGCGATGCAATTCGCATTGTTGATTTTGAACAAGAATTCAATATAGCCACAAGCGATATCTCATCATCACATTCACAATAGTAGATTTTCGATGATTGTATATTCACTTTTCGACAATATTCCACATGATCCGCAATCAATTCTGACTGTTGGAACATTCGATGGCGTACATAAAGGTCATCAATACATTATCAATGCGATGAATGCATTGAAACAATCAAAAAACAATGCAAGAACTGTTGTAGTAACTTTTGAACCTCATCCTCAATTAGTTATCCCAAGAAAAGATAAGCCACCAATTTCCCTATTAACAGACATTTCAGAACGATTGCAATTACTTGAGTCTTATGGCGTTGATATGGTGGTGATCATTCCTTTTACGAAAGCATTTTCTCAAACAAGCTCTGATGATTTCATTCGCTCCATTATTTATGAACGCATTGGTTGTTCAGATATCTTTATCGGCTATGATCATGGATTTGGAAAATCTCGAGAAGGTGATGCCAGTACCCTCCTTGCAATGTCGCAAGAACTGAAATTCACCGTTCATACGATTGATGCATTGAGCATTGAACAACATACAGTTAGCAGCACTGAAATTCGAGCAGCACTTAAAGAAGGACTTTTGCCTGAAGCTTTTGAAATGCTTGGACATCCTTATTTTGTGGAAGGCATGGTCATAAAGGGTGAGCAAAGAGGAAGAACAATAGGATTCCCAACTGCTAATATTCAAACAGCAAATCCATCAAAATTATTACCCAAAAAAGGTGTGTATTTCATTTCTTCTGAAATACATGGAACAACTGTTTATGGTATGGCAAATATCGGAACTCGCCCCACAGTCAATGACAAAGACGATATCAGACTTGAGGTGCATTTTTTCGATATTGATGCAAATCTCTATGATCAATCAATCGTGATCTGGTTTTTGAAATATGTGCGTGAAGAATCCATGTTTTCATCTCTGGAGCAACTAAAATTACAGTTACACAATGATGAAATATATTGTCGTGAGATTATTGCATCATTAGAAAATAATCAGAACCAGTAATGAATTGGACATTCATCAATAGTGGCACACTCTCGGGTGAAAGCAATATGCTCCTTGACCTGAAAAATGCCATGCAACTTTCTAATGCACTGCAATCCAAAACTCAATATGAATGTGTATTTCGAATTTATGCATGGGATAAGCCAACACTTTCTCTTGGTAAAAATCAAGTCGTTGAAAAGCATGTGCAAGAGAAATGTTTATCGCTTGATATTCCAATTGTCCACCGACCCACCGGTGGAAGAGCTGTATTACATTCCAATGAACTCACCTATTGCATTACCATGCCATGTGTATCTATGGAAGATGCAAGAAAAGCGTATCAAGACATTCATGAATTCTTTTTGTCATGCCTGAACAAGCTTCCTTTATCACAATTGGAATTTGCTAAAGGTACGCTATCATTTCACGAACATTATCAGAATATGGAATCATCTGCTTGTTTTTCCGCTTCCGCAAGACATGAATTGACATGCAATGGAAAAAAGTTAATCGGAAGCGCTCAACGGCTTATTGATGGCGTTCTGCTACAGCATGGATCTCTACCATTGGACGATACATATTTGAACATTGCGCATATTCTTTCAAAACATGATGAAGAAGAGAAATATCTCCATGCTTCATTGTCAGAACATTCTACTTCTCTCGCTCGATCACTCGGTTATTCATGTGATTTTTCTGAAATTGCAGATATAATTTCTTCTGCTTGGAATAAAGATTCATTTCTTAGGATATAAGCACATGCGTTCATCTCTTTTCATGCTAATATGTTGCGCAATCATTGCACTCTTTGATGCACATGAGAGTATAGCCGATATCCCTTGCAAAGTCATCATGTCTTCAGATAGCATTCATTTTGGGACAATCAAAACTATAGATGATGCCTATGGGGAAATTACTCTCTCAAATACATCCGATGAAATTATCTCTATTGACACCATCATTATATCCTCGAGATGGACAGTCTTTACAGTTTTAGAAGCAAGTAAAACTAGCATTGCTCCCGGTAATTCGAAGAATTTCACATTTCGCTTTAAAACTCCACATAATATATCTCATACAGGGTCTGCCATTTTCAGAGTGAAATGTCCAAGTATGACCTATTCCATTTCACTACAAATGACTGGCAAAGCAGAGTACATTGAACCTGATTTTGCTTTTACACAAGATCTTGAAGGCCAAGATTTGTACAATGCATTGAATAAATACCTGAATGAATCTTTGATGTTTTCTTATTCTGATGCTCGGCAATTCATGTTTTCGAAAGCAGATAATGTAAATGGTACAGTCGAATGTGTATATACAGGGAAAACAATTCAAACAACCGGTATTCCTAATATCAATGTATTCAATACCGAACATTCATGGCCACAGAGCAAAGGTGCGGATCAGGAACCCGCGCGATCAGACATATACATTATTTACCCCTCCGATTCAAAGGCAAATGAACGCAGATCCAATCATCCTTATGGCATTGTAAGTAGATCAATGGTTTGGGAATCAGGCGGTTCGAAACTTGGTCTTCCCCAAGCATCCGCTGATACCGTCTTTGAACCACGAGATAAAATGAAAGGAAATGTTGCAAGAAGTCTGCTCTATTTTGCTACTAGATATGGCAATAGAAAAGGATCTTTCGATCAATCCGGATTCTTGACCAATATAGAACCATTGATGCGCACATGGAATAAATTGGACCCGGTTGATGAAAGAGAAAGAAGCAGAGCGATATCCATCGCTTCAGCACAGAAACGCATGAACCCATATATTGCATATCCCGATATGGTGGATCGCATGTTCAAACTATCCACGCAACCCGCATTTCCATTATATCCGGAACCGGTTACAGATCCATTAGGCGTTTTTGTCTCAAATGAAGATTCTCTCATTGTTACAATTCCCATCATGAATAAAGGCAATCAGGCACTCAAAATCAATTCAACTGAGTTTCGCCCTGCAACATCCATGGCAAGAGTATTATTCATCGATTCAAGTATTGCCCCGGGAAACAGAACAAAACTACAATTGCTCATGAAGTCCCCTATTCCCTCTGGAACTGTCCTACGAATTCGTTTTGCTGACGGTATTCCAACATTGGCAATACCAATTTCTACTGAATCACCTTCTTCGGTAAAGGAAAGTTCTGAACTGTATACCATCAATGCATATCCAAATCCTGCACAAGTGAGAGAGGTTCAGAAAATTCAGTTTACAGTCCCTTCAAAACAAGACATCATAGCAAAGCTCTATGGAATTGATGGAACATACTTGCAAGACTTAACAAATCAGATTTCTTGGAATGATTTAGATGGAACTATTCTACACATGCAGGATACTCCATGTAATACACAGATTCTACACATACAATCTCCTACTTTTTCAACATCGACTTTACTTTACACAGGATTTTAATGAGAAAGAAAAAAGAAGCATCAGTTTTATACATCGTCTCAACCCCAATTGGCAATGAAGATGATATTTCACTTCGCGCTTTGAAGGTGTTGAAAAAGGTTGATGCGATTATCTGCGAAGAGGAAAAGGTGGGAGCTCTGCTCGTTAAGAGGCATAACTTCTCAGCCCACCTTGAACAACTCAATGAACACAATGAGGATACTTATGCTCCGCAACTCATTGAACGCATGCAACAAGGCGAAACATTTGCTTTGATTTCCGATGCAGGGACTCCCATTTTTGCCGATCCGGGACGATATCTTTTGCAATTGGCTTTGGATGCAGAAATCAATGTAGTAGTCGTACCGGGTGCGAGTTCCATCATGACTGCTTTGGTGAGAAGCGGGTTTAAGTCTGATGTATTTACTTCAGCTGGTTTTTTGAGTAGAACTACAGAAGAAAGACTTTCAGAATTACAGGCTCTTGCTTTGGAACCAAGAACTACTGTATTACTCGAAACACCTTATCGACTTAAGCAATTATTGGAAGCCGCCTCCAAAGTGATGCCCGACCGCAAAGCCTATATTGGTTGCAATCTCACCATGGCATTTGAACACCACCATTATGGCACATTCTCTGAATTGCAAGCTAAATTCACAGAATCACCTTTCAAAGGGGAATTTGTCATTGTCTTTGAGGGTCATCCAGGAAGAACTGTCTTGAGCATTCTTGAACAAACTGAGAAAAAGAAATCTAAGTATTCTGATCAAGATGATGCTATGAAAGGTATTCATAGAAAACATGAAGAGTCTGAAGATAAACCGAGACGTGATTTTAAAAAACGATCAGATTTCACAAGTAATCGGGATAGCAATTACAATAAACGTGATGATGGCGGTTACAAAAAACGTGATGATGGCGGTTACAAAAAACGTGATAGTGGCGGGTATAAAAAACGGGATGGCGATTCCGGTGGTTACAAAAAACGCGATGATGATTCAGGAGGTTACAA
>JBMSYN010000002.1:0-179680 GCA_049426725.1 Candidatus Kapaibacteriota bacterium
CTTTAATGCTTAACAATCACTTCTTCTTTCGGCACCCTAAATCTTGGACCCCAAATACCTTTTTCTGTACCTTTTCCCACTGCAATAATCATGTTGATTTCTGCTCTGCCGGGAAGATTCAGGATTTTCTTCACGCGTTTTTCATCAAATCCCTCCATCGGACATGTATGGAATCCTGCGGATGCAATTGAGAGCATGAATGTTTGGGCGGCAAGTGCGCATGATTTATGAACGACTATGCGCTGAAATGCAATTCCTCCGGCTCTAAAGAATGGCTTTGTGAGACCCATGAAAAAACTCACCATCTTTCTAATCAAACCCATGATGCCGAAAGGATCTCTTACATACAAGAATGGCATCAGCAACTTATAGTATTGCAAACCACCCTTTTGTTGCGGAGTTTGTTCACCTAAAATTGTTGATTGAACTTTTTCATAATTCCACTTAGCTCTTTTCTTCCAGAAATCTTGTCTGGTGACGAATACCACCAAATGCTTCGCGGTTTTTGCAGCACTTTGATCAAGGCAAAGCGGGATAAACTTCTTTTTCAAATCTGCTGATTCAATCCAATGGAATTCCCACAATTGCATATTGCTGCTATTGGGTGAAAGCATTGCTTGTTCAAGTGCCTGCTGTATCACATCATCCGGTATTTCAATTGCTGGATCAAATGAACGATTTGATCTTCGAAATTGTACAATACTTGAAAATGCAGTTCTCAAATCAGACATGCAGTTAAGATCCTTTGATTGATTCGAGAAGAATTTCGGAAACATCCTTTACTTGCACTTGGTCAATCTTATCAGATGCCTTCACACCATCAGTGATCATCGTTGAACAGAATGGACAATTCACGGCAATTGTTGAAGCTCCTGTTTCAAGCAATTGATTTGTACGCTTGATATTTACGCGATCACCAACCATCTCTTCCATGAACATTCTGCCACCACCTGCGCCGCAGCAAAGACCACGGTCTTTTGAGTTCTCGGGTTCAAGGACTGTTAAACCGGGAACATTTTCTAATAGTGAACGCGGGACTTCGTATTCCTCATTATATCTTCCGAGATAACAAGAATCATGATATGCAATTGCATTCTTGCTGAGTGATGATTTGTCTGCATCAATGGAAAGTCTTCCGGAATCAATCAATTGCTTGATGTATTGAGTATGATGCATTACTTCATAATGACCACCAAATTGCGGATAATCATTTTTGAGTGTGTTAAAGCAATGCGGACAAGTCGTGACAATTGTCTTGACATTATATGCATTCATTGTCTCGACATTCATGGTCGTAAGCATAGTTGCCAAATATTCATTCCCGGATCTACGAGCTGGATCTCCAGTGCAACGCTCTTCGGTTCCTAGAATGCGGAAATTGATATGCGACAATTGCATGAGTTCGGCAAATGCTTTTGTGGTCTTCTTCGCACGATCGTCAAAACTTCCGGCACATCCAACCCAAAAGAGAACATCCATTTCGGGGTCTTCGGCCACTGTTTTGATATTCATGCCTTCAGCCCACAATGCACGATCTTGCTCACTGAATCCACCCCATGGAACGGAATTGGTTTCCATATTTCCATAAATATCCGGAAGCAATGCACTTTCTTCATTGAAGGAAGATTCCATCATTACCATCGAACGACGCATACCGACGATTGCAGGCACATGCTCGATATTCACCGGACATTCCTCCATGCAGGCGCCGCATGTTGTACATGCCCACAATGCATCAGGGCTAACATAATCACCAATAAGTTTCTTGTTCCAAATGGATTGTTCTTCTTCATTGAGAAGTATGGTGAATAGTTCGCGTTCTTGCGTGTCAAACTCAGTTGATTGTTTTCCGGAAAGAATGCCATCAGCCGCAATGCGTACTTCTCCTCGAGATGCATTCTTGCGATAATCAGATATTCTATCGATGAGAGGAGCTTTATCAATCACGCGATCATGTATGCCAATGATAACCATGCGAGGATCGAGAACCTTGCCAGTTTGATTTGCAGGGCAAACACTGGTGCATCGACCACAATGCGTACATGTATAACTGTCGAGAAAAGTCTTCCATGAAAAATCTTCAATGTCCGTGACACCATATTTGGTGAGTGATTCATTTTCAAAATCAATCTTTTCTAATGTGTTTACAGGACCAAGATTACTGAAGAATACATTTGGAATCGATGTGAGAACATGCAAATGCTTGCTAAAAGGAAGATAATTCGTGAATGAGAAAATGAGTAGCATGTGTAGCCACCAGAATATCTCGAAACTCACATGTCCAAGAGGTAGTATCGTAGCAAGTGAACTTGCAACAGGACGGACCGCCCAAGAAAAATCTTCACCCATGGCAACCCTTGCGGTGTTTTGAAGCAACAACGAAGTGACGATGGAGAAGATCGTGAGTAGAATCATACCCGCTTCAACTTTCTCATGTTCAACTTGTAGGCGTTTCACTTTGGTTACATAGCGTCTCCAAAGCGAAAGGGCTGTCCCGAGGATAATCATCAAACAAAAGATATCTGTGAGAATTGTGATTCCTGAATAGACCGGACCCAAAAAATTGAATGACCAAGCAGGATTCAGTCCTTCAAGAACCCCTTCAGCAGCAGAAAACAAGAGTATCAAAAATCCCCAAAAAATCCCTGCATGGATTGGTCCTGCAACTTTGTCGCGTAAAATCTTTGTTTGAGCAAAGCCAACAAGAAGTGTTTGCTTGATTCTTTCCGGCAGGGAGCTTAATCTGTCATCCGGTTTTCCATAAGAAAGAAACTGTACAAGTTTGCCCGCATTTTTTGCGAAAATTCCGCCGGCAATTGCTAAAATCAAAATGAAGAGTGTACTTTTTGTTTCCATGAATGCAATAGGAAATGTAAGTGTTATAGATAGAATTATGGCAAATATACCAAGTCTTCGCTTTGTTGAGGGCTAACATTCTGCTTAAAAAGTGGGAAATTCCTTGAAAATGAAGAGATTTGCAATGTCTAAACATCGTACCAAGAACTCACGCTGATATCAATTGTGCATCAACTTCTTCGATACATATTGCTGATTTTGTTATTGCCCTCGGTTTTATGGGCAGATACATCTTCGAAACTCTTCAAATTGCAGTCTCCTGATTCAACGGGGATCACATTTTTCAATCGTCTCATCGAAACGGAAGAATTCAATTATGCCAGACAATTCTTTGTCTATTTGGGTGGTGGTGTTGCAGTTGGTGATGTGAATGGCGACAAATTACCGGATGTATTTTTTACCGGAATGCAAGTCCCCAATGCATTATATCTCAATAAAGGGAATTGGAAATTCGAGAATGTATCCAAATCCGCCGGATTCCCCGACACTGCGGCAATTTGTTTTACACCATCATTCATCGATATTGATGGTGACAATGATTTGGACTTGTACATATGCAGATTCAATGAACCCAATCATTTGTATATCAATGATGGTAAAGGAGTATTCACAGAAAAGGGAAAAGAATTTGGTTTGGCATTTGAGGGCAAATCAGTACAAGCAGTGTTTTTCGACTATGACCATGACAATGATCTCGATTGCTATATCGCACAAAATGGATTTACAGCCGGTGGCTATGCTCAAATAGATGGATATTCAGACAAACTCTTTCGCAATGATGGTAATACATTCACTGATGTTTCAAAGCAAGCAGGGATCGAGGATGATCGATATGCATTGAGTGTTTCTCTCGGTGATGTGAATAATGATGGTTGGACGGATATTTTTGTGGCCAACGATTTTGAAGCCAGAGACTTATTGTATGTCAATAACAAGAATGGAACATTCACCGATATTGCTCCCACAAAACTCCGTCATACCTCGCACTTCTCGATGGGTTCAGACATTGCGGACATCAATAATGATGGCTGGATGGACATATTGTCAGTTGACATGATGCCGAATGATCATGAAAGAAGAATGACACAAATGACCACGCCAAAAGTGTTTAGTCCATACTTTGATTCAACATCGATGATTCGCAATGTGCTTCAACTTAATTGCGGTGATTTGAATTTTTGTGATATCGGATATCTCACCGGGATTGCAGAAACAGATTGGAGTTGGTCATCATGGATTGCAGATTTGGATAATGATGGTTTGCAAGACATGTGCATCGTGAATGGAATCAATCGAGATGCAATAGACATGGATGTGGCAAGCTATGCAGTGAAAAAGAAGACCGATAAATTCATGTGGCTGATAAATAGCATGGCAAAAACTCGGCTTCGCAATTTTATGTTCCGAAATACAGGCAATTTGCAATTCACAGATATCAGTGATGTATGGGGGTTTTCTGAGAAACTCAGCACAAATGGAGCAATCTATGCTGATATGGACAATGATGGAGATTTGGATGTTCTGCTAAACAACATAGATTCAACCATGGCTGTGTATAGGAACTATGCAACAGAAAGAAAGAATGGATCTTATCTAAAAATAGCATTGAAAGGACCAGGTAAGAATACTCTTGGTTTGGGTGCAAAAATTGAAGTCATCGCAAAAGATGCAAAAGGCAAAGAAACCAAACACTATAGAGAAATGCATGTTAATCGAGGTTTCTTGTCATGTACTGAACCAATGATACATATCGGTTTGGGAAATGCTGCAGCCATCAAAGAGATCAATGTCTTCTGGCCGGGGAATATCAAACAACAAGTTCAAAAAGCTCAATTGAATTCACTGCTTACCATCGAATATAAATCAGGAAAAGAAACCCCGCAATTCTCTCGACCAATTCCAATGTTTGAAGCATTGCCCAAAGAGCAATCATTGAACTTTATGCATGTTGAAAATCAATATGATGATTTTTATCAACAACGATTATTGCCAAATAGATTGTCAATCAATGGACCCGGCATGGCCGCAGGAGACATAAATGGTGATGGCTTGACAGATCTTGTGATTGGTGGCTCGCATGAAGGAAAAACAAAATTATTCATTCGCAATGCAACTGGGTCTTTCACTGAAAAACCACAAAATGCCTTTGACGCTGATGCACGATGTGAAGATCAAGGAATCATCTTGTTTGATTCAGATGCAGATGGTGACTTGGATTGTTTTGTGACTTCTGGTGGAAATGAAATGGTGCAGGAAGATCGGGAATTATTTCAGGACAGACTCTATATCAATGATGGCGCTGGAAATTTCACAAAATCGAATCATTCCTTTACTCCACCTACTGATACGATTTCATCATCTTGTGTTGTTGCAGGAGATTTTGACAAAGATGGCGATAATGATCTCTTTGTCGGAGGAAGAAATGTACCGGGACAATATCCGGAATTTCCACAATCAATGTTATTGAGAAATGATTTGACAACATTGACAGATGTCACGAAAGAACTTGCGCCGGGACTTGACAAGACGGGTATGATTACAAGTGCATTGTGGAGTGATGCAGACAATGATGATGATCTCGACTTGTGGATTGTTGGTGAATGGATGGCTCCGCGTTTGTTTATAAATGATAAAGGATATTTGACGGAATCAAGCATTACAAAAAATGAATTAGAAGGTTTATCCGGACAATATCAAAGCATTGCCTCAGCAGATTTGGACAATGATGGAGATATGGATTATGTTCTCGGTAATCTTGGCAAGAATACACGTTATAAACCCACAAGGCAAGAACCGATTGAGCTATATGCAAAAGACTTCGATGAAAATGGTAGCGTTGATTTAATCATGACATATTTCAATTTTGGTAAGAAATATCCTGTCAGAATGCGGGGTCCAATCTATGCCCAAATTCCAACTCTTACTCGGCGATTTCAAACATACCATCAATATGGTTCTGCTACATTCAATGATATATTTGGTGAAGATCTAGCTAGCACAAAACATTTTCAAGCATTTGATTATGAAACGATGTGGCTTGAAAATAGGGGTGGGCAACACTTTGTGAAGCATGCCTTACCCATTGAAGCACAATTCTCGCCGGTGTATGGAATTCTTTGTGAAGATTTCAATGCGGATGGTGCGATGGATATTTTAACGATTGGAAATTTCAATGGTCCGGATCCGGAAATGTTTCGATATGACAACAGTCTTGGCTGCTTGATGCTCGGAAATGGATCGGGTGAATTTACCTCGGTACATTCAATGCAAAGTGGAATAGTCATTCCAAAAGATGGAAGAAGTATCGTGATGATGAAACATGATCAGCAATCATGCGATGTGATTATTGGCGTGAATTCACAAGCTGCCCAAAGCTATCGTTTGAAATTACCAAAGGGTGCAACAGTGCAGCAAGCGAATCTAGGAACATCGCTTATCATGCAATTGAAGAATGGGAAAAAACAAAAGAAGGAATTCCCTTTGGGAAGCGGGTATTATTCTCAAAGCCCGGGAATATTCATCCTACCAAAGGATGCAAAAATCATTCAGAAATGATATGAAGCATGAAGTCTTCCCATTCCATTTATTGGGTCGGGAAGAATCGTAAAGGATAAATCATCACTAACATCAAATTCAAGCATATGTGCTCCCACATATGCATCTACTGCTGCTAAACCATAGACTCCCAATAACCATAGACCATTCAAATCTCGGGCATTATTATAAAACTCTTTCTCGCGTATTGCTTGTCGAACTCGTGAATCACTTGGATTCAAACCTTGGGCCAGAAGCAACTCATAACTTGCAGTTTTTTCTTTATACACATCATTATATCTTACTACTTGATATGCAAAAAATAAAGCTGCTCCGGCTGCAATGGGCGCTTTCCAATAGGACTCAACATAGACTTGTCCAAGACCGGGAAATAATGCCGTATATGCAATCGCTAGTGTTGGGGATTTTTGTGGAATGGGTGTTGATGCTGCTGATGAATCTTGAGCAAGAAGAAAGCTCGAACAACTAAGTATGAGCAAAATATGAATGCAGAAATGCTTCATGGACGCTCTGTGGATTGATCGGGTTCCGTTTTGTTTTCCTCTTGACTAAAAAGAGGAATTGAGCCATCTGCAGGTTTGATGGTTATTGTCTCCGTGACATCTGCCTTGATCTCAGTTGTCACTTCATTGTTCTTTTGAACTGTCTGATGAATCGTGGCATTGAGATTTGTCTGTTTCTCGACCTCTGCTGAAATATCCCTGATTTGTGTTTTGAGATCTTCTTGTGCTTGACGAAAATACCGAATCCCTTTCCCGATGGCTTGCATGATTTCGGGAATTTTTTTTGGACCAAACAATAAAAGTATTGCAAGTCCAATTAAAAGAAATTCAGCACCACCGATATCAAACATGATTGTTGATTCTCAAAAAATGTACTGATTCTTATTCGCTTTTTGGAGCATCATTCTTGTCTTTCTCATCATTGGTATTTGCCGCATTCTTGAATTCGCGAATACCGCTACCAAGTCCACGCATCAATTCAGGAATTTTTTTTGCGCCAAAAAGAATGATGACGACAAGCAAAATGATAAGCCATTCGGAACCGCCGGGAAGGAAACCCATAATTACCTCTCAAGATTTAAGGTTTAATACAAACCAACTGTTTGCATAAGTGAAGTAAAAACGCCAAGTCCATCACTATTGCCAAGCAATGGATCACAGCAACGTTCAGGATGTGGCATCATGCCAAGAACATTGCCTTTTTCATTCAAAATGCCTGCTATATTGTTGATTGAGCCATTTGGATTGGCTTCTTCGGATGCATTGCCATTTGCATCGCAATATCGAAAAGCTACTCTTTGCTCTTGCTCCAATACGTGTATCGTTTGTTCATCTGCAAAATAATTTCCTTCGCCATGCGCAATTGGAACTCGAAGGATTTGTCCTTGCTCCAAAGAAGATGTAAAAGGAGAAAGGATTTGCTCAGTGCGAAGATAAATGTCTTTGCATATGAAAGACAAAGATGAATTTCGCAATAGAACACCTGGCAATAATCCGGATTCAGTTAATATTTGGAATCCATTGCATATTCCAAGAACAAATTTTCCTTGCTCTGCATGTTTGCGGACAGCTGACATGATGGGAGAAACTCTTGCGATTGCTCCACATCTCAAATAATCTCCATAAGAAAATCCACCGGGGAGGATGATGCAATCGATGTCAGAAGGTATGCTTGTGTCCTTGTGCCATAACATTTGTGCCTGCGCTCCTGCATTATGGGAAGTTGCATACCATGCATCATGATCGCAATTGGAGCCGGGAAAAACGACTATGCCGAATTTCATGCAGGTTCTCCAAGTGAAATTTCTTCCAATTCAATGTGATGATCTTCCATGATTGGATTTGCGATGATGTTTTTACAAGCATCATCAATGAGTGCAAGAGCGGCTTGAGCATGTTCGGCATGGACTGTTAATTCGACATATTTTCCGATGCGAACATGTTCGATAGATGTAAAATTTGTTGAATGGAGGGCATGTTCCACCGTTTTTCCTTGCACATCCAAGATGCTCTTGCGCAAAGTGATGGTAATCATTGCTTTGAAATGCTTCATTGAAAAATCCGATGTGATGGACGATCATTGATTCAAAAATACGAAATCCTTGGTTAATCAGGGCATAACCAACCGTTGGGGAAAAATGACCAATTGAATAGAAAAGGAGTCATTTCAACAGTATTGATGCGATATGTGGCTGAATCAAACTTCAGTTTTGTAATTTTGGACATGAATCCTTCAATGCAATCACATATAGATAGTCTGTTTCAGGGAGATAATCCCGATATGCGTTGCATCATCACGATATCAAATCCGTATGGAGATGAGGCAATTCAAGTTCCGGGGAAAGAATTCCAATATGATGCATGTAAAAAAATTGTCGTGCATGTTGATAATTCAGCAGGTGGACCACTCTTTATAGACATCATCACCAAAAAACAATCATTTACTCATTCGATGATGGTATCTGATAAAGCTGAGTTTTTTCGAGTATTGGATGATTTATCACGTCTTCCATTTAAACAATGGCATGCTCAAACTCCACGACAAGATCTCTATATAAAAATCACTCCTATGACAAGCCGAGGGCAAACTGTATTACATCGTTTTACAAAGCCTTCAAAATCACATTGGCAAACAAACAATGATGAGCTCTTGCCGATTCATCCGGGTAATGCTGCGCAATTACTGCATGCAATTGGAATTGCAAATGAGGATTTTGTAATCATACCTGCAATGCGTGACAAATATGTGCAAATCAATCACTTTATTCGAATCTTTGAACAATATGCGCATGAATTAAAAGAACCGGTCAATATAGTGGATTGCGGTTGTGGTCAGGCCTATGTAAGCATTGCATTATTGTGGTATCTGAGAAATGTCAAGCAAGTCAATTCCAGATTGATCGGCATAGAGCAAAATGGAGAATTGATTGCATCATGCAATAGAACAATTCGAAGACTTGATTTGAATGAACATGCATCGTTCTCGCAAAGCACGATCGCCGATTGGACTGGTGAATTGGTCGAAAATGGAAGTTTGATTGTGATCGCATTGCATGCATGTGACACTGCAACTGATGATGCTTTGTCTTTGGCTATTTCTCATCATGCTGACATCATTCTTGCAGCACCTTGTTGTCATCATCATGTTCAACAACAAATGAATACAGCTTCAATCCCGCAAGAAGAATCATTTCTTCTTCGAGATGGCATCATGAAAGAGCGATTGGGGGATATGCTTACAGATACAATGCGAAGAGATATCCTGATGTCTGAAGGATATTCTGCTGATTTGATTGAATTTACTCCGCTCGAACATACTGCCAAAAATATTATGATCCGCGCAAAACGAGTCTTCAATATGCCGCATAAACATAAAGACGATGCACGAAATCGCTGGATGCAAGCAAGAGATCGCTGGCATGTAGAACCAAAACTTGCAGAATTATTGCGTGCTACAATGTAATGTCTGCTTGGAAATGACATTCCATCTCTATGTTCCCCCGCACCTGCATCCACCCACTCCCCAAAAATTCTTCTCGAGGTTTATGTCTTTGTCTCAATAGCAAAGAACAATTGACATTGGGGAATTGATATCCAACTTTTATTCCAAGCATTGTCATGATCCCATAAAGTGGATCAATCAATAATTGACCCGGCAAACCAGATTCCGGAAGATATATCGCAGATGCAAATGCATCGGTATTCGCCCATGCAATTCGAAAAGACCAATTCCAAGGATGAAATTCTTGTTTTTGTGATTTGATTTCAAGCGAACATCCAATTCCCATCATGTCTGTTTCAGTTTGTGTATTAATATGGCTTTCAACTCTACAAATCGACAGCATCTTTTTGCTTTTATAAGCAAAGTCTACTCTGCATCGCCAGAATGAATCATACTCTGCAGTCATCTCTTTTGATTCCAATTGATGAATCACTCTGCAGAGCATCAGAAATTGACTATTCTCCTTTGATAGTTGCAATGCCGTTCTGATTCCTCTTTGTATTGTTTTTTTATTGTGTGGAATGACAATGTTAGAATACAGATCAACCGATGATGCATATTGCATTGAATGTATTCTTCCACTCAATAATACTTGCATTCCAATTTCATTATTGGGAATGGTAAATCTTCCGGGTGAGTTTCCAAGAGGCGAACGTAATTCCGGATCATGATATCTCATGATGAATGCCTGTTGCTGTTTATCAGCATCATGATGAATCATGAAAATTCCACCAATATTATATCTTTTGTCAATCAATGAACCGGCTGAAACTATAATGTGATTATTCGTAAATCGATAGTCCAAAGAAGCAAGAAATTGTTCTTGTTCACCAATGGCAAAAGCATTCTGGGCAATCTTGGATTGATAATATTGATAGAATGTGGAAATAGAAAATTGATGGGAATTTTGTTTGATTTCTGTAAACAATGCAATTCTTTGTTCTTTTACACCGGCTCTATATTGTAATTCTGTATGGGTTCTTGCATAGGTTATTCCTGGAAAGCCCGTTAATGCACCTTCATCATTACGATAAGCATAACGATTCCTTGTTGCCAAGCTAAATCCTGCAAGTATGTCTTTCATGTGATATTGTACACATATGCCACGGAAATTGGGATGTTCAATCAGGGATGTATATGGTCTGATTGCAGTTGACCAATGCTCAGCTCTTTGAGTTGGCTTTGCCATATTGGGCATTGAAATTCCCGATGAAAATAATGTACCAAGTCCAATTTGAACCGAGTGATCTCCTGCAATGATTGTCCAGTTTGATGTGGAATATGAAATTGATCCATGAAGCATGCCATGCCGATATTGCTCGCCGGAATGTTTGCCAAATATGAGTGCTGCTTTAAGTGTATTGTTTCCTATGAACAGTCTTTGCATGAATGATTCTGATGACCCTTGAAATACTTGTTGCTCAAAACCGCGAGGTAGTGGATTTGATATTGACATTCGTGTTCGAATTGAACCGGACCATAGTTGTTTAGGTTTCAGGTTTGTACAATGTAAAAGAATGTGAATGACTGATGTGTCAAGTGTAGAAGGCAAGAGAGCTATTAGATCTTGAATGTCATCCATTAGCGGATGATCATTGAGAATTCTTTTGCAGGATTGAATCAGGGAAGTGGAAATGCCCGGAATGATGCGTAATTCATCAAGAGATTCACGAAGATTGATGGGATGTATGGAATAGTATTCAAAGGCATCGATTCGCAATTGATTTTCAGCAATGGCATCTTCATCCATTCCAATTGCATTATCTTGAGCAAACAGAAATGTAGAAAACAATGACGTAAGCAGAAGAATGCTCGCCATGAAAACCCCTGATCAAGTAGTGCTTAAATCTGCACTGTCAGCCATTTACCGGATCGATATTGTTGATAGCCGATTGCAGTCAAAGCAATATAGCTTAATACAACGCCAATCCAAATGCCGGATTCATGAAGCGGTGTATAATGGGAGAGAATGAAGGCTAGTGGAATCTGAATCACAACCAATGCAGTGAAAACAATCATCATGCTTCTCGCTGCTGCTCCTGCGCCACTGATTATGCGTAATGTGATTGAACCAATTGCGAAAAATATATAACCAAAACAAGCAATGCGAACATATTCGACAGTTTCGCGAATGATTGCCGGATCGCTTGTATAAATCCGAGCGAAATGTTCACCGAACAGATATGACAATATTGCGAGAATTCCCAAGAGAATTGTCAGTTGTTTCACTGCAGAACGATAAAACAATCTGATTCTGTCAACTTGCCTTGCACCAAGGTTTTGTCCGGTTGCAGTCTCGAGCGCAATACCCATAGCAAACACAGACATAAAGGCAAAGAGATCAACTTTCAAGCCAAGCGTATAAGCCGCGAGTGTAATCTTCGGATCAAAGTTTGATGCAAATTTGAAAAGGGCGAGTCTGCTAATGCTTACTGAAAACATCTGTAATGATGACCAAATACCCTGCTTAATGATTTTGAGCAAGAGTGGGACATCAAAAGAGAAATTTTTGAATTTGAGTGAAAGCCCGGCTTTCCCGGTTATGATCATTGAGAGTGAGATTATTGCTCCAATGATTTGCGATGCCGCTGTTGCAATGCCTGCTCCCAGCATTCCATAAGCAGGTATGAATGCCCAACCAAAAATCAGCAAAGGTGCGAGTATTGCATTGATGATTGTTGTCAAAAGCAGTATTGACATCGGAAACACGGAGTTTCCTGATGATCGTATGATTGCATTGATTTGAAAAGTGACAAAATTTCCGGGAACCCCAAAAAGCAATGCATAAAGATAGATTTCTGTGAAGCCATATACTTCCGGATCTTTGTCCAATCCTAGCGCATGAAGTGTGGTAGGCAGCAATAAACCCAAGATGATGGCAAGAACTGATGAAAACACCATCATCGTCATGATACCCTGCGTTGCAGTATATGATGCTTCATCACGATTCCCCTCGCCGATTCTTCTTGCAACGATGATCCCGGTGCCAATTGCAAAACCACTTCCAAAATTGAAAATCATGAATCCTAATTGTTCGCTTACCCCAATTGCTGCAATTGCCGCAGATCCTAGTTTGCTGACGAAATATGTGTCTATCCAAGAATAGAGCATATTCACAACAAAACTGAATGCCAGCGGAAGAGCAAAGATTCGTAGCGTGGAGTCTATTGGACCATTGAGTAGATCAACGCCCATTCTCTGTTGTTTTGGTTCTTCGGAATCAGAAGTTGAGATATTGTTCATGCATGAAAAATCCCATCAAAAAAGATGGGTTAAAACTTCGGATACCAGAGGATCGTAAGTTTGGGCAGTGAATAAAATGTTGAGATTTCGATATTTCCCCAATTGCTATAGGGCGATACATTGGGAATCTTCGTGATATTGTTTTTGCTTTCAAAATCAAGTCGCCACTCAGCTATTGGGATCAGCATTCCATATGCAGTTGGAATATTTACCATGAATCCGGCACCTGCATTGAAACCCAACTGAGAATCATCGGTAAATTCCACATTGGTGGCATATACTCTTTTCGATAAAAAATTCAATCCTGCCGAAGCAAAGAAAGAAACTTTCCCGCGAGGATTTGCAATTGCACGAGCGGTTAGATGTGCAACGGTATATATATCCGGATCTGTAGGAGTGCCTGGTACTTTATCTGCATTTTTTAGCTTGGAATTATTTCTTGTGTGCATAACTCCCATGTCCAACATCAAAAACTCAAGCGGATTATATGCAACACTAAAACCGAAGGAAGGATTTCCATCCCAAGAGCGCGTTCCTCTTTGATTTGCATCTACACTTGTGAGTGTTTCAACGATGGTATTTGTTGCAACTGATGGACCGAAACCTATGAATCGTTGATATGGAAATGGTTGGACTTCTTGTTCAGTAGTTTCTTCCTCTTCTTCTCTTTCGTCTTGAGCAAAGATGGGAAGTGTTGTTACACCAATTAGAAGACCAAATAAGAGTATCATGAGTCCAAACAAGGACTTTGCATTGCGGGTTGTCATGGTGATAATCTCCTCTAATGAAACTTGATGTAAATCAGCAATTTTTTGTGCAATGTATTGCACGAATGCAGGCTCATTTCTTTTGCCACGATGAGGAACCGGTGTCATATAAGGTGAATCGGTCTCAATCATGATTTTCGACAAAGGAGTAGCTTTTACAATTTCATCAAGTATGCTCTTTTTATAAGTAATATTACCCGTGAAAGAAATGTGAAAATTCAAATCCAATGCTGTTTTCAACATATCCATGTTAGACGAAAAACAATGAAGGACACCGGTAAGTTCACCATCTTGCTCTTCTTTCAGAATATTGATAAGGTCTTCATCAGATTCTCTATTATGTATGATTACCGGTTTGCCGACTGCCTTCGCTATCTGCAATTGTTTTCTGAAAACACTCTTTTGCACTTCTTTCGGGGCAAAATCATAATAGTAGTCCAAGCCTATCTCGCCAATGGCTTTTACTTTTGGATTATTTGAATGATTGATGATGAATGCTTCGGCTTGCTCATTATAATCATTGGCATTATGGGGATGAACGCCCATGCCGCAATACACTGCATCATGCTTTTCGCATAAAGATAGCACTCCATCAAAGCGTTTTGGTTCAATTGCAGGAATGATGATGGCCTTCACTCCTTGGTCAAAAGCACGCTGAATCATTTCATCGCGATCTTCATCAAAAGCTTCGGCATCAATATGTGCATGGGTGTCAATCAACGATTATTACCCAAATATTCAATATTGATGATTCGTTCTTCCTCATTTTCCGTGACTGTTTTGATGGTTACTTTCCAATCAATTGGCGGCATGGTAGAACCTGCTTTTTCAGGCCATTCAACAAATTTTATCACTTGTTCATCACTCATGCATTCTGAAAATCCAATTTCCAATAACTCTTTTGCATCTTGAATTCGATATAAATCAATATGATACAATGCGATTTCAGAGTCATCCGGATTTGTGCCAATATATTGATTCATGATGGTAAATGTCGGACTTGATACTATATCATGAACTGAAAAATATGCACAAACACCTCGGACGAATTCAGTCTTGCCGGCACCAAGATCTCCAGCTAGCGTGATGATTTCACCGGGGCTGATTTTTTCAGCAAAGAATTTTCCAATCGCTCGAGTTTCTTCTTCCGAATGAGTGTGGTAGCTGTCTGCTTCCATGTACTTGTGAGAAAAGTGAGACAAGACAATAGTCGGGGTAGATCAAAAGACCTACCCCTGCATTTTTTATCGCGGTTCCAAAGTGATTATAGGCAAGATCATTTCTTCGAGTGAAATCCCGCCATGCTGAAAACTGTCGCGATATTTCTGAACATAATGATTGAAATCGGTGGGATACACAAAGTATGTATCCTCTTTTGCAATGATATAATTTGTAGAGGCGGTATGCTCCGGCAATTTATATGCATCGGGATTCTTGATTGTCATTGCATTCTTTGCATCGGATTTGACATTCTTCCCATGCTTGAAACGCAGATTTGTGGATGTCTCGCGATCACCATGTGCCTTTACTGCATGCATGCAGCGAACAGAACCATGGTCAGTGGTAATAACAATGTTGATGTCTTTATACTGCGACAAAGTTCTGAGCATCCCCAATAATGAAGAATGTCGGAACCAAGATTGCGTGAGTGAGCGATATGCTGATTCATCAGGGGCAATCTCTTTGAGAATCGGATAATCAGAACGAGAATGTGCTATCATGTCAACTGCATTCACCACAATTGCGGTGAGATGATTTCGGGCATATCGTTGAATGTCATTCTCGATTTTCTTTCCAAAATCAGTGTCGATGATTTTCACATATGACAAATCATTTTTTAATTGAATTCTTCTGCGCTTGAGCAATGCTGCCAATAATTCTTTTTCATGTGCATTTTGACTATGTTCACTCACACCCGGAAGGTCGCCCTTCCAATAATCAGGATAATGCTTTTTAATCTCATTGGGAAATAATCCTGCAAAGATTGCATTCCTTGCATACGGAGTAGCTGTTGGAATGATGGAGCAATAATATTCTTTCTGGACTGTGAAATATGGCCTGATCAATTCTTCCATCATAAGCCATTGATCCAGACGCATGCAATCAATCACAAAAAAGAATGTGGGTTTTCCATTGGCTAATTTTGGCAATACAAATTTGTCTGCAATATGCGGTGAAAGCATAGGCGATGCATCATCACCTCTGATCCAAGATTCATAATTGTTTTCAACAAATTTGCCGAACTCAGCATTACATTCGCGCCATTGATCTTTGAGCGTCTGATGAAATCCCAGTTCAGGATGCAAATCCAATTCGATGCTCCAATGAACGAGCTTTTGATAGACATCCAGCCAGTCAGACCAATCCATGAAACCATATAATCTGCGGGCTATCTCGGAAAATCCTTGCAGATAATCTTGGGTAATTTTTTCTTCGGCAATTCTTCTGGACTCAAGGAATTTCTTGCAAGCCGCAAGTATCTGAGCAGGATTCACCGGCTTTGTTAAATAATCATCAATTTTTCTGCCAATGGCTTGTTCCATCAAGGATTCTGCTTCATTTTTTGTGACCATCACAACAGGCATGGATGGATCTATGTCCTTGAGAACGGATAATGTTTCAAGACCGGACATACCCATCATGGATTCATCGAGAAAGATAAGGTCGAAAGATTGATTGGTGGCAAGTTCTATGGCATCTTCACCATTAGTGGCAGTATCTACTTCATAGCCACGCTGATGTAGCAGAATGATGTGGGGTTTGAGAAGATCAATTTCATCATCGATCCAAAGTATGCGTTTTTTTGATTGTTCCATTTTCTACAACTCCATTGTTCCTTGATATTTGCAATAATGCCCCATTCATGGATGGTTCGTTATGCCCATGCTGTTTACACATTGTCTCAAGGAGTATGGCTGCCTCTGGAAAATTGGAAAATCATGACATGCAAATATCGGATTATGGAAGGCAATCCCCAAATAAACGCGGAAGTCATGAAAATTTTGACTCTCGAGATTTGGAATTATTGTAGAATACCTCGTGCGATATCCCGGGCTTCCTTGTCTGCTGAGTCAATATCGGAGATGGTTGGATTATCAACAATCGACATCATATTCAATGCACTTTCAATTGTTTGGGGTATTTGTAGAAATCTTGCCTTATTTTCCAAAAATGCTTGAACAGCTATTTCATTTGCCGCATTGAGAATTGCCGTCGCAGTGCCACCTCTTTGCATAGCATCAAAGGCAAGTCGCAAACAGGGAAAGCGTTCGGTGTCTGGCTTGAAAAATGAGAGATTTCCAGCTGTCAATAAATCTAGTTTTGGTAAATCAGCATGTCTTCTTTCGGGATGAAAGAGTGCATAGATGATTGGGACTCGCATGTCCGGAGTACCCAATTGTGCTTTTACGGAGGCATCGCCAAATTGGACGAGGGAATGGATAATGCTTTGGGGATGAATCACAACTTCTATTTTTTCGGGAGCCAGATCAAAAAGCCAATGTGCTTCAATGACTTCAAATCCTTTATTCATGAGTGTTGCTGAATCAATCGTGATTTTTTGCCCCATCACCCAATTCGGATGTTTTAAAGCTTGTTCTCTTGTGATGCTTTCAAATGAATCCGCATCCCATTCTCTGAAAGGTCCACCTGAAGCAGTGAGTATGATTTTGTCAATCATTGATCGTTCTTCGCCTGCCATACATTGAAGAATCGCACTATGCTCACTATCGACAGCAAGAATTGGGACTCCTTTTTCTTTCGCGGATTTCATGACGATTGCCCCGGCACTGACAAGTGTTTCTTTGTTTGCCAATGCGATCGTTGCGCCTTGCTCAATCGCCGCCAAAGTTGGTAATACCCCGCTGAAACCAACAAGTGCCTGCATCACGATATCATTTTCTGAATGGCTTGCTGCTGCGATGACGCCTTCTTCACCGCAAAGAATTTCACCTTTGAAAGAAGTATGTTGTTTGAATTCTTTCCATGCTGCTTCATTGCTAATTGCAACGCCTTTGGGCGAGAATTCATGTGTCTGCTCTTCCAATTCTTTTATTCGCGTATTCGCGGTCAGAAAATTAATTGAAAAGTCATTTCGAAATTTTCTGATGATGTCGAGAGTTTGTGTTCCAATTGAACCTGTTGATCCGAGTATTGTCAGAGTTCTCACATTAAATCCTCATTGAAATGGCAGCCATTGAATCTTCACTGCCGGTATGATTGCCGGCGCAGTGAACATGGCTAAACCTGCATCCATGGAATAGCGATCATTGCATAGCCGCAATCCCAAAAATCCTGCGGAATTTCTTGGACGCATGATGTCGGAGCACCACAATTCGGCAATCACTTTCGTATCATGTCGTGCAGTAAGCGAAACATCAAAGCCCAATCCAAAACCCAAAGAACCATTATTGAATCGAATGATTCCTGATCCCCATCTGCCAGCACTTGCTTCATAGACATCATTGGACCCCGTTTTGAAAAACAAAGCGGTGGTCAAAGTTGTTCTTGGCATGTGAAAAGAACCGGTCATATAAGCATGTTGCAATACATTCGCAGAATTTGCATAGATGAGTGAATATCCGCCTGCGAGAGTATAATGACCCGGTATGATGTCTTGCTGTTCTTCATAAAAAGTGTATTTCACATTTACATGTTTTCCTTGTTCATCGAATGACAAACCGGGAATCAATGTGATGCCACCATTGATGGAGATATTCTCAAATCCGAACCCACATTGTGCAAATGCCAACTGAGTGAGGGAAACATACGCATTCTTTCCGATTGCATCACCTGTAGGCATGATATACAAAGAAGAGGAATGTCGATAAGCATTGCTCACTTGATCGATTTTTAAAAGCTCATCTGCATAAAGAGTGATATCACCGATGATGGTTTTCATCACGATTGATTCTATGATTGCAGAATCTTCACGAATTGTATTGTCACCCTTTTCTTTGTATTGTCCGGTCAATATATCTCCATTCATCAATCGAATGCGATATGATTGATCTTTTTTCAATTCGGCTGACTTGAACATCTGATTAGTGAATACTTCTTCCTCTGCAAACAATTGCAAGTGCATCAACATCATTGAGAATATGATCATGATTGCAAGATTCATCCGATTGCTCCGGCGCTTCCACCTGCATGTGAGTAGGCGAGTTGACCACAAGCGGCGTCTATGTCCAAACCACTTGATGAGCGAATCATCACCGTGACATCTTGATTTCTCAATGCTTTGATGAATGCATGAAATGTGGATTCAGGTGCTGGCTTGAGCGAAGCGGATATCCCTTCGGGTGCAGTGAATTCAATGGTATGAAAAGGAATGACATTGACTTTTGATGGAACTCTTCTTGTCAATTTTGAAAGACGCATGACATCATCTTGTGAATCATTGAAACCATCAAAGAGGATATATTCAAATGTGATTGGTTTTTTTGTCTTACGATAATAGTACTCCAATGCATCGCCTAGTTCTTTGAGGGAATACTTATTCGCAATGGGCATGATAGCTTCTCTTTGACCTTGCGTTGTTCCATGTAAAGACAGGGCAAGTTTTATGGAGCGAGATTCATCAGCCAGACGAATTATTCCGGGTACAATGCCTGCTGTAGAGAGCGTTATATGCTTTGCTGTGATGAGAGCACTCTCCGGATGAGTGAGTATGTCAACTGCTTTCATCACATTGTCATAATTCAGCATTGGCTCACCCATGCCCATGAAAACAATATTCGTGATGTCCGTTGAACAAATTTCCCTGGCTCTCATGTATTGATCAACGATTTCAGCAGTTGCCAAATTTCTCTTGAGTTTCAATGTGGCTGTTGCGCAAAATGCGCATCCGAGAGCGCATCCAACTTGCGTTGAAATGCAAAGTGTGCGTCTTTTGGGTAAACCTTCTTCATTGATCATTTCGCTTGGAATCAATACCGTCTCCACTGCGGTATCATCCAAGAGTGTAAACAACATTTTCTTGGTACCATCTTCAGATACATGTACATCTTTTAATCGAATTGAATGATGATCACTTCCATATTTGTCCAATAGCGCATTTCTCAAATCCGCAGGCAGTGTATTGATGGTATCGAATGAAAAAGTTGTATTGTGATTTCTTGTATACAATGCATGAAACAATTGCTTGCCACGATAAGAAGGAAATCCATCTTCGTTCAACTTTGACGACAATTCATCAGAGGTGAAATTCCCGATGCATGACATTGCCGGATGTGATTCATTCAATTGTTTCATGAAAGGTTTTGCCTAGAAAAAAAACCGGCGAAAGGGATTCCCCTCGCGCCGGTTACATGAAGTTGTGTATGCACTTACTTTCTTGGTGTTTCAACAAATATTTGAACTGTTCTTGAAAGCACTCTACCTGTCGGAATGCCATTATCGAAGATTTCTACATCTTCGCCACGACCAGAGACCTCATATCGAACTTGGGGAGCAATTTGCTCCAAAATGTCGCGAGTAGCATTTGCTCTTTGCGAAGCAAGAGAACGATTATATACCGGTGCGCCAATTCTGTCCGTATAGCCAATTATTTTTACAACTGAGGTTGGTTTGATTACCGGTCCAACTCGGTTTTTCAAGATCTCCGCATTCTCTGCAGAAATCTCAGCTTTGTCAAAATCAAACAATATCAATGAAAACTTTGTGACCATCATATCCGGTGTGGGCTGTACGGATGGCATTGTTTTGGTCATGTAATCAACAGGAATGGATCCATTCACAGTTGAGTTTGTTCCATTGCCGTTCACTGTTGTAAGTGTGTAATCTATGGGCACTTGTGCATTTGATAAATCATTGGTGCGAATTACCCAGCGTTGTGGTGTGGGTGAACCTGCTCCAACCAATTCTTTTAAAGATCTGCCCGCTTGAGAAACATTGAGAGTCCAACTACTAATACTGGTTGTATCGAAATCCTTTGGTCTAAATTCAATCAATTCTGGTTTTGCCCAGCGACTTTCATCTCCTCGAATGGTGATTGGCTCGAGAATGTCAAAACTTGAAGATTTGATGGTTACTCTTCTGTTTTCACTCATGCCATCTTTTAAGTTCTTTGCAGTAGGTACATCCGGCAAATTCTTGGAGGTAGTTGTAATGCGGTTAGCATCTATACCATAATTTGATGTCAAATAGGATTTTACATTTTCGGCTCTGCGTAATGCCAGACCTTTTTTTGATTCAGTTTTGCCATCAATTGATCCAACTAAGCTGATAGTTGCATCGGGATTGGCACGCATGCGAAACCCGATGATGTCCATTGTTCTTTTATTGATTTCAATAGCATCTTGAGGTAGTGCTTCCATGATGAATTGTCCGCGTGCATCACCACTATTAGTTAACTGCAATTCCGGATCGGGTTTTTCGCTATTCAATCCAAAGAAAATGAATGGCACAAATGGATACATTTCGGAATATTGGATGTCTTCAACTTTCAAACCTGATTCCAACACGCGATACTCACCAGCATCATCATAATAACCAACTTCAACATTTGCTGTATTTGCATTTGCGACTGGTTTGGGGTCTGGTTTTTTGCTGCTTGGTCCAAGTGTAATTGAAACTCCAAGGCGCAATTGATCTACTCCCCATGGTTGTAAGGCGGAGCTAAAATCTCCCAAAGATTTTCTGTAAGTGATTTCAGGTGCAATCGTATAGCCCCAGGCCTTCATTGGAATTCCTGCTCCGAGGAAAATTGCCAAGCGATCTTTCGTGCCTTCTATGGTTGAGTATGCAGTCGAAGAAACAGGATTGCTTGCAAGATTTTCAGTATACTCACTCGTCAATCGTGAACCATATTCAAAACCAGCCAAAACATATGCAGGACTATCATTGAACAATTCATTGATTTTAACACCTGCTGAAATTTCCAACATTGTGATGTTTGCACTGAAGGTGTTTTGACGATTCGAATCAAGTCCTTCAATCAAATCAGCTCCCATTCCATGTATGCCGACTCTGCCGGTCAATCTGAATGTTTTGTCTAAACTATAATCGGCAAAACCACCCCCATGAAATCCCATGGATGTTGCGGAGACAGAATATTTTCCTCCTGAGTCTGAATTAAAATCAGGAGCATGGAAATTGTAATTCAATCCACCATAAATCCCAAATTCAAATTTCTTGACAGGGGATTTTTGATTTTGTGCAAATGCACTAATGGATAGCAAAATACCAAGGAGTGTTACTGGAATGAATCTCATGAGGTATATGTGTCCTAAAGATTGAGAAATGAGGGTTTTAGACGATTATCCCACAAATTATTTTGTACAAAAATGCTGAATTGTTTTGAATTCATTGCACTTTGATTATCCCTTTTCAAGGGGTTCTGCCATTATTTTGCAAACTCAATCCCATTTACTTCAAAAAAGTGGCTGATTCTCCATCAAAACTCTTGAAGCACAAACATTATATAAGTCAATCGGGATTTGCCCATCGAGGAGATAAAGTAAGAATATGTGCATGGATTGGACAGTCTTCTCTGTGAGCTCCTTCTAAATACCCCGTGCTCATGAGAAATTCATTCACGATTTCACCACCGGTGAATTTGAATGTTTTTTTGAACAGTTTGGTCCATTCGGTTTTAGACAAAGGATGATGCGCATTAAGCCAATTCATGAAAGTACCATGCTCTTGCTGTAATGAACGAATCACACCTGCATTGTGTATGACTGCCATAATTTTGAGTCGATTACGAATGATGGATTGATCTGACATCAATCGTTGAACATCATTATCATCGTAGTTGGCAACGGTCGCTATATCAAAGCCATGAAATGCATCACGAAAATGATAGCGTTTTTTTAAGATTGTAAGCCAAGACAAACCGGCTTGATTGATTTCCAAACACATGCGCTCAAAAAGTGCATTGTCTGAATCCAATGGATAGCCATATTCAGTATCGTGATATTCCACATGTAGGGGAGAGCATTGTTCTTGAAGAACATAAGCGCAATAAGAGGGAGCTGCTGCATTCATGGTATGGAATTTCCTTTATGATGCAGAATAAAGTGAGTGGGCCCAGAGGGATTTGAACCCCCAACCAACGGATTATGAGTCCGCTGCTCTAACCGTTGAGCTATAGGCCCTGTTGCAGATTCATCAATTAAACAATCCAATCATGAAGCCGATTTGAAATGCCAATCCGGATGCATTTATGCCGGAAGGTACATTGTTCAGGATTGTTTTTCCATTTTCTTCCCAATCACCCATGAAACTAATCGCATAGCCGGCATGTGCTCTCACTGTGACAATTCTGGGTTTGTCATTGCCAAGCAAAGCAGGAGCAAATTCCACGCTCAAACCAGGATTGATCATGAAATAGTCATTGCTCAATGAATGATTGAATACATTTTCATCGTCAGGAGTGCCACCAATTACATTATTCAAAGTATTTACTCCTTGAGCATATTGGGATGTTACGATTTCCATTGTACCCCATCCACCGGAAATGCCAGGCAAAAGATAGAGTGATTTTGCAAGTGAAAAAGCATAATCAAAACCGAATCCGGTAAATGCATTTGATAAGGTTACGGAACGATTATAATCTTTATTATTCACATTAAAAGTTTTATCAGGCGTTGCTGCACTTCCACCAAGATTTGTGATTGAAATGCGAACATTTGGAATGATTCCAATTGTTGCTACTCCCATCGCACCGTTCATGGTTATTGGTGTTGAAAATTCACTAAATCCTGCGCTTGCGATTTGAGAATTCACATCACTGAGATTTGGAGAAAACAATGATATCATGAAACCACCGCCCACACCAAAATATGGGACTTTCTCTTCTTGAATGACTGTTTCTTCGAATGTCAATTCATCAAGTCTATCATCCTGTGCTTGGAGCAGAAAACTGCTCACTAGAAACATTGCCAAACTCATCAAGACCAATTTGATTCTCATACTGTTCATCCGAATGTGTGAAATGGAATCAGTAAACAAGACTGCAAAAATAGGGAATTCTTCGATTGTTTTTTGTATTTGTCATAACCCCTTGAAATTAGCTTGTCTTTTGTCCAAAAATGCAGCAGTTCCCTCTTTAAAGTCCTCTGTACCGCAAATTTCTCCAAAGTGCCGCGCTTCACTCTCCATTCCTTCAGGAGTATTCAAGTCTATCGCAGAACGAATTGCAGCAATGCTCGCAGAAATCGCCAATGGTGCTTTGGAGGCAATCAACTCGGCGATCTTCATGCATTCCTCAAGCAATGACTCGACAGTAAAAAGTCGATTTACCAATCCAATGCGTAATGCCTCATCTGCATTGATGATATTTCCTGTTAATATCAGCTCGGTGGCTTGTGCAGAGCCAACAAGTTTCGTGAGTCTTTGTGTGCCTCCATAACCGGGAATTATGCCCAAGTTTACTTCCGGCTGACCAAATTTTGCCATTGGAGATGCAAAACGCATATGACATGCAAGCGCGAGTTCGCAACCACCGCCGAGAGCAAATCCATTGACTGCGGCAATGACGGGTTTTGTCATATATTCCAATTCCGTGAATATTGCTTGGCCAAATCTTGCAAAATCTGCTCCTGTTTGGGCATTTTGCTCATGCAATTGCGCGATGTCTGCACCGGCAGCGAATGCTTTGCCCGATCCGGTAATGATTATTGCTCGACATTTTTCTGAATTTGCACAAAATTGGAGCGCTTTTTGCAGCTCATTCAATAAGGTGGCGTTTAAGGCGTTTAACTTATCCGGCCTATTGAGCGTTATAAGGCATATATGGCCTTTTTCTTCAAAAATTATTGTTTCAAAGTTCATGTCACCAATCCTTGACGGTGAAAAATTATGTCTAAAGGCACAATTTAGCATTTTTCGCCGTATGAGGATATGTTGCTTTCAGTGAGATTTCAAATGCGTTCATACTTAATGATATGTTGTTCTTGGATTCTGGCATTCACCCTGTTGATGCCCATCACAGATATTGATGCTGCTTCCCGAAAGAAAGGCAAATCCACATCTTCTCGTTCATCAAAAAAGAAATCGTCCAAGAGTTCAAAAAAGTCCTCACGGTCTTCCAAAAAGGGATCCAAAAAAGGACGTCATTCAAAAAAGCGAAGATCGGGAAGATCTTCAGGTTCTGCCGGACATAATCAATTTGTTTCGGTAAATGGCAGACAAGTCTTTATTGAAGATACGATGATTGCCCCGGGTTTGCGATATATGCATTTCTTGTATGGCCCTCTCAATCATCCTGTGTATGCGGTTGAAATGGATGTGAATGACCCGACATTAAAAATTGGTGTCATCAAAGGCATGAATAAAAATGATGGGTTGGAACGCATTGGCGATATGTTCATGCGTATCGACACAACTGTGAGAGATAGTTTGCTCTCTGCTGTCAATGCTAATTTTTGGAGAGCATATCGTAATACTGCAATTGGACCACTCGTTCTCAATGGCGAGGTGATTCAAATGGGGAATGAGAAAAAATGGACAAGTGCTTTCTTTGATTCAAAAAACAAAATGTATCTCGGTAGATATGATTTACAAGGCGTGATTAGAACGGAAAGTGGTGAGAAATATCGTATTTCTTATACAAATGAAAGACCTGGCAATGATGGAATTGCTGTGTATAATCTTTATGGTGGAACATCGATACCGCATGTACCAAATATGCAATTGGACAAAGCGGCTGCGGAATTTTTGGAGAATAGACCTCAATCTGCAGAGGATTCCACTGAAGAAGAATTGGATATGGAACAATTGAAAGCGGAATTGGCTGAGATGAAAAGGCAATCAAACATTGAATATCCTTTGATCAAAGTGCAAGTTCGTTTTCTTCGCACACCCACCGTGAATAAAGAGGTGCCCTGTTTGGTGAATGCCGTCGATACGGGAACGGTTGCAATGCCTTTGCGAGGTGCAATCATTTCTCTCGGAAGAGATTTCCCTGCAGATAAATTGCCTGTTGCCGGTGATACATTGTTTATCAGATATTATACTGCTGAAAAAGACACCATTCCTTTCGTTCAAGCAGTATGTGGTACACCTCGTTTAATCGAGGCGGGAGAAGTGCGTCAGCAAGCTATAAGCGAAGGTGCTCGCAATAGCAGATTCATCGGTCATAATCTTCCGAGAACTGCCATTGGAACCAATACGAGAAAAACAAAAAATTGGTTGGTGCTTGTTGATCCATCTGGAAAAGGGAGAGGTGCAACATTGGATCAAATGGGAGCAATCATGAGAAAGCTTGGCGCTCATGATGCATTGAATCTTGATGGTGGCGGCTCCTCTATGATGATGGTATGTGGTGAGAATGTTTGCAATAGCTCACGAGTGCCGAGCGGAAGAAGAATATCTTGTGCTCTTGCTATTTTCAGAAAGCAAAAAGTATTGCGAGAGCGACTGCAAGATCAAAATCAAACAGAATAAAAAAACGGGATGACTTGATAAAGTCATCCCGTTTTTCATATGTTCTTTATTTGATCAATAGGAATATCGTTTTGCATCACCTGTTGCAAGAGGTGCAAGATCGCGATGTTCGAGTCTTCGAACACCAATCAATCGGGTATCATAGTAGGTACTTTCAAGCGAGGACACCGTTACGCCATAGCGTGAGCTTGCATGAGCAAATAGGTTGTCGCCGAGATAAATACCAACATGTGAAACATACACTTCTTTGCGTGTATGGAAGAAAACAAGATCGCCGAATTTCATTTCTGATCTATTGCGGATTGGTTTTCCAACATTCCACTGTGTTGCTGCTGTGCGTGGGAGCGTTACATCTCCGGCGCCTGCGAACACAGCTCTTGTGAATGCGGAACAGTCAATTCCGGATTTGGATGTACCACCATAAACATAAGTGGTGCCAATCCAATTCATGATTTCATCCATAATGGCTTGTCTTGCAATACCACCATCTGTAGTTTCATTTGCTGAAGGATCATTTGGATCGCTATCGATATATGAAAGCCACAATGAGCGGAATGCATCCATGTCAACAACCACATCATCTTCTTCTTCAAGTTCGGTTAGATCCTCACCTTCGGAAACCATCGCGCCTGAGACGGCGTCTGATGCAGTTAATTCGCCCTCATCAATGTGTGAAGAAAGGGACTGTTGTGTTGAGAGAGCCTCGGCAATAGAGCCAGTATTCGTGGCGATGTCCGTTGTCGGGGTTAGGTCAGCATCCGGTTGTAAACCGGCCAGTCTTGAAAGATCCTCATTATTGTTGAGGTAGTCAAAGGCAAGTTTCTTGCCTGCAACACGATCACATTTTGTTTTTGAAACATGAACGATTTTGTAGCGATGCTTCTTGGATTTTTTCTTTGAAGCAACTCGTTTCGTTACCTTTCGCTTGTCCGATTTTTTTCGGGCAGCATATGAGTTATTGGTTGGCAAAGCTAGAGCAATCACGAAGAGAACCAAGCTGAGCCAGAAAGGTACGAGGGGTATGGACTTACGCATAATCACCTCTGTAATTTGATAAAAATACCTTGTCTGGTAGTATGGTGCCGATCCTGTGAGTGGGATCGACGTTCTTCCGGGCGGCGCGTCTGTTGAGCCGATAGCGGAAGCTTAATTAGCATTTTCGAAGCGTACCCTTTCAAGGGGTATCATTCCAAATATTCCCGGGCGGAGACCGATAACGGGAATTTGTGCTAATCGATAGTTAATTGTGTAATATAAAAACACCCAAGGAGCTTCTTGAATGATGATTCGCTCCATTTCATTATATGCTTTGAATCGTTGTCGGGATTGAAGACCCGGCATGAGAGCCAATTCATATAATGAGTCAACACTTCGATTTGAAAACCTGGTGTCATTTAGGCCTTTGGGCGAGGCCATTTTCGAATAAAAGAGTGCGAGTACATTCTCCGGATCGGGATAATCCGCAATCCAATTCCCACGCCAGAAACCAAGTTTTCCTGAATGCATCATTGCTGAATGTTCAGGAAAATTGACCTGTCTCAAAACCGTTTTGATGCCGAACTTTAGCCATTGCTGTTGCAATGCTTCAGCCACTTGCACCGTTGTGGCATTATTTCCGGATTGAAATGTTATCTCAGGCAAACCAAGTCCGCCGGGATAACCTGCCTCCTGCAATAATGCTTTGGCTTTGACAGGATCATATGTAAATCCTTTTACTTCAGAAGAGAAACCGGGCATCGAAGGGGAAAGTGGTCCATTTTCTGCAGGAATTCCTTTTCCTTTCAATACATAAGTACAAAGCGCTTTACGGTCAATGGCATAATTCAAAGCTTGTCTGATTTTTGCCGATTTCCATAATGGCATGCGAGATGTTTCGGCATTTGCCTTGCCATCCAGCATGATTCCGCAAAACACTATGTCCTGCGCTTCTTCCCGAAGCAATGTATGATCTGCATATGCTTCAGTGAGTTTGCCATTCTCAAGAACCTTCGGAAGAAAAATTGGATCTATGGAGAGAATCATGTCGAGATTCCCATTGTCATATTCCAAAAATTCCGTCTTTGTGTCCTTGATGAATTGAACAATGAGAGTATCCAAATAGGGTAACCGCTTTCCGGATTCATCAAATTCATGATACTTTGGATTTCTCTTGAGTTCTATGAATCTGTCCTGCTCCCAATGATGAAGCATGAAAGCCCCGGTTCCCACCGGATGATTTCCAAATGCTTCTCCATATTTCAGAACCGCTTCTTTTGGAACAATTCTGCAATATGGCATGGTGAGTAGTGAAAGCAGGGGAGCAAAGGGCTTTGTTAAGACCAATCTCACCGTACTGTCATTTACAACTTCAATTCCCTCAATGTGTTGATCTTCTTTTCCAAGTTTTGTGACTTCATGAAATTCATCGGCACCCTTAAGGCGCTCCCGAAAAATCCAAAAGCCTGTTGTCTTGGTTCGTGAATCACAAATGCGCTCAAAACTGAATTTCACATCCGAAGCTTTGAATGATCTCGTGTATGCAGGTGCTGCAAAGCATGAGTCTTTGTGAAAGAAAACATCGGTTCGGAGAGTAAAAGTCCAGTTGAGACCGGATTCGTCAACTCTCCAAGACTTGGCTAATCCTGGGATTATTTCGCCATTTGTGTCTAATTTCACCAAGCATTCGAAAATATGACCTCCAATGTGAATGCGCCCGGAAATACCGGCCATCGCGGGGTCTAATGTTGTCAAACCCTGTGGTTCATTATAGGTGAATGTCGCATCTTTTGATTGATTGTCATCCCTGCATGAAAGCAGGAATGCGCACAAAACAATGATGCAATACTGTATTCCAATTGTCAAAGAACATTTGACCCAATTAAGAGTCTTGCTTTTCAAACTAGACAGAATATGCCTCTTTTGAGAAGTCGCAAGTAAAGGAATTTGAGGCACATGACCAAGAAAATCAACCACTTGCATACATTTGGATAGAGATTTGAAAAAGATTGGAATCTCGAGGGTATAATTATGTAAATACCTAAATATCAATAACTTAAATGGAAATGAGTGAAAAATTTTTATGGCGTTTTTTTGAAGCATTTCTATTTCAAATATGTGGAAAAAAAGGCGGTTTTTAAGGACTACGAAAGCTATATTTTTGTCTTATGAAAATGTCATCATTTCAAAAATCGCTCTTTGCGATATTTCTATTCTTTGCCACTTTATGGTTCGGTGGTGGATTGGCACGCATCGCCATAGGGTTTGATTTGTTCTTGCCCGGTACTTTAGACATCAAGCCCTTTTTAACACTTGAGCAAATTAACTATTCTATTCGTTTGATGGGTGTTACCGCCTATTATACGATTACGGGGTATGCCGTAAGTCTGATAAGTGCGGTGATTCTCTGTATTTCTTTTAAAGGAAGGATCAAGCAAAGGGGATGGTTATTTATGGCAATCGTTTTATACATTGTTTTCTTTCCCTATGAGTTATATCTTGCATGGCTTGATTTTCAATTGATTGGACGCATCAATTGCATTGATTTCGTAAATTTGCTCAAAGATGATGGTTTGCTTGTATTGTTCAAACAACGGTTCCATCCTTGGATGACGGCAATAAGCTTTTTATCATTACTCTCCTATATCACCGCTTTGCTCTATTTGGCGTGGCAGCCGCTGAATATGCATGAGAAAGCGGAGCATTCTGAATGATTATCTTGAAATATCGTGAAACTACAAAGCATTTTGGACGACTTGCTCACTCTTGCGCATGATCTGAATTATTCTGTTCGCAGGGAAAAAGGAAATTTTCGAGGTGGCGATTGTCGTGTAAATGATGATCGATTCATCGTATTGAACTCACTCATTCCTTTGGAATCTCGCATTGTTCTTCTGGCAAGAATTCTTGCAAAACATGATTTGCAGGATAAAGAATTAAAACCTGCGGTGAAAGCCGTGATCGAAAAGGAAAAAGGCAAAGAAGGGAAGGGGCAAACAATCGAAATGGATTTTCCATCAGACACATAAAAAAAAGCCCGCATTTGCGGGCTTTTTTTTAGTTCAATCGAACGGGCATCACAAGAATCAAAATATCAGTTGCCTCGCCGGTCGGTTCAATTAATACAGCTCTATTGGGAGATGAGAATGAAAGTCTCACCATGCCTGAATCATCACCGGACAATTGCTGAAGAGCTTCTTCCAAATATCGATGATTGAATCCAATCTCGAATGATTCTGCACCGGTGAATTCGCATACTGTAGATTCATCTGCATTGCTCCCGGATTCATCATCTTCACCATGAACATGAATTCTGTCAGGCATAAGGGTGATTTTGATTTGCCTGCTTGTGCTGCTTGTAAACAATGCTACTCTCTTGATTACGCCTACCAAATCTCTTTGATTTACAACTGCGATTTTGTCATTGTCAACCGGAATCACATTTTCATAAGGCGGGAAACGCTCATCAATGATGCGAGTGATAACGGTGGTGTCTTGCATTGCAAAACGAGCATGAGTTCTTGTGACAGACATATCGACATCTGAATCAACCTTGCGCAGAACGTCCATTGCCCTCGAAGGAATGATTACATCCAAATCATCGGGAAAACCACCGCCTCTGATAATGACTCTCGCCAAGCGATAACTGTCTGTTGAAACGCCAACCACATGATTTCCACGGAACTGAAACAATACGCCCGTCATGGCAGGACGATACTCATCGTCAGATACGGCAAACATTGTTCTATTTGCAATTTTCATGGCATCAGCAGCAGACAAATGAGCATTTTCACCCTCCGGAAAAACAGGCTGCTGAGGATAATCCGCACTGTCCATTCCCTTCATCGTGAATGTTCCGCCTCGGGTTGTAAATTTGATATCAAGATTTGCACTGACTTCAACCAATACAGAGCCTTCCTGACCTAAAGATCGAAGCAAGTCATTGAGTTTTCTTGCCGGAATCAGTACAGTGCCCTGACCTTCAACCATACATGCAATGATCGTGGAAATTGTCATTTCCTGATCGGATGCGATTAGTTCCAATCCTGTTGCTGTTGCAGTGCAATGCACATGCTCCAATACGGGAAGAGTTGAACGAGGTGGAATAGCAGGTAAAACACGCTGCATTGCTTTTTGAAAATCACCGAGTGAGATGGAAAATTTCATGGGTATGAAAGAGAAATGAAATAATGAAATACTTACAGTTCACCAAAGCCGGAACTGAAAAAGAGCGCGATGTCTTCCATTGCTTGTTTTTCATCAGGACCATCAACCGTGACTTCGAGTTTGCACCCAAGTTCGGCTGCCAAGGTCATGACGCCAATGATGCTTTTGGCATTGATAGAAAACCCATCTCGATTGAGAAAGATCTCTGATTTGTATTTTGCTGCAAGCTTTACAAGAGAAGCTGCAGGTCTTGTGTGTAAACCTGCTCTGTTTTTGACTGTGACAGTTGATACTAACATACGATGTAGAGTAGAGAGTTGGCTGATACTGCCCCAAAGAAGGAGCCGGCACATGCCGGATTTAGTTCAAAATATACAAATTATCGATTAGGCAATGCACGGAAAATTGTCAACAATTTGTCCACAATGTTAATCAATGCATGCTCATTGTCCAAGTTAGCAAATGAGTAAATTGTATTTTTGAAGAGAAGGTTCCGAATTTTTGCACCGGAGGTCAGCCAGTATGTCATTTTCAGCCGCAATAAAACGAACAATTGAAGATTCAATTGCAACGAAACAAGCCCTTTTGTCCAAACAGTCGGAAGAAATTGAAAGAATCGGTATTCTGCTCGCAGAAAAATTGAAATCCGGTGGTAAAATCATGTTTTGTGGCAATGGTGGAAGTGCCGCGGATAGTCAGCATCTTGCAGCTGAATTGGTGATTCGTCTTCGGAGTTCTGTGCAGAGAGCCGCAATACCCGCCATGGCATTGACTGTTGACCCATCAATCATGACGGCAGGTGGAAATGATCTTGGCTATGAGCATGTATTTGCTCGTTGCGTCGAGGCCTATGGCCGACCTGGTGATGTACTCATCGGTATTTCTACTTCGGGTAATTCAGCAAATGTGAAACATGCTTTTGACATGGCAAAAACTAAGGGAGTTCATTGCATTGGCATGCTTGGTGGAAAAGGTGGATTTCTCCTTGAAGAATGTGATGATGCAGTGCTTGTCCCAAGTGATGTGACTGCGCGTATTCAAGAATCTCATATCATGATTGGTCATATCTGGTGCGAAATGATCGAAGAAATTCTCTTTCCTGAGTTATTTTCTTGAATGGTAACTCTACCCGCATGAAAACATTTCTTCAGGAAAGATCTGTTCATTGCTACAATTTTCAAACCCGGCTTCTGCTTCTTCGCAGCAGTTGCCAATTGTTTTGAAATTGCACCCGCAAAGAAAATGTTTCTGATTGATCTTTGAGCAATCAAGTGTTTCATCAATGATTTGTCCGTGTATCTTCGATGAATATTATCTCTGTCAAGAATCAATGCTCTATCTTGATTAACCCCCTGAATCATTATCAATAGATCATTCCTTTCAATTATTGTGATTTCTTTTGGCTTTGACCTATTTGTCAATGCTTTGGTGATATCATGTATCCCCACCAAGAATATTGCCGAAGCCAAAAATACAATTACTCCGTGAGCAATTGTGCGCGATTGATACAATGCAATGATGCTCGCAATCATGCCTATCGCCATCAGTGATGCATGATGATTTGTATAGGCAATCCACTCCCATGATGATACTTCCCGATGTATATCAATCATTAATATCAGTGTTTGATGGGCTGAAAGTGCAAAAGTCTGTGCAAGAAAGAAACTGAATGCATAACAACAAATGCTTGCAATGATCCAACATAGTGCAATGGTAAAAGCGGGAAGAAGAACAACATTGGTAATTGGAGACACAAGTGAAATCATATCAAAATATAATGCTGTTAAAGGTAAAAGCATGATTGAAGCAGATAAAGAAACCGATAGTGATTGTGAAACAAATCTTGAAATTCGATGAGCATTTCCAAATATGCGATCATGTTTGCTTTTGAAGTACTCAGTAAAGACAATCAATCCAAGCATTCCCAAGGCAGACATCTGAAACCCCATAGATTGCAGCAAAATTGGTTCGATGCAAACCATCAATGAAAGTGTGAGTAATAATCCGTGTAAAGAATGCATCATTCTTTGATTCGACCATGTAATGCTCGTCAATGCAACCATCATGCAAGCTCTCATTGCGGGAGGATCCCAATCAATGATGCAAAGGAAAGCAAACAATGCAATGCATAGTCCCAACACTCTCAATGATGTTGATGGAATCCATGCTAGTATGATGTGTAGTAGCATTGCAATGATACCTGCATGAAATCCGCTTACAGACAAAATATGCGCAGTGCCAAGCAAAGCAAATGATTCGCGCATTTCTCTTGGCAAACCTGAAACTTCTCCTAATAATAGTGATATTGATAAATCTTGAGTTTCTTTGGGAAAGGTTCGTTGAATTGCATTCTTTATCCATGTTCGAATTCCATGAACAAAAAAATGATATGAGTCCATTCCATTATCGATGATTGATATTGAGCGTGCATTTGCAAACCACTGAATGTTTTTAGACTTTGCAAATGCATCTTCATTGAAATCATCTGGCAATGTTGGGATTTTAGGATTTCTAATAATGGATTGACATTGGATGATCATACCGGGATGAAGCACCAATTGTTGTTTATGTATGATTGCTTGAATTCTGCAATCTTCAATTCGTGGCAATTCCGGTGTGTCCACATATCCCTTCACTATGCATAATTGAGTGGAATCATTGATAAACCGAGATTCTTCTATGCATCCTTTGATGATTCCTCGCATGCTAACATGCAATGTGTGATGAAAGGGCGGCTGCACTGCAAGAATTTCCGCAAGAATGAACATGCCAAGAATAAATGCCGACAGCACTTTGAATGAAGAGTGGAAGTAGCATGCAATGAGTGAAAAAAGAGCTGCCAACAAAAGGATATGTGCATCAAATCTGAAATCGAGAATCAGATGAAACATCATTCCAATCATCATGAATACTATAATCCACAAAGTTGGAATGTGAGAAAATACTATGTGCATGATCATCCCATTGAATGATGCAAAATAAAAAAGCCGTCCTTATGAGACGGCTCTGAATATTCTACTAAATATTACCTATCATTCTTCTTCGAAACCAGCAACTTCATCGGCGATGTCTTCGCAGTCATAGAGATGTTTATTGCTTGAAAAGCGACTTTTGCCACCTTCACTTTTTTCATCGCTTTGCATGGCTTTTTGTTCGAGCGTTGCTCTTATTGCCGCATCACGTTTGCGTAGTTGTTCATCAACTTTTCTGTCGAAGTATTTACGACCATCCACATAAGTTTGTTCAACTTTAGAAAAATTGGAAAGTGGATTTCCAGACCATAAAACAATGTCGGCATCTTTTCCAACTTCAATCGAACCGATGCGGTCATCAACTTTGAGAAGTTTAGCAGGGTTGATTGTGACAAATTTGATTGCTTCCTCTTCTGAAACCGGACCATACTTCACGGATTTCCCGGCTTCTTGATTGAGTCTTCTTGCCATTTCCGCATCATCTGAATTGATTGCAACAGTTACACCTTGTTCATGCATGATTGATGGATTTTCAGGAATTGCATCATAGACTTCAAATTTATAAGCCCACCAATCTGAGAAACTTGAAGCTCCAACACCATGAACTTGCATTTCTTTTGCAAGTTTATATCCTTCTAGGATATGCGTGAATGTATTGATTTTAAATCCGAATTCTTCAGCCAATCTCATAAGCATGAGAATTTCTGATTGCACATAGGAATGGCAATGAATGAGTCTTTTTCCACGAATGATTTCTAGAAGCGTTTCGAGTTGAATATCTTTTTTCGGTGGCAATGTTCCGGAAGCACCGGCATTCTTCCATGCATTTTCATATTCCAATGCAGCTCTGAAACCATCGCGCATGATCTCTTCAACACCCATTCTTGTTTGAGGATATCGTGAGCTGAATCTATCCCCCCAATTTGCTTGTTTCACATTTTCACCAAGAGCAAACTTGATTGTTCCGGGGAAATCCATTTTCAATCCATCTGCATCATCACCCCAGCGTAATTTGATTAATTGCAATTGTCCGCCAATTGGATTTGCGGAACCATGAAGCAGATGACTTGCAGTAACACCACCAGCAAGTTGTCGATAAATATTGATGTCATCAGGTTGCAAAACATCGCCGATGCGTACTTCGGCGGTGATTGTATGTGTGCCTTCATTCACACCTGATTCAACTGCAATATGAGAATGTTCATCGATGATTCCAGGAGCCAGATGTTTGCCGGTTGCATCAATCACGGTATCTGCCTTTTGTTGCAAATCCTTTGCGATTGCTATGATTTTTCCACCGGATACAAATACATCCACGCCTTTCATGATGCCTTCTTTTGCGGCTGTCCACACAGTTGCATTTTTGAACATCACTGATTTTTGTGCGGGCTTTGATTCCAATCCAAATGGTCCATCAGGAAAAACAATCGGATATGTGGCAGACATCTTCACCCTTTCTTTCTCTTGTTTTGGTTTTTCAGTGAATGCGCTGTCACGAATGGCAGTCCAGGCGATTTCTCTTCCTGTTGGAAGAAGTGCGGTTCCTCGTGCATTCAATGAATCCATGAAACCATTGCAACGAATAGAGCCCTGGGCGCCAAGAGAATCTCCATCGAATGAGAAATACACTTGCTTGCCGGTTTGTTGAATCTTCAAGGTAATCTTGAGTGAATCTTTCATGAATACTGCATTCGGACTTTCCATTTTTCCATTTATGTTCAATTGCAATTTTGGAAGTGATTCCGCTGTGAATCTCCAATGCCCGCGAATGTCATATTCCGGTTTTTGTTGCAATACTCTTTCCTCGCCAGCCACAATTACTGAAGTGATTGTTCCATCTGTAAAAATATTACCATCGGCAATCACCAAGTTTGCGAATGCTCCGGCCTTGATACTACCTATCATGTCTTCGGCGCCCCACAATTCTGCTGGAATCGTTGTCAATGCCGCCAATGCAGTTTCTTCTTTTAAACCATAGAGAATCGCTTTGCGAATATTTTTCAGAAAATCTGATTTGTCTTTCAGGCCATTCATCGTAAAAGCGAAACGAACACCGGCTGAATCCAGTCGAGCAGGATTAGATGGAGCGGCATCCCATGCTTTCAATTCAGCAAGCGAAACTCCGGATGCGCTTCTGAGAGATTGTACATTTGGTGCCCCGGGGAAAGACAAAGGAATGATCATGGGAGATTTCAATGCAGCAATCTGAGGTAGTCTGCGAAATTCATATCCATTGCCTTCGTAAATCATACTTAGGTCAAATTCCTTTGCAATTTTTGCTGCACGCAAAATCGCATGTTCATTTCCTGTTTCGAAAACGATTGGGGTTTTGCGTGAAAAAATTCCCGCGATTGCTTCCAAAGAAAAATTCGTTTCAGGTGCCGGTGCTTTTGGATTTTTAGCAAAGGTGTTCTGAGCTTCGGCATACCATTGTCCATCCAGCATGGCTTGTCTAATCAAAGCAATGCTTCCCATCAAAGCTGATGGATAAGCATTTCTGGAATTGCCCTTTCTAAATGACATCCATTGTGAAATATCGGGTTTGAGTATCACCTCGGTTGCAGAACCCGGCTTTGCAAATACCAATGCAGATGTACCACGCATAATGCCATCCATGGAATTCACATGAGCAATGCAAAATCCTTGTTTATACAATTCGGATGCTGATTTCTCATCGATGCCTAAAGAATTTGCAATATTCATTTCCGGCTTGATTGCCTCATTCCAATATCGAGCTCCTCTGTTCAAAGAAGCAGGCTTCTCAATTTCATCTTCACCGTCAAAATTTCCTTGCTTTGATTTTCCGCCGGGTACACCCGCAGAAGAATATGATTCGATGAATCCAGCATAAACATAAGCCCCATTAAGTGAGCGAACTGTTGCGCCAACCGGTATGGCAATCTGTGCACCGGCAGCTTCAATGCGATCATTGCGAATGATGATCGTTGCATTGCGAATGATTCTTCCCGGTTCCGGAATCAATGTGCATTGCGTTAGCGCAAGATATCTCAGTGGTTTATCGCGAAGCCCGTCGATGACCTTGGTTTGCACCAAAGGTTGAGCTATCATAGTGCTTTGCATACCTATGAGCACAATGCAGCATGCGAGAATGAAATGTGTGAGTTTTTGAGCTTTGGAGGACATGTTTTTGAAATCCTGATCTATTGGACTATTGGGAAGGACAAATTACTAAAAATGATTGATGTCGGGCAGTGAAATCCTGAACACAGATAAAAAAACCCGCTCTTCAATGAAGTGCGGGCTTTTGCGGGACCGACGAGGCTCGAACTCGCGACCTCTGCCTTGACAGGGCAGCGCTCTAACCAGCTGAGCTACGATCCCAATTTGACTATGTTGTTTGTGGACTCGAGGGGGATCGAACCCCTGACCTCGTGAATGCCATTCAAGCGCTCTCCCAACTGAGCTACGAGCCCGTTGCAAACGCGAACTGCAAATTTATGGGCATTTATTCGAATAAACAAACTGTTTTTTTTGGTATTTCAATCGTGTTTTGCGTACTTCACTTCGAATATTCCATCATCAAAAGCCAAATCTCACTTGATTTTTTGGTAGTTTTGCCATGCAATTGAGTTCTGTAAAGTTGATAATTCTTTCAGAATCAAATGCTTGTGATGTTCCACATGAGACATTGAATAATGTATCTCGAACTTTCTTTGCTTATTTATTGCTTTATTCTCATTGCGATTAATTCGCTTTCGAGGTCGGCATTGACTGAGTTAACTCCTCAATTTCTTGATGCCTTCGAAGCAATAAAGCCGGAAAGAGCCGGATTTCTTATTCGCTTACGGTCCACAAATGCACCCCATGCCCGCATGTCGTTGCTTATCATGGATGCGTTCATCCTTCTCGCATTGGGTGCATTTACCCTTTTGTGGACAGCATCCGGTCTCGAAAAACCTCTTGCTGAGATACCTACCTTATTCATTTCTCTGATTTTGGTGATCATCATCAAAACATTGACCTCTGCCATAGGCGAGCGTTATGCAGAACGATTGACTTCTTCAACCTATTATTATCTCAAAATTTTGTCATTTGTGTTTTATCCTTTTACATTCATTCTTGTGAAGCTAGGAACATATCTCAATCCTCCAATGACTGAATCAGAGCAAAGGGAAGAATTTGATGCTTTGGTTGATACGGCAAGAGAAGAGGGTACGTTGGATGATGGAGAATATCGTATTTTTAAGAGCATTATGAATTTTAGCGAGATTCGCGTTGCTGACATCATGACTCCAAGATCTGTTGTCTTCAGTGTTCAATCTACGATGACTGTTGAACAAGTGGCATTATTACCCGAATTACAAATGTATTCTCGTTTCCCGGTTTGGGAAGGTGATTCCACTGATGGCATCATCGGTTATGCTCTTACAAAGGATGTATTGAGAGCCGCTTTGGATGGAAGAAGAAATCGCACAATGGATAGACTTGCCAGACAAGCGAATTTTATTCCAGACAATGCAACTCTCGAAAAAGCTCTGGAGCAATTTTTGCAAGGAAGAATGCACATGTTCATCGTTGTGGATGAATATGGTGGAATCGAGGGTCTTGTCACGATGGAAGATGTTCTGGAAACAATGTTGGGCACCGAAATTGTTGATGAGGCAGATAGAATAGTGGATCTCAGAGACCTTGCGAAATCCAGAAGAGATAAACGCGTTGCTGAATATCAAGAAAGAGATATGCTCAATAAACAAGATTTGGCTGATGAAGACATGACTTCTGATGAAGAATGATCATTAAAAAAATCATATCAACCTTTTTGCTTCTCATGTTTATTCTAACAATGAGTGGTGCTCCTTTGATTGTTCATCACTGTTGCGGTGAAGTGGAGTCAATTTCATTGACGTTAGATCATGAAGATGCATGTTGTGAAATGTCTTTTTCACAGCTGAGCATTGATGCAACTGCATGTTGCGGAGATGAACTCATCGAAACCGCAATGAAGGTCGAAGGAATCCCACATACCATTTCCATACTATTCATTTCACCGCTTATCAAACTCTTGGATGGTAGAGATTTGCATACTCATCCATTCAAAAAAGATGCTTTTCAGCTAATTTCATTTTTACATTTTCCTTCCTCTTCATCAATCTTTCTCGACCGAGAAGACATTTGCATATTTCGAATATAGAATCCTGTTGCCATAATATTTAAGTAACAGTGTTCATTATTCTTACTGAGTGAAATATGTACAGATTGATTTATTTCATGCTATATGCATGCTTGTGTTTATTTCTTGTCTCTTCAATTTATTCGCAAACTGACACCATTCGTGGAATTGTCTCGAGCTCAATCGATGATGCAAGACTTCCAGGGGCGGTGATCATGTGGAAGAATTCAACAATGGGCGTTCGAGCTGATCAGCAAGGTCGTTTTTTGATTGTAAGAAATTCTAAAACACAAGATCAACTCATTGTTTCTTCTGTTGGATTTGCCAAAGACACCATTGCAATTGAAAATTCAACTCTTCCTTTGATTATTACGCTTAAACCGGACGCCAGATCTCAATCGGTTATTGTGGAAGCTTCAGGGTTGCAATCGATTTCAAAAGCTGAAATCAAAACAGAAAAAATATCTTCAAGACAATTAAGAGAATCAGCATGTTGTTCTCTTGCGGAATCATTCGAGCGAAGCCCCTCAGTTGAAGTATCTTATTCCGATGCCGCTACTGGCGCAAAAGTCATTCAGCTATTGGGTTTGAAGGGCATGTACACGCAACAATTGCTTGAAGCCGTGCCTGGCATGAAAGGCTTGGCATTGCCTTATGGTATGGATTTGATACCAGGGGCATTTTTGGAGTCAATCAGCATATCAAAGGGAGCCGCATCAGTGATGAATGGATATGAAGGTGTGGCCGGGCTCATCAATATTGAGATGCTTAAACCTATCATGTCACCAAGATTCTTTGTCAATGCCTATGCAAATCAAATGGAACGCTATGAGTTAAACATCGCTTCCGCCTTTGAGCCGTTCCGCGGTTTGCACGCAATGGTCATGCTGCATGGAAGTACATATAATAATGAGATGGATGGAAATAATGATGGATATATCGACATGCCTTTATTTGACAAATTGAATGGATCATTCAGAATGGAATATATGGCAGATAATGTAGAATATCAATTTCTTGCTCGATATGTTAATGATGAGCACAAAGGTGGAATGACATCAAATTTCAAGAGATCAAATACCGGGCTTGGAACATTCTCAAGCATAACGCATCTGGAACGAAGTGAATTCATGGGTAAAATTGGATTTCTGGAATTAGAAAATGCATTTGCTGAATCATTTGCTATTCAAATGGCAGGTTCGAATCATTTCATGCATAGTGTTTTTGGCATGAGAGAGTATTCCGGCTCGCAGCAAAGTGCTTTCGTAAAAGCGATTGCAGTAAAAGAAGTCGCAGATAATCACAAATTGTGGTATGGACTTTCTTATATGTATGATGCTTTTGATGAAACAATCTTCGGAATGGATAAAAACAGAATTGAATCCGTACCCGGTATTTTTGCTGAGGATACATACACTCCTTCTGAAACGCTAACAATCGTAGGGGGATTGCGCATTGATGTACATAATATGTTTGGTACAATCATCACTCCAAGAATGCATCTCAAATATTCTCCAATGGAATCATTGAATATTCGCATGTCGGCCGGAAGTGGAATGAGGGTCGCAAATATCTTCACCGATAATATGTCAGCCTTTGTGAATAATCGGAGAGTTGAAATAGATTCGATTCTCAATCCGGAAAAAGCATGGAATTATGGTGGCTCAATCACCTACACAACAATGTGGTTTAGTATGCCCATTACAATGGATGCCGAATTGTATCAAACGCGTTTCCAAAATCAAGTCAATACGGATTTTGATGCATCAGCAAGAACGCTTCGCATTGTGAATGATTCCATGGCCTATGCCACATCACTTATGTTGCAAATGCAAATGATGCCATGGGAAGGATTTAAAATGAATATTGCATGGCGATTCAATGATATGTGGCAGATGAGCAATCATCAAATGCAGAGAAGAATTCTCATTAGTCCGCATCGTGCATTGCTGACACTGTCTCAAACTCTATTCAATGACAAATTCCAATGTGATGTCACTGCGATGTGGAATGGAGAAGGTAGATTGCCATCAACGATGGAAAATCCCGAGGGATTCAGAATGTCGAATACTTATCCATCATTTACTAGACTCAATGCGCAATTATCATGGAGAACTCCTGCATTTGACCTGTATTTGGGCGCCGAAAATATCATGAACACATTGCAGAGTCATGTCGTGATTTCTCCCAATAGTCCCAATAGCACTCTTTTTGATGGATCACTTGTTTGGGGAATATTGGATAATCGCATGTTCTATCTTGGAATGCGAGCTCAATTCTGAGGATTCAGTAGTTTTGCAATTGATACATAGTTTATTGGCAAAGTATATGTTTACAGGTTTAGTAGAAGAAGTAGGAAAGATTTCAAGAATCGAGCAAAAAGGCAGCGGACTAACATTATCCATTCGCGGAAAGAAAGTCATGTCTGATCTTGCAATCGATGATTCTATCTCCGTGAATGGTGCATGCCAAACTGTGATTGCGGTTAGCGGTGACGAATTTCGCGTAGACTCAGTGCGAGAAACATTGCTAAAAACAACACTGGGTTCACTCAAAGTTGGTGATTCAGTGAATCTTGAAAGAGCATTGCAATTGTCAGACAGATTGGGTGGACATATAGTGCAAGGTCATGTGGATTGCGTCGGCAGCGTTCATGATATCAAAACCGTTTCCGGCGGAGGTTGGGAATTGTGGATTTCATTTCCTGATCAATACAAAAAATATGTGGTGCCTGTTGGTTCAATTTGCATCAATGGAGTGAGTTTGACGGTGGCTCGCGTTCAAAACAATGCGTGCATGCTTGCCATTATTCCTCATACATTGTCTGTAACAACGATTGGAATGCTGAAAGTTGGCGCACAAGTAAATATAGAGTTTGACATTCTTGCCAAATATGTTGAGAACATGGTTTCCTTAAAAGAAAAAACCTCCAATGCTTATGATTCATTAATGGATCAACCTGATTTATGAATGTTCAAACTCTATCATTTTCAAAAGTTGCCGGGATGTCTGAGTTTACTCAATTGACAATGCCAAGGGACATGACTTTGGATGAGATTCAAAGAAATAATCGCGCTCTTGAATTGGGTCCGAAATCAGCGGAAGTAATCGTGGCAACTATGGCGGATGTGCAACTTTCTGCATTACAACAGTCTCATCTTGATGCTTTGTCTTCAGGTAAGGCAAGCATTGTCATCACAGGGCAACAACCCGGATTTTTGGGAGGACCTCTTTACTCTCTTTATAAAGCCATCACATGTGCTGCTATTGCAGAATCACTTTCAACAACTGAAAATCCCGTCATTCCAATTTTTTGGATTGAAGATAATGATCATGATGGAATGGAAGCCGGCATTGGAACAATCATTGATAGTGCCGGAAAACTTCAATCCATTTCTTGCGATGATATCAATCAATTGCAATCAAAAATGTCCATATCAGAGCGAACATTTTCTGAACATATCAATCATGTTTTGGACCACATCGTTTCCTTATTGCCCAATACTGAATTTGGAGCATTAATTGTACAGGAATTAAGGAACATATATCAAGCCGGCATTTCATGGTCAGATGCTTTTCTGTCATATATGCAAAAAAGATGCGCGGAATTTGGAATCCTCTTTTTCTCTGCATCAAAGGCGCGGAAATCCGGAATGTTTTCTCAATATATTCATCAAGAAATTACTCACCCGGGTACATTGAAGTCTTATGTTGATAGAGCAAATGCTGAATTGATTAGCAAAGGTCAATCCATTCAATCAGAAGCAGGGTTCATCAATGTTTTTTATCATGATGAACATGGAAATAGGGTCAAGGTTGAGTATGTGGATCAACATACTATCAGCATTGGGGATCAATCTTTTTCCCAAAGTGCATTCGAAGATTTCTTTTTGAAGAACACAAATCAATTTTCGCCAAATGTATTGCTCAGGCCTTTGATTCAAGATGCAATATTACCCACCATCGCCATGATTGTTGGTCCGGGAGAAGCTAGATATATGGCTCAACTTGAGAAAGCATATCCTGAATATTCCATTCCCATGCCAATGCTTGTCTCGCGACATTCTTGCACGGTGATCCCACCTTCTATCGAAAAATACTTGACAAAACATGAATTGAAAGCGCAAGATTTTTTCAAATCTATCAATGAGATAGAGCAGGATTTGACTGCTCGATTTGCGCATGATGAAAAAACGGATGCACTCTTTTCATCATTGCGAGTTCAGCTTGCAATCACATTGGCAGATATTGCAAATCATGCACAATCAATAGATGCATCATTGAAGGGTGCAGTTTCAGCAACAGAGCATGGAATCGAAAAGCAAATGGATGCTCTGCATAAGAAAATGATGTCCGGATTGAAGAAAAAGCAAGAGCAATTATTTCTTAAATCACATGAAGCACATGCTTGGTTATATCCTGGCAATCATTTACAAGAGAGGGTATTGAGTAGTTTTTCGATAGAGTCAAAATTAGGAATGGAAGGAATGATAAAACTATTGTCGGAAATCAAACAATCGAACAGAGAAGAGCATTTGATATGTGCTCCTAGATCATGATTTTCTTTCAATTACGAAGTGAGCGAAATCCTTGAGTGAGGATTTGTAGACTGAATCAGGGAAGATATCCAATAATGCGATTGCCTCGTCAATCAAGCTTTGAGCTTTGTTTTGTGCATATTCTATTCCACCTTGATCTTTTACAAATGACATGATATATGAGATGTCTGATGCTTGCAGATTTCCTTTTTTTATCATCCCGACAATTGAAGATGCTGTTGATTTCTGTGTCGATCTCAGAGCGTGAATCAATGGCAATGTGATTTTCTTTTCCTTTAAATCATTTGCATAGGGTTTGCCAATCAAGTTTGTTCTGCTGACATAATCGAGCAAGTCATCGCGAATTTGAAATGCCAAACCAACCAATTCGCCAAATCTTGTGATATGCTGAATTTTGTCTTCTTCTTGAATTGCGCTTCTTGCACCTATTTCGCAGCATGTACTTATGAGCGATGCGGTTTTGTCTGCAATGATTTTGAAATAGGTTTCTTCATCAATGTTCAATTGCCTGCTTTTTTGCATTTGGAGCAATTCACCTTCGCTCATTCTTTGCACAGCTTTGCTGGTCGCTTTCAAAAAAGCAAATTCATCATGATCCACTGCGATGTGCAAACCTCGAGAAAGCAGATAATCACCGACAAGAACGGATGCTTTGTTTTTCCATAGTGCATTGATAGAGGGCATTCCGCGTCTTTCAGCCGCATCATCAACAACATCATCATGAACAAGTGTTGCTGTGTGCAATAATTCCACCATGGATGCACCCACAAATGTTCTTTGCGTTGCGCCACCACATAATTCAGCACTTAAAAAAACGAGTGTGGGACGTACCCTTTTTCCTCTTTGGCGAAGAATATAACGAAGCACCAAATTGAGCAATGGCACATCTGTTCGCATTTGCTCCTTGAAATATGGATGAAATGCTTCAAGATGATGATTGACAACGCTGCTGATTTTGGTGATGGACATGAATTATTTACGCAATTGTTGATTCGGGTTCTTTCTGTTTACGAGCAAACACCGTAACGAGTATGCTTAGTTCATAAAGAACCCAAAGAGGTAGAGCAAAGACCAATTGGCTTACAGGATCCGTGCTTGGAGTTAGAGCCGCTGCTAAGACCAAAATAACCACAATGGCATGTCTTCGGTACTTTCTGAGCATTTCCGGGGTGATGATGCCAATACTTGAAAGGATATAGGCTATCATGGGTAGCTCGAAGATCAAACCCGCGCTGAGGAGAGTTGTGGTGATAAAACTAAAATATTCGGTTACATCTATGCTGTTTTTAATCAATGTCGACCCAAATGAAGCCGTGAAGGAAAGCATCACAGGTATCATGATCCAATATGCAAATGCAACACCTGACAAAAAGCAAAATGAAGTATAAACAGTGATTTTTCCTGCCCATCGACGTTCTTTTTCATATAAGCCCGGAGCAATGAATTTCCATAGCTGATAAAGCGTAAATGGCATGGAAACTATTAATCCAGCCATAATGATCACTTTAAAAAAGAGGAAGGCTTGTCCGAATGGACGCAGATTTTGTAATTCAAGCTTCACCGCTGCAGCCGGCTGAAGAAGGACCCAATTCATGAGTTGATCCACGAATGCACCCGCAAGAATGCATCCGAGTACTATGCCGAGAGTCGCAAAAACGATTCTCCTTCGCAATTCCTCAAGATGATCAAAAAAGCTCATTTCAAACTGCTCACCGGCGGGAATTTTTGCCATATCTATGTCCGGTGAAAGTGTGAAACAAAAAGAGGAAATGTTCAAGGAAATCAACAGTGATTACATCGAAAAATGATGCTCTGCAAAAATACGATAATACCCATTGTTGACCAACGCTAAGCACACTCAGCAAATTCAAGGACTACGAATATCTCTGAAAAGCAAAATGATTGGTTCAACATTGTGGAAAATCCCCTAAATCCCTGATATTTCCTTGAATACAGCATTTTCAATCTCGGTTTTATGCAGATTCGAGGGTATTGAATGCCGCGCATAGGCGATGAATCCGTTATCTTTTTTCTATTCTCGAAAAAGCAAGAAATATTTTTTTGAAATTGAAATTTTATTGTTGCTTCTATGTGGAAAAATTTTCCATTTTTGCATCCCGGTTTTGCAGGAAGAACAGTTATTTACGTTTCGGATACACTCCAACCCCGCTAGGAATATCCGCCCGCTGTTTGAACATACCGATTTCCCCTCGGTAAAATCCCGGTTCGATGAAAAAAAGTCATTCCTCAATTTTGGCTTTTTGACATCATGCATTTAACAACACTTGTTGTGGTAACAAGCGCGGACAAACAGTTCGTGCATTCTCAGCTCAACGGTCTATGAACCTCCATTGAGGCGCAATCATGTTTATGAATTGTGTGTTCAATCAGTTCATGCCAGCTATTTGGAAAAGGAGTATCCTCTTGGCTAGAAAACGCGACACAATTGATTTATTTCCGGGAGCAAAGCAATCCCGAGCAGATATCGTAAAAAAGCAATCCAATGAAGCCAATAATTTGGCATCCGGAGAATTAGGGCAATCCTTAAGGTCACGAAGCCCGCAGGCAATAGAATATTGGGAAGGAATGTCTCTTCTTATCAGGGACAATGTTTCTTCGCAGATGTGGAAGACGTGGTTTGAACTCATAAAACCCCTCACATGGGAAGATAATACCCTCACGATAGAAGTTCCCAGTCAATTCTTTGTTGAATGGATTGAAGAGCATTATCGCGATTTGCTTCGCAAAACACTCAGTCAAGTTGCAGGTGAAGATGCTTCATTGCGTTATGAAGTTGTTGTGAGCAAGGGCGAGACATCTCTTGAAGACAGAACAATTCGCATCCCTGCATTGCGCAATACACCCGCTACGGGAAATCAATCAGTTTTGCAATTTGCTGCACAAAGCAAGCAAGCAGAGCCGGATTTTGAATTTCTATCTGCATTGAATCAACGATATGTTTTTGACAATTTCGTGCGTGGTGAAAGCAATCAACTTGCTGCATCCGCTGCATTTGCTGTTGCCGAAAGACCAGGAAAAACAAACTTCAATCCGCTCTTCATTTATGGTGGGACAGGTCTTGGCAAAACGCATCTGGCGCAAGCAATTGGAAATTATATCGTTTCTCACAAAGCAGGGGCTAGAGTGCTCTATACAAATAGCGAGCGCTTCACTTTTGAATATGTAAATGCCATTCAAAACAATAAACTCAATGAATTCACCAATTTTTACCGCAGCGTTGATGTGTTGATTGTTGATGATATTCAATTTTTGGGTGGCAAAGAAAAAACACAAGATCATTTCTTTCATACATTCAATGCATTGCATCTACAAGGCAAGCAGGTTGTGCTTACAAGTGATAAGCCACCAAAAGATTTGCTAGACATTGATGCGCGTTTGATTTCAAGATTTCAATGGGGTCTTTCTGCCGACATTCAATTACCTGATTTTGAAATGCGCATGGCAATCCTCCAAAAGAAATCTCAAGATGAAGGTTTTGATTTGCAACCTGAAGTTGCCGAGTATATTGCCAAAAACATCAATGGCAATGTCAGAGAATTAGAGGGCGCATTGATCAAGCTCATAGCCAAGATTTCACTAGATAGCAGAGTGATGGGCTTGGATCTTGCAAAAGAAGTGGTGCAGGGAATTGCAGGGACAATTGCTCGACAATTGAGCATGGATACCATTGCATTGGAAGTATCTTCTTATTATCAAATTCCCGTTGAAATGCTTTCCGCAAAAACGCGCAAACATGAGGTTGTCATTGCTAGACAAATGACAATGTATTTAATCAAAATGCTGATTGGAACTTCATTGAAGAGCATCGGTGCTCATTTTGGCGGAAGAGATCATACAACAGTGTTGCATTCATGTCAGACAATCGAAAATTATCTTGGACATGATATCAAAGTGCGTACTGCGCTTGAAACATTGAAAGGAAATCTCTTGAATCGGTAAACACAAAAACAATAACGAATTGCTGATTCATATAAAAACCGTTCAAATGAACGGTTTTTTTTATTCCCCACGGCGTAAATCTCGCTCGATATCTTTTTTCTTCAAATCTTCTCTTTTGTCATGAAGTTTTTTTCCGCGAACAACCGCTATCTCGACTTTAACATAGGGTCCGGAAAAATAAAAAGACAATGGCACCACCGTCATCCCCTTTTCTTGGATGGCTTGCTTAAGTTTGGTTGATTCACGATCATGCAAAAGCAATACGCGATCTCTGGTGGGCAAATGATTTTCTCTATTGCCGTGATCATAAGGACTGATATGCGTACCTATCAACATTGGAGCAGTTGATTGCTTGGACTGATATAATACATAGCTGTCTTGCAAATTACATTTCCCTGCGCGAAGAGATTTTACCTCTGTACCGGTAAGCACAATGCCCGCCTCAAGCGTGGATATGATTTCAAAATCATGTCTTGCTTTGCGATTCTGTGCTATCACTTTTGTGGTTCTATGTGTTTGTTTGTCAGTCATAATCATTCTTATTGGCTGCTCTTTGACGCATGGATTGATAAATCATTGCTTTTTGATCATCGTAAGGCAGTGATAAAGAGAAATGCCGGTTGCAATTCCAACATTGAGAGACTCAGCCGCACCTATTCCTTCTATCTTCAAAGGCAATGTGATGTGCTTTTGAGTGCTATCAGACAAACCATGCGATTCGCTGCCCATGATCATTCCCCAATGTTTGGGCAATGTATTCAAATCTTGCAGTGATTGTTTGCCATCGACAAGTAATCCAAGAATTTCTCCGTCGGAAAATGCTTTTTTCCAAGAATCGAGAAATGGAGAAAGTTGATCTTTGATATGAATAGTCATGCGAAATGTTGACCCCATCGCTGATCGAAGTGCTTTTGGACCAAATGGGTCGGCACAATTTCCTCCCAAAATGATGGATTGCATTCCGAACCAATCGGCTGTTCTCATGATTGTTCCAAGATTCCCAGGATCATTGATGTTTTCTAGAGCCAAAAAAGTGGATGGAATTCCATCTTGCAAAGCAGGCAATTCGGCAATGCAGAACATATCCTGAGGAGAATGTGCATCACACATGCGTTCAAATGCAGCGGGCCCGGCAAGGCAAACTTCAATGCCAGCTTGCTCGAATTCATCTGCCAATTCAAGAGCATGTTCTTTGGCATCATCCGGAATCACCGCATATTGGATGGTTAATGCGGAGCCCAATAATTCCTTGCAAACTTTGATGCCTTCTGCAATAAATCGACCTTGTTCCTCGCGTTCACGCTTTTTGTCAAGCAAACGAATTCTTGCCTGTTCAGCTTTTGAAAGATAGTCCATTACATGATTCACAGTGATAATCAATAGACAAATCTACGATGTACAGACAAGACAAAGAAACAAAGCCAAGATTCATTATTTTCGTGTACTCATATTTGATGATGAAATGAATTCAGGATTTACATATAATCATTCGCATGGTAGAGATTTGAATGAGAGAGAGAAGTCAATTCTTCGATCCATCGTTCAGTCATATATTCTCACGGCATCACCCGTTGGTTCGCGGTTTTTGTCCAAGACGTCCGAAGAGTTTACATTGAGTCCGGCAACGATTCGCAATGTGATGGCAGATTTGGAAGACATGCAATTCATCAGTCATCCTCATACTTCCGCAGGAAGGGTGCCAACAGATAAAGGATATCGCTGTTATGTTGATACATTGATGGATGTTCGTGAATTGTCTGCAAAAGACAGACATATTGTAAAGGATCAATTGCAAGCAGTATCTCAGGATCAGGTATTGAAAGATGCATCGAGAATTTTAGGTGCATTGTCTCATTGCTTGGCAATAGTTGAATTGCCACAGATGCTCGACATCATAGTGAAGAGGGCACATCTTGTTCCTTTATCTTCATATAGATTATTGATTGTGATGGAATTGGATTCCAATATCGTACGAACGGTAACATTGGAAACCGATATTGTTTATGACTCAGAGTTTTTGGATCATACTTCACATTTCATCAATAGCAGAATCAGCGGAAAGTCAATTAGATTTTTGCGTGAACATATTGTTGAAATGATGATGGATGGGGCAAGTGGTCAACATTCATTGCTCAGATTATTTATTGATTCTGTTGATACATTGTTGAGCCCACATATTTCAAAAGATGAAAAGGTTCACATTGCAGGTGCGAGGCATTTATTGGAGTATCCGGAATTTGATTCTCCAAGTCATTTGAAAGGTGTGATTGAATTGGTAGAGAATGAAGATGTAATCATTCACTTGCTTGATCATCATGATGACATACAGCAGCAATCCGTAAAAATTGTCATTGGAAATGAGTTGAAAGAGGAAAAACTTCAGGAGTATAGCATGGTCATGGGGTCATATTCAATGAAGGGAACTCATGGTTCCATTGGGCTCATTGGTCCGAAACGCATGAATTATGCAAAAATGGTCTCTCTGGTGCAATATATGGGACAAGTGCTGTCGCAGAGTTGAGAAACGTTGTTTTTGGGGCTTTTTAAGCTGGAAATTTTAGTATTTTTGTTCGTCTTTCAGTCATTAATCTGAGAACTTCGTGAATATTCAAACCATTGCCTTTTTTATTCTTGGCATTTTGTCTGTTGCCACGGGAATTCTACTTGTTACGAGAAGAAATCCTGTTTCGGCGGCTGTTTCACTCATCATGCATTTCTTTGCTTTGGCGGGATTATATCTCACACTGCAAGCGCAATTCATTGCTGCTGTTCAGATTCTTGTCTATGCAGGTGCAATCATGGTATTGGTTGTATTTGTGATCATGTTGTTGAATCTTGGAAAAGAAGATGCATTAAAGGAGAGATTTAATCCTAGAACTGCGCTTGCCATAGCATTGTCAAGTGCATTGGCTTTAGAAGTATTATTGGCATTTTTGTCAACACCAACAGGATTCAATGAACTTGCTCCTTCGGCTGAGAAGATTGGATCTCCGGCTGAAATCGGAAATGTCTTGTTCTCAGGATATATTTTTCCTTTTGAGGCAATCTCACTGTTGCTATTAGCGGCAGTCCTTGGTTCCATCATTTTGGCGAAGAGAAATATCGAAGACTGATATCAACATTGATTTCGCATCAAGAGTAACATTATGAATATAACAACGATACCCCTCGAATTTTATCTTGCATTATCAGCGATCATATTTGTGATTGGTGCCGCAGGTGTCATTACCAGAAGAAATGCAATCATCATTTTCATGTGCATCGAAATGATGCTCAATGCGGTTAATCTTACTTTGGTTGCCTTTTCGGCATATCTTGGAGATTCTGCCGGACAAATGTTTGTCTTTTTTGTCATGGCTGTCGCTGCTGCAGAAGCTGCGGTTGGACTTGCAATCGTTCTTGCTTTGTTTAGAACTAGGCAAACAGTTTATGTGGATGAAGTAAATCTCATGAAATGGTGAACTTTCAAGCACTTAGAAAAATCAAACTCCCATCGGGAGTTTTTTTTTGCAAAAAGTGTAAGATTTCATGCAAGAAATGAAAAGTCGGATCGTCATTATACCCCAATTGTGAAGTTTTGCTTTGTGTAAGGTTCCATCGATACAAACTGTCTTAATAGTATCGAGTACACCACATAGTCGATACGGAAGAGCACTCTCTCTCCCTCTTTTCGCCACCCAACAATGGCAGTGATATGCCGGATTCACCACCCGGCATATACACGGTCTCGCTGGGACCGAATACGGAGCAAGCTTCCAAAAAAAACCCCGACATACCATGTCGGGGTTTTTACTTTCAACCAAATCCAGTTTGTTATTTTCCTACTTTGCGAACTTTCTTCACATCTGCTTCTGAGACGATTCCACCATTATTTCCCCAACTATTCAGTATAAAGGTTATCACGGCAGCCGCGTCTGCATTTGAATACTTTGTCGGCAGGGCTGTCATAACATTATTGAATTTTTTGCCATTTACGGTAATTGTTCCTTTCAATCCATTTACCACATTGTCTGTGATAACTTTCACGCCTTTTGTTTTGATATAATCTGATCCAGCAATTGAAGGATACACGGTCGATAATCCTTGTCCATTTGCTTGATGACATGTTTTGCAATACTCATTGTATATTATTTGTCCGCGTTTCATGAGTGCTGCTTTATCGGGTTGTGCAGCAGATGCATGTAAGGTTAACAGACATACACCTATGACGGTTAATGATAAGTATGCAGATATGTTTTTCATCTGATTCCTTGCTGAGAATAGAAAAGTTATGTGTTGTCCATGAGTGCAAACTTACATATCTGGGAAAAGAACTGCGCTAAGTTTGATTTGATTATGGAAAAGTACTTGTGTAAGATATGTTTGAAAAACATTCAGATTGAAGTATTGAGGCATTGACAATATATTGTGAAATCAAGGATGATATTCCTACGAGGACAGGTTTGATGCCACATGTTGCCAAGTAGCATTATTGTGAATATTCTATCATAGATTAAAATTCCTTGCTTTTGGCCACTCTAACAATGATTTTTGTCATGGTGAATTGAATCAGGATTACTCATGCAACACTCTCTTTTTACATTGATTCTCGCCGAATCAGAAGGTATCGAGGCATCTCTTTATCCTTTTTCCGTGATGCATTCCTCATGGGAATTGCTTTATGGAGGTCGCAAATCATTCGAGGTGTTTCGTGATGGCTTGCCAGAGTTCTCATTGTCATTTATCGGACGTGATCTTCAAAAGAGGGCATTTCAAGAGGGGGAAGGTTTAGCACCTGGTGATTTATCCAAACCAACTTGTCCGGTAATGATTCTTAGAGCAGACATTGCCCCATCCTCTCAACTCATTACCATTTTACGACGCATGGCAATCGATGGCGCTCAGTCTTTCATCATTCGTGATAAAGAGCTCATTATTGGCGCATATCTCATGCATGAAGCAGAACTTTCAAATCTGAATTTGTTTGCTCCTTCATTTGAAGAAGCCATGGCAAGCTTTCCAACAGATTCTTTGCCTGTCACACAAGTAGAAATCCACAGAATGCAATATCAATGGGATGCCATGATGATGGCCCCCAAAGCGATTACAGAATCTTTCGCTTTCTTTTCGAAGCAGCTAAAAGAATCATTGCCCGGCCATGTTTTTGCATTGAATGTTGATAAGATTGCAATCGGAAAGCATTGTGAATTTGCACCCGGCATTGTTCTGGATGCAAGTAAAGGTCCAATCATCATTGAATCAGATGTTACAATCATGGCCCAAACATTTATTCAAGGTCCTTGTTATATTGGAAAGGGAAGTATCATAAAAGCGGGCGCACAAGTATATTCTGGCACAGTTATCGGACCCCACTGTAAAATTGGCGGAGAGGTGGAGCAAACTATTTTCCATGGGTTTTCAAATAAACAGCATCAGGGATTCATCGGTCACTCTTATTGCGGTGAATGGGTAAATCTCGGAGCCATGACAACAACTTCTGATCTCAAAAACACCTATGGAATGATTGATGTGACATTGCGTGGCAAACCTATTCAAACTGGACAGATGTTCCTCGGCGCAATGATAGGGGATCACACGAAAACCGCAATTGGCACATGTTTGTCAACAGGGACAATCATAGGAGTTAGCTCATCCATACATGATATCGGGGTATTCCCACCGAAAGAAATACCTTCTTTCTCTTGGGGAACATCATCTGAAAAGTCTCAAAAAGGGGGAAATTATGAACTGCAAAAAGCAATGCTAGTAGCAGATGCAGTCATGAATAGAAGAGGAAAAACATTCAGTTCCACTCAAAAAGAGCTCTTTATCAAAGAGTATCAGCTTTTCAACAAATAATCATCATCAAAAGTAGAAAATCCGGGTTTTTGGCACATGCTTTGCTGAATATTAACCAGAAACTTGGTTATTATTAGCCATTCATGGCATATTATATGTTGACCCCCGGGTTTGATGCTTCCCCCATCAATGCTGCAAAACCTGATTGGTTTTTTGCATCAAACCTATTCTTCCCTAAGAGCACGGTTCCCGTAGACGCTTCCCCTGTTTACGGGAATTGTTGTTTTTAAACAAAAAAGGCCATCAAAGATGGCCTTATGAGCGAATATTCAAATTCGAAATCATTTTGTTGCAATACGGACGCGATTTTCCTGAATGGAAATCGCATGTTTCAATTGATCTCTTTGATGTATCGTGGTTGTGAATTCGAGTTGTTGTTGCAATTCAGCGATTGTGGCCATTGCCGATTCGGTATTGATTTCAGAAGATTGCTCGGCAGTTTCAACAACGATTGATACGCGATTTTGGAGAACTTCAACGAAACCTCCTTCGGTAGCATAAACAACTTCGCTATTGTCTTCATTTACAATCTTGATGGCTCCAATTTCGAGAGCGGATACAATCGGAGCGTGATTGTATAAAACTTGAAATGGAGACTTCGCACCGGGCAAAGCAACTGAGATACATTTTCCGCTAAAGATGATTCTTTGCGGAGTGACGATATCTATATCGAGAAGATGTTCAGACATAATTCTTCAAAAATGATGGGGATCAATTATGCATTTGCTTTTTTGAATGCATCATGCACTTCGTCTATCGTGCCTTTATAGCTGAAATATCCTTCGGGGATATTATCAACTTCGCCATCCAGAATCGATTTGAACCCGGAGATTGTATCTTCGATTTTCACATAGCGACCTTGGAATCCTGTGAACTGCTCTGCAACGAAGAAAGGTTGCGAGAAGAATTTCTGAATTTTACGAGCGCGATACACGGTGAGTTTATCATCATCTGACAATTCGTCCATACCAAGAATATTGATGATGTCTTGAAGATCTTTGTATGTCTGCAATACTTTCTTCACACGCATTGCGGTTGTATAATGATCATTACCGATAATGAGTGGATCAAGAATACGTGAACTTGAATCAAGTGGATCAACAGCAGGATAAATACCTAGCTCGGCGATTTGACGTGAAAGAACCGTTGTTGCATCCAAGTGAGAGAATGTATTTGCAGGTGCGGGGTCTGTCAAGTCATCAGCGGGAACATATACAGCTTGCACTGATGTGATAGATCCTTTGTCTGTCGATGCAATACGCTCTTGCAAGCCACCCATCTCAGTTGCCAATGTTGGCTGATAGCCCACTGCAGAAGGCATACGACCAAGAAGAGCCGATACTTCTGAACCTGCTTGAGTGAAGCGGAAAATATTATCAACAAACAACAATACATCTCGACCTTCTTCATCGCGGAAATATTCAGCCATTGTGAGTGCTGTGAGAGCAACGCGAGCACGGGCTCCCGGTGGTTCATTCATCTGACCAAACACAAGAGCTGTTTTGTCAATAACTTTTGACTCAGTCATTTCAAGGTACAAGTCATTTCCTTCACGAGTACGCTCACCAACGCCGGCGAAGATTGAATAACCACCGTGCTGCTTTGCGATATTGTGAATCAACTCTTGAATGATAACTGTTTTACCAACACCTGCACCACCGAAAAGACCGGTTTTACCACCCTTGGTAAATGGCTCAATCAAATCGATGACTTTGATTCCTGTTTCAAACATTTCCTTTTTTGTGGAAAGTGATTGGAAATCAGGAGCGGGGCGATGAATGGGATATTTTGTTTTTGCCTGAATTGCAGGTTTGAGGTCAATGCCTTGACCTGTCACATTGATCAAACGACCAAGAACTTCAGGTCCAACCGGAACGGAAATCGGTGCGCCGGTATCCTTGACTGTCATGCCACGAACCAATCCATCTGTTGAGTCCATCGCGATGGAGCGAACTCTGTCTTCTCCAAGATGTTGTTGCACTTCACAAATCAAGACATCTTCTTTGCCTTCTGTTGTGGTTCTGGGAATTTCGAGAGCATTAAGGACCGGGGGAATATGACCATTTGGGAATTCGACATCCACCACAGGGCCAATCACCTGAACTATGTGACCGTTGTTCATTGGGAGAAGACCTTCAAATATTGAATTGGAGAACTAATTAAACAGAAAGCACAAAAATACGAAACTTGCCTCATAGAGCAAAGCCATTTCATCGGCGTTTTCCCCACATTTTCCTTCATTTGTATCGAGGCGAAGTCGAAAAACCTTGTTATTTTTGTTGAACTCCTTTTTCAGAATGAAAAAAGAGGATTGCAGGGTGATTATTCCCCAATTATCAGGAAGTTGACATGGAACTTCAATACAATTCAGGTTTTGGCAATGAATTTGCAACGGAGGCATTGGTAGGTGCTTTGCCTCATGGTCAAAACTCCCCACAAAAGAATCCCTACAATCTCTATGCCGAGCAAGTGAATGGTTCGGCTTTTACAGCGCATAGAGGAGCCAATAAGCGTTCATGGTTGTATAGAATCAGACCATCCGTTGTACATAAGCCCTATGAGCGCATAGACAATGGATTGATTCGATCGACTCCATTCAATGAAGTCGAGACCACGCCAAATCAATTGCGTTGGGATCCGCATCCGATTCCAAGTACTCCGAAGGATATGGTTGATGGCATCATTACGATGGCCGGTTGTGGTGATTCTTCATCTCAATCCGGAGTTGCGGTTCATATTTATGCCATCAATTCTTCAATGAAAAATAGATATTTCTACAATGCAGATGGAGAGATGCTATTTATCCCTCAGCAAGGTGCATTGTTATTTAGAACAGAACTTGGCAAGATTCATGTCACGACCGGTGAGATTTGCGTGATACCACGAGGTATCAAATTCGCTGTGGACCTCATGGATGAAGATGCCAGAGGCTATATCTGTGAAAATTATGGATCGCCTTTCAAATTGCCGGATCTTGGCCCGATAGGTGCAAATGGATTGGCGAATCCTCGGGATTTTCAATATCCTGTTGCATCCTATGAGCAAGTTGACGGAGAATTTCATGTGATTTCAAAATTCATGGGAAATCTTTGGCAAGCAGAATTGCGTCATTCCCCACTTGATGTTGTTGCATGGCATGGAAATTATGCACCGTACAAGTATAATTTGGCGCATTTCAATTGCATCAACACGGTTTCATTCGATCATCCCGATCCTTCAATTTTTACTGTATTGACTTCAGCTTCCGATACACCCGGAACTGCAAATGCGGATTTTGTTCTTTTTCCTCCTAGATGGATGGTTGCTGAGCATACATTCAGACCACCATGGTTCCATAGAAATTTCATGAATGAATACATGGGATTGATTTCCGGAGCTTATGATGCAAAAGAAGGCGGTGGATTTGTTCCCGGTGGAAGTTCGTTGCATAATTGCATGTCAGGTCATGGACCGGATGCAGCCACTTATGAAAAAGCAGTCAATGCAAAACTTGAACCACATTATATCAATAATGGATTTGCATTCATGGTTGAGACACGATTTGTGAATCGTCCAACGAAATATGCAATGGAAACTGGTGAATTACAGAAAGATTATTTCGAATGCTGGCAAGGTTTGAAACCATTGTTTAATCCTAATCAGCGCTGATTTTTAGTTTTATAGCGGAAGCCCCGACGAGAGGATATCCGTCGGGGCAATTTTTTTTCTTAGCCAAAGGCAATATCATGTCAGAGCTCGATGTGAAACGATTCGGAACAGAGCCAATTGTTGGAATCATCATGGGGAGTGATTCAGATCTTCCCACAATGCAAGAAGCTGCAACCATTTGCGAAGCATTTTCAATTCCGTATGAATTGAAGGTTGTGTCTGCACATCGCACACCGGAAGACATGGCGGAGTATGGCAAGACAGCTCATTTGCGAGGTATAAAAGTGATCATTGCCGGTGCCGGCGGGGCAGCACATTTGCCGGGGATGACTGCGGCTTATTCTCCATTGCCGGTCATTGGTGTTCCTGTGCAAACAAAAGCACTTGGTGGACAAGACTCATTATTGTCTATCGTGCAGATGCCTCCGGGTGTTCCGGTTGCAACAGTTGCAATTGGTGGTGGAAAAAATGCAGGATTATTGGCTGTGCAAATATTGAGTGTATGCTTTCCGGAACTTCTTACAGAAATGACAGAGTTTAAATCCAAGATGGCAAATGAATCAAGAAAGAAAAATGAATTGCTATGATTACTTTCCATCAAGCAATTGTGCAAGTTTCCGCGTTGATTCTCTTCTCTCATACCCTTTGATTACCTCGGTTTTTGGTTGTGCAAGCGGCTTCCCTTCTTTGAATGCTTGATACATGCTCAGTATGATGTTTGCAATTCCTTCAATGTCTGATTGATGCGCAATGCCACCCGCACAAGTTTCATTCATTAACTCTGCTATTGCGCCATGAGTCGGTGCAATTGCGATCACGGGTTTGAATGAACCGATATATTCATATACTTTTCCCGGTACAATTTCCTCGCTCTCTTTTGCTTCGTCAACAATCAACAGTAGAACATCCGAAACAAGCAAGTAAGAAATGCTGTTTTCATGAGGAACATAACCAATCACTTCGATTGAAGAAGAAAAAGTTGTGGATGTGAACATGTCATGCACTTCATTTCCAAAGCGACCAATGAATCTCAAGTGAATTGATTCCGGATCAAGCTCGCCTCTTTTCGACAATAATTCCAAAGCCGCAAACAAAGCAGATGGATTGCGTCTTCCATACATTGAGCCGGTATAGGTGAGTGTAAAGACTCCCGGTTTCGCAAGCGACATATCGACATATTCAAGGTCGGGATAATCCGTGGAATCATATCCATTGGGGACATGATGAAATTTATTCTCATGTAATGTTGGAAATTTCCGCAAAGCATCCTTGATGATGCCAATCCAAGCACATTCAATGGCATCAGCTTCTGTGAATACGGATTCCTCCAATTTTCGATCAATCCAAGCGGGGAAAAACCATCTCTTGGGGGAAGTCAGGAATTCCGTCCATGGATCGCGAAATCCCGCAACCCAATGCAAACCCGTCTTCCGCTTCACTTGTCGGGCAATGAGCGAAGTTGTGTAAGGGGGTGAAGAATTGTATATTGCAACGATTGAGTGCTTTTCTATCAATTCCAATGCTTTTGGAACGGCTGTTGGCAGCCAACCAATTCTTGCATCGGGTATAAAAAAAGTTGCTCTGATTGCTTCGGCAATACGCTCTTTGAATGTTCGCCTTTGATGATCATTTTTTATGACATTCACATCGATTGGCACGCCCTTCTTTTGCCCCATCAACATGCGATATGCATCGTAAGGCTCATATATGTGAGTTCGCTCGACGATGATGTCATTTGGAATTTTGGCTAATAGAGATTCATCTCTGGCGGGGAAATCTCCGTTTGAAACAGTTAGTACAATCGGATTCCAACCAAAATCCCGCAGGTATTGAATATGTTTCAATACTCGTTGAACACCGGGACCACCCGATGGGGGAAAATAATATGCGATGATCAGAACATTTTTCATTGCTTTTGGCTATCATTGATATATGCAAAGATAGCATGATTCTCTTACACTTTTCGGGAATGTACGCATTCCATGACTCAACATAATGACGATACAAGATTTGCACTTTGATTGCATGCACTTCCGTGGAGACATGCCTTGCCGACCAAATAAAGAATCCGGCATGACATGTCCGAATTGCACGGAATATACTCCCAAAACCAAAAACATTCTCATCATCAAGCTTGGGGCTTTGGGTGATGTGATTCGCACCACGCCACTGATTGAGGCATATCGAAAACTTTATCCCGGTTGTCATATCACATGGTTGACAACATATCCCGAAGTATTGCCTGAACATTCCATCGACTCAATACGAACATTCACTTTCAATGATGTGTATGTTGTTTCGAAGCAGTCTTTTGATATTGCAATCAATCTCTGCAAAGATGAAGAAGCTGCTATGCTGCTAGCCGAATGTAATGCAAAAGAAAAGCGTGGATTCATTTGGAAGGATAGTCATGTGACGATCGCGAACAAAGAGTCGGAACATAAATTCATGACCGGCTTATTTGATCAATTGTCAAAAGCAAATACCAAAAGTTATCTCGAAGAAATTTTTGAGATATGCGGATTGACTTATAATGGTGAGCAATATGTACTGAATGTTGAACAAAGACATTTGGATGATTTCTCATACATAAAAGAAAATGCATCGGGGAAAATCATCATTGGACTAAATACTGGCGCGGGTGCTCGATGGCCAACGCGTCTATGGCCTGTAGAACATTGGCGGACATTGATTGCAATGCTGCAAAGTGATGGATATGCACCGCTTTTGTTGGGTGGACAGGATGAACATGAATTGAATGTGACGCTGCACAAGGAAACAGGTGCAATGTATATTGGTTCTTATCCCGTCTGGCATTTCTTGGCAATTGCATCACAAGCTGATGTGATTGTGACTGCTGTTTCCATGACAATGCACATCGCGCTTGGTCTTGGAAAAAAGATGGTACTCTTCAATAATATCTTCAATAAGCATGAATTCGACTTGTTTGGCTTGGCTGAAATTGTTGAGCCATCAACAGGATGTGACTGTTATTATGGAGCAACTTGTTCGCGTTCACAATCATGCATGCATGATATCACGGTTGAACAAGTCCATCAAGCAATAAAAAGGCAATTGCAATGAATGGTGCAAAGCCATTGAATATAGCTTATCTCTCAGTTTTTTATCCGTATCGAGGGGGTATAGCTCAATTTAATGCGGCATTGTACAGAGCAATTGAAGAATTGGGTCATCAACAAAAGGCCTATACTTTCACAAGGCAATACCCCGACTTTCTCTTCCCGGGATCTTCTCAATTTGTCAATGAACATGATAATGCGGATCCAATACCAGCCGAACGCGTACTTGATACTGTGAATCCATTGAATTGGCTTTCTGTTGCATCTAGAATCAAGAAGCAATCACCCGATATGCTGCTCACCCAACTTTGGATGCCTTTCATGGGGCCGGCTTTTGGAACTGTGGCAAGGCGCATGCATCAAGACTGCATAAAGCTTTGTGTGGTGCACAATGCATTGCCGCATGAATCACGACCGGGTGACAAAACATTCACGAGATATATGCTCTCAGCACATGACGGACTCATTGCAATCAGCGATGCAGTTGAACATGATTTGCAGTCCATGCATTTGGGAAAACCGATTCTAAGAAGAGAACATCCAATCTATACCCATTTTGGAAATCCCATATCAAAAGAAGATGCAAGAACGGTATTGGGATTACCACAAGACAAGCAATTGCTCTTGTTTTTTGGATTCATAAGAGAATATAAAGGACTCATGCAATTGATTGAAGCAATGAACTCATTGCCTGAGTCGATTCATTTGGTCATTGCCGGTGAGATCTATGGATCTTTTGAATCTTATGATCAAAAAATCAAAGAGTTGGGGATTGAGCATCGTGTTCATAAACACATACGATATGTTTCAGATAAAGAAACGCCTCTCTTTTTCTGTTCGGCAGATGCCTGCATTTTGCCCTATGCCACAGCCACTCAAAGCGGAATCATCGCAATAGCCCACCATTTTGAAACACCTGTCATGGCTACACCCGTTGGAGGATTGCCCGAAGCATTGCGTCATGGGAAAGCCGGACTATTGTTTAAAGGAGTTCACTCGGATGACATCGCGCTTGGAATTCGAGACTTTTTTGAACATTCCTTGGCAAATGCCTGCAAAGAAGGCGCAAGAATACTCAAAAAAGAGCTTTCTTGGACAAAGCTGGCATCCGACATCATTGAGTTTTACCATTCCCTCAAATAGCATTCGATTGATTGATATTATCACATAGACTTAAATGACATCAAATCAATCCTTTTCTTCATGAACAATCATTCATATTTCGTATCTTTGCGGCTGCAACTTCCTCGCATTTGAGCTTGTTGCACAACTATATCTCTATATCACTTCAGACTGACTTTTCATTACACAACATTTCAGGTGATTTTAATGGACTTGTTCAAAGCTCGACTCGACGAGAAACTTCCCCAGCTTCGTGCCGAGAGAACAACTTTGCTCAAAGAACATGGAGACACTCAAATCTCCACTGTTGCTATTGAGCAAGTGCTTGGTGGCATGAGGGCTGTACCCGCATTGCTTTGTGAAACTTCTTCGGTTTCTGCCGACGAAGGTCTTCGCATCAGAAATATTCCAATTCTCGAATTGACAAAGCAAACTCCCGAAGACATATTTTTCCTTCTCTGTACAGGCGTTTTGCCAAATGATGCAGAGAGAGCGGAAATCAGTGCAGCATTTGCATCAAGAGCGAATGTTCCTGATTCTGTTTGGGACGTGCTCAAAGCATTGCCCAAGGATACACATCCAATGGTGATGCTCAGCATTGGCATTTTGGCATTGGAGAAAGAATCAGCATTTCGCAAATCATATGAAGCGGGTGCTTCCAAAGATGAATTATGGAAAGCAACACTTGAAGATTGTGTGACATTGCTTGGTGGTGTCACCACAATCGCAGCCGGGATTTATAGAATTCGTTTTGGCAAAGGCGATGTGATTGCTCCTAAAACCGGATTGGATTGGAGTGCAAATTTTGCACACATGCTAGGCATTAGCGATGATGCTTCTTGGCAAGATCTTGTCCGTTTGTATTTGGTATTGCATAGCGATCATGAAGGTGGAAATGTCAGTGCCATGACATCGCATGTAGTAAGCTCCGCATTGTCTGATGTGTTTTATTCAGTGAGTGCCGGTCTCAATGGTCTTGCGGGTCCATTGCATGGTTTGGCAAATCAAGAATGCTTGCGTTTTATCATGGATCTTCGTCAAGAATTTGGTGGTGTTCCAACCGATGAGGCATTGCGTGAGTATTGCTTCAAGCGTCTTGGTTCAGGACAAGTCATCCCCGGATATGGTCATGCTGTATTGCGCGTAACAGATCCAAGATTTACTGCTTTCCACCAATTTGCTGAAGAAAAAAATCTCAATGATGACAATGTGCAATTCATGAAGAAGTTATTTGCCATTGTTCCTGAAGTATTGAAGGAGCAAGGAAAAGCAAAGAATCCTTGGCCAAATGTTGATGCCGCTTCCGGTTCATTGCTGTATTACTATGGTATGACTGAATTTGAATTCTATACAGTGATGTTCGGTGTTTCAAGAGCAATGGGTATTTGTTCTCAGATTCTCGTGCATCGCATGATGGGATCCCCAATTGTGCGTCCCAAGTCAATGACACTTGCCGAATTGCGTGGCATGATAAAGTGAATCAATTTAGTAGAATGAAAGCCTCATCGCATGATGGGGCTTTTTTTATGTCTTTTTCGCAATGAGATATAATTCCACGCCTGTGAAATGCTCATAGATTCTCCCTAAAAACTTTTTTAATGATTGCTTATATCCAACATTTTCCAATAAAATTGTATCGGCAAGTAAACCTGCTTTAAATGTTGTTCTATTATTTGGTTTTCTGCTTTGACATTGAATGATTTCAAAGCCATGTTGTTCCAATAAAGAAATCAAAGCATTTTTTGAATAATGCACATAGTGATTGTTTGGTTGAAACCAAATCCAATAAGATCCAAGCATGCGACTCCAGAATGATCTAAAATCCGGGACGCGAATGAAAATGTGTCCATTTTGTCGGAGTCTGTTTCTGCAGTCCTCAATCAATTCATGTGGTTTCGTGAAGTGTTCGAGCACATGCCATAATGTGATGGCATCAAATTCATCTTGTACTTGATCAAGTTGCGACATCACATTTAGACCGACTTGGTCGCAATATAATCTTGCTGAAGAGGAAGGCTCCACTCCTTGGACTTTATAACCAAATCTTCGACATTGATCCAAGAAATAACCCTTATCACAACCGATGTCAAGAATTGTTGATCCCGAATGAACTCCGTATTTCTCCAATTGTGAGATAAGCCAATACATTTCAGGAATTCTGAATAATCTTCGATGTTCAGAGGCATGTGTTTCACGCTCACTCATCGCATACGATTCAGAATAATATGCATCCAGGTCATGTTGAAGTGGTGGTTGTTCCAAATAATGAACATCGCATGTATTGCAATGCAAGAGAGTCAAGCCGCACTTCTTTATTTTAGTCAAGGACTTGCCATGACAAATAAGGCAAGAATTCACGAAGATTTCCGATATTGTGTATCATAAAGTTAAGGAAAAATCAGACTTGGCTGATTGTAAAAGTTATGTGAGAAGGGCAAGCGTCTTCATGGGAATTATATTCTTCATTGTCATTTGGTGATTGATGAATTCAGTTGATAAAAAGAAGTCCAAAAAGGGTAAAACGCTAAAAGTTCTATCCAGAGAGATTATTGATTCCATTCGTGCCGATCAAGGGAAGGACCTTCCTGTAATTGCAGATTCAATTAAACAGTCTATAGAAGGCAATCAGCATTTGAAAGAAGCAATGCTGAATTTCATAGAAATCTATCTTCAAAGAAGATCATTTTCACCTGAAGAAATGAAAATGAGAATTGTTGAAGTCTGTGCTCAATTTGCAAAGCACAAATCTTATGAATTAAATGCTCGGGCAAGATTGCTCATGGCTAGCCATTACCTTGTAACTTATAAGCACTTTGCCGAAAGTTTAAGTGAACTTATTGCAGTTGAACTCATAGCGCAGAGGCATCTTGGAAACAATCACATGATTCTTTGTGAAGCATTGTTCACAAAGGGTTCCGTGTATTATTTTCAAGGAGACTTGGAATCTTCGAACAAAGCAATTGAACAAGCTTTGGCTTTGCAAGTTTTTGCAAAAGCAACACATGAATTGCAGTATAAATTACATATCAACTTGGCTCGAAATTATTCGATGTTGAAAAATACGGTGAAATTAAGGGAGCATCTTGAGAAGGCCGAAAAAAGTTGGGAGCATTATTTAGGGGAATATGACAGAGTTGCTTTGTTTTTGAGAAGATCGGACTTATTACAGTTTGAGAATAACTGGGAAGGAGCTTATCAGATACTTAATGAAGGATTGGAGTTTTATAAGGCTACCCCCTTTATATTGAGAACTGCAGAGTTCTATAAGGAGATCGGCGTCTTTTTAAGTTTAAAAGAGAACCCTTTCAAAGATTTCAAGAAATCAGTGGAATCATTAGAGCAGGCTCTATTATTATCCCGAGAAATGAAGATCCAGCGAATGGAATCGGCAATTCTTGAAAATCTTTGGCAAGCGGCATTCGATTTTCAAGAATGGAAAATCTGTTCAGAAAAACTCATTGAATATAATGATGTGATGAACAGTATTAAACAAGAAGAGTTAAATATTCATTTGAAGAGATTGGAACAATTTGATAAGGAAGAAAAATTACGTTTGATGTCTGAAGGGAAACCCAGTTACAATAAAGATATAGTGGATGAAGTAATGCAATTGAGAGTAGAAAATGATTTGTTGAGAAAGAAAAACAGTCATTTTCAGAATATTCTTTCCGACTTAGATTCGGTGGTTGAAAGAATTTCACAATCAACTAAGATAAGGCCGACCATCATCCATGAATTAGAGAGTATTGTGGAAAAGGGAAGGCGCAATATCTCTGTTTTGGATGCAAAGTTGTCTGAAAGTGAGGACTTATATCCAAGTTTCTCCTCTTCTTTGTTGAAGCTCATTCCATCAATAACCCCAATGGAGATGAAAGTCGCAAAACTTATGCGAATTGGTTTGAACACTCAATATATCTCATCAGTCTGTGGTGTTACAACTAAAAGCATAGAAAATCACAGAATGAATTTGCGGAAGAAGTGCAATCTTGGCCCAAAACAATCCCTATCTGCTTATATCATGTCTGTTACATAAATTTTCAATCGTTAGAGAAAATATAGGGTTTTTATGGGGTATGATTCATGTATAATCCCTGTAAGTTGCCATATTATCACAGTGATTCGGAATAGGGTGATATTCTGCATCTCGGGATGATCTTTACATTGGCTATCAGGGGTCAGGATACGGCAGCAGCTCTCAAGTATATTGAGAGCTGTTGCTTTTTTTGCATTTTGGGAGGAATATTTTTGAGGATTGCAATGAATAATCATGTTCGAATCTATGTGGCAGGCATAATGTTATGGTTGTTTGCGACAATTGGATGTTCTGAATCAACCGCTCCTATTGGCAAAGAAGCCAAAATTGAGAATGCATTAAGAAATTTTGTTCAGTCATTTGAAACAGGTACCATTGCCTTTGACAGCAGTTCTTTGTCTGGGAGGGTAAAGACATATTTGCAATCATGTGATGATGATTCTTTTGGAGCTACCATTTGCAAGATTAGCAATGGGAAAGGTGTATTTAGTCCATATTGGTTTAGGACAAAAGATGGGCTTGCTTACAAGGACTTGGCAGCAGACTCCACCTATGCAATCGATGCTCAAGATTGGCTCAGCAAACCATTGCTTGAAAATAAAGAAATATGGTCTGAACCCTATTTTGATGCCGGTGGGGGAGAAATCTGGATGAAAACTCTTTCTATACCTATCCGTAAAAATGGAGTAGTGATTGGTGTTGCAACCACTGATATGCGGCAATAAAAAAACCGATTTCAGGAATGAATCGGTTTTGGGTGGTCTCCACAGGATTCGAACCAGTGACCTCTACGATGTCAACGTAGCGCTCTAACCAACTGAGCTAGGAGACCAAAATTGAATGGCAAAAATACGCACTCTTGACGAAATCAGAAAGAGTTCAAGAAAAAAGCAATTCTCTTGTGCTTAAGCAGAGTAATTTGTCCCCAATCCCCTCATGATAAGCCCCTCCTTTCGTATATTTGCAAGCCGAATGTTTGTAGTTATCTTCTTACTAACATTCTCATTCATTTGACAATTACTTGTTCCACTTTTCAGACTTTTTGTATGACAGTTGGATTGATACTTGCTCTTGGCGCAGTGGCGCTAATCGTTGCATTATTTTATTCACGTAGAGTGAATGCAATTTCCATTGATACGGGTGCTTCTTCCCCTGAGGAGGTTGCGAAATTGACTGAGATTTCTTCTGCGATTGCAGAAGGAGCGATGGCATTTCTCAAAAGAGAATATCGCATTTTGTCTTTGTTCATGGGTTTGTTTGCGATCATCATCGTATTCACCGTCAATGATGACCATGCAGGCGTGCCACTTGGTTTGTGGTCGGCGATCTGCTTTTTGATTGGCGCTGGTACATCTGTTGCCTCCGGCTATATCGGAATGAAGATTGCAACCAAAGGGAATGTTCGCACGGCTGCCGCTGCCAGAATTTCTTTGCAGAAATCATTCCGCATTGCATTCGAATCGGGTGCGGTGATGGGTTTTGGATTAACCGGTCTTGCGGTTGTTGGGTTGATTCTTGTGTATTTGGGTCTTGTCACTCTTCATCCATCAGTAGATCAACATTTCATCATGGAAATTCTTTCAGGATTTGCATTGGGTGGTTCATCCGTTGCATTATTTGGGCGTGTTGGTGGTGGTATTTATACCAAAGCCGCTGATGTTGGTGCCGATCTTGTTGGAAAAGTTGAAGCAGGTATTCCCGAAGATGATCCACGCAATCCTGCTGTTATTGCAGACAATGTTGGTGACAATGTTGGTGACATAGCGGGAATGGGAGCTGACTTGTTTGGATCCGTTGCGGAATCAACTTGTGCCGCGATGGTTATTGGAGCTGCTTCCTTCGCAATGCTTGAAGGTGAAGCCAGAACGTCTGCTTTGCTCTTTCCTTTGTTTGTGAGTGGCGTTGGCATTATTGCAAGTTTGGTTTCGCTCTTCTTTGTAAGCCCAAAATCTGAAGAGAAAGTTGAATCATCTCTTAAAAATGCATTGATCATTTCAACGATTTTGATGTTGATTGCTCTCTATCCTTTTACAATGAACATGCTCCCTGAATCATTCATGTTGGGTGAGCGCATGCATACAAACATGGGAGTATTCATTACGCTTGCAGCAGGATTGATTGCTGGTTTGGCAATTGGTTTGATCACCGAATATTATACATCACATAGATATGCGCCGGTAAGAGAAGTTGCAGATGCATCACAAACAGGTGCAGCAACAAATATCATCTACGGATTATCACTCGGTTATAATTCTTCTGTTCTTCCAATGCTTATCATGGCTGTGACTGTCGTTATTGGATTTTCCTTTGCGGGAATGTATGGCATTGCAATGGCTGCGATAGGCATGCTTGGGACAATTGCAGTTGGTTTGACAATCGATGCTTATGGTCCTGTTTCCGACAATGCAGGTGGTATTGCCGAAATGGCAGAAATGGGTAAAGACATACGCAAACGCACAGATGCATTGGATGCAGCAGGAAATACAACCGCAGCAATTGGAAAAGGTTTTGCTATTGGTTCTGCCGCATTGACTTCACTTGCATTGACAGCGGCATTTTTGACAAGAGCAAAATTGCCAAATATCAATATGCTTGACCCAATCGTGATGGCAGGTTTATTTGTTGGTGCCGCATTACCATTTGCATTTTCAGCCATGACCATGCGCTCAGTTGGTAAAGCAGCATTCAGCATGATTGAAGAAGTGCGTCGTCAGTTCAGAACCATTCCTGGATTATTGGAAGGAAAAGCAAGAGCAGAGTATGGAACCTGCGTTGATATTTCAACCAAGGCATCATTGCGTGAAATGATTGCACCCGGCTTGCTTGTTATCGTTACTCCACTTCTTGCAGGTTGGTTATTTGGTGTACACATGGTTGCCGGTCTATTGATTGGAGCTTTGATTGTTGGCGTAATGCTTGCGATTTCCATGGCAAATTCCGGTGGCGCATGGGACAATGCAAAGAAATACATTGAAACAGGACAATTGGGCGGCAAAGGATCGGATACCCATAAAGCTGCAGTTGTAGGTGATACTGTGGGTGATCCATTCAAAGACACTTCCGGACCATCTTTGAATATCCTCATCAAATTGATGGCGATCATTTCACTCGTCTTTGTTCCGTTTTTTGTTGAAAAAGGTGGTATTCTATTGTCAGTGTTTGGTCTAGGACAACAACACTGATACAATAAGACATACGCAAAATCGTGTATCGCCGCCCTCAAAGTCATAAATCTTTGTTGGCGGCGATTGTCATTCATGCATTTCACCCCAATGCATGAACTCATTGCATAAATCTTGGGACCCTTGCAATCAATCCATTCGGGGATATGTTTCACAAACTTTAAGAGGTTATCCATGGATATCTCACAAGTACTACTCTTTCTATTGCTCTTCATGAGCATGATTACAATGTGGTTTTCATTTCGAAAATCAAATGAATCTTCCAAACAAGATGGTTTGGATAAACTCATCAAATTGGATGCAGACATTTCGCGGATGGATCCACTCATTCGTGAAGAATTTGCACGTAATCGCGAGGAGAATCTTCGTGCTTTGCGTGAGGCACGTCAAGAGCAAGAACAAGCATTGCTCTCATTTGAAAAACGTTTCTCCGATAGCGTAAAAGATCTTAATGAAATGCAAAGAGTAAAATTCGATGATCTTGTTCAGAAGCAGGAAAGCATACGAAAAAACACCGATGAAAAATTGGGTGAAATTCGTGGAACCGTTGAAGTCAAGCTGAGAACTTTGCAGGAAGACAATGCAAAACAACTCGGCGAAATGCGGAAAACAGTTGATGAAAAACTTCAGGAAGGATTGGAACAACGATTCAATGAATCATTCAAATTAATCAGTGATAGACTCGAGCAAGTTCACAAAGGTCTCGGCGAAATGCAAGGTTTGGCGCATGGCGTGGGGGATTTGAAGAAAGTCCTCAGCAATGTGAAAACACGCGGAGTTTTCGGCGAAGTTCAGCTTCGAATTCTCCTCGAGGAATTTTTGACTAGATCTCAGTATGATGAAAATGTTTCTGTGAAAGAGGGATCGCAAGAAAGAGTTGAATTTGCTGTAAAAGTGCCAAGCAGAAATGAATCAGAGCCAAATGTCTTGATTCCAATCGATTCAAAATTCCCCATTGAAGCTTATGAAAGATTGATGGATGCATATAACTCCGTAGGATCAATCACGCAAAAAGAATTAGATTCCGCAAAGAAAGCATTCGTCGATGTTGTTGTTGCAAATGCAAAAACAATTTCATCCAAATATTTGAATCCTCCTGTGACTACGGATTTTGTAATCATGTTTGTACCTACAGAAGGACTGTATGCAGAGATTTTGAATCAGCCCGGATTAACCGACACGATTCGAAGAAATCATCAAGTGGTTATCACAGGGCCAACAACATTGGTTGCGCATCTTAGCACATTGCAACTCGCATTCAGACATTTGTCAATTGAACGACGCACAACAGAAGTATGGCAAGTTCTCAATGCCGTTAAGAATGAATTCGGAAAATTTGGTACTGTCCTCGAAGCAACAAAAAGGAAATTGGAATCGGCTGCCAAAGAGATAGACCAAGCAGGTGTGAGATCCAGAGCGATTGAAAGACAACTTCGAGATGTGCAAGAATTGCCTCCGGGAGAAAGTCGGAAAATTCTTGACCTGCCACCTTTTGCCGAATCTGATAACCCCCAGATTGACCCCGGCAATGATCCGGAAAGTGATTCTAATGACTCTTCGCAAAATGATTCATGATGCATTATGAAAAGAATATGGCGAGACTTCGGTCTCGCCTCTGTTTTTCAGGGTGATTTTTCTTGCAATCTGTGTATCTTGCAATCCCTTAATTCAAACCAAATCATGGAACAACAAAACATAACCATACATCGAGCAAAAACGCTTGATTTGCTTCACTCTTCAGTCGAAAGATTAAAGAAGAAGCAGGGTAGTGTAGTCTTTGTTTCCGGTGAAACAGGTTTTGGAAAAACAACCGTTTTGCGTGTCTTTGAACAAGAAATGCAACAACAAGACAAAGCGCTTGTATCAATGGCTGCATGTCAAGCACCTGTGGGAACGATGCAGGTGGGAATGCTCCAACCTTTAGGGCCTTTCCTTCGATTGATTGAAGAATTGAAGTCTGGCGAAAAAGTGATGACGCCGAAGAAAAAGTTGGCTATCAATATTGGTATGACGCTCTTGACATCAGTACCATATTTTGGTGACTTGGTTGATGCCGTCAAAGAAATTAATCGCGATGTCCAACTCTATAAAAATGAAAAAGAAAAAGCCGAGGGGAAGAAAGATGAAAAAGCTGAGAAAAAGGATTTATATCTCGAATTCTATAAAACACTTGAGCAGTGGGCTATAAAAAATCCTTTGATTCTCATCCTTGATGATATGCATTGGTGCGATGCAGAATCTGCCTTGCTCATTGAAAAGATTTCTGAAAATATTGCAAAACTTCCAATCTTGTTGGTGATTGCATATAGAAAAAGTGTTGCTGAGGAAACGCTCTCACCACTATTAAGTGTATTGCGAACAATCAAAAACGATGGCAAGGTTTTTCAATTCTGTGATATGGAACCCTTCAATACTGATGAAGTGCATGAATTATGTGTGAGAATGCTGCATGACTATTCGGGAAATAAAGAATTCGAATCAGTATTATACAGCAAAACCTCCGGCATTCCAAGTGTTGTCACTGAATATGTTCGCTATTTTTCAAAAGTCACTCCATTCAAGGATGATGGTTCGGTAAAGGACGAATTCATTCGTGGAGATCTTCTCCCATCAAGTGTTCATGCGGCTTTTTCCAAGTTGATAGAAAATCTTAATGAAGATGAGGTGATGTTGCTTTCATTGTGTGCGGCAGAGGGAGTGGAGAGTAGCGCATTCATCATTTCAAAGTTGTTGAATGTTGATATCGTGACAGCGATTCGAAGAATTAAAAGAGTGCAGGCAAAAACCGGTGTTCTGCGAAGTCTGGGTCCTCATGATAGATACGGCATCAAGACAACCCTCTTTGAATTCACACAAACTTTTTATCGCGATTATTTTGAACGTTCTCTCGAGTATGAAGAAAAAACCGCTATTCATTCTCAAATGTTGCATGTGCTCAAAGAGCAGGCAGAAGGTTTGGATGAAGTACAACGCTCACAAATCACACCTTATATCGTTGCGCATGCAAATGGTGCCGGAGAAAAAGAAATTGTGCAACATGGTTTGCTTGAAATTGCTCAGACATCGCAGAATATGGCAATGCCAAGCATAAGTGGTTTTGCATTGCAGCAATATGATTCAAATATCAGACAGCTTACTCTTTCAGGAGAAGAGGCACCTTTGGAACAGACGCTAAGCCGTACAAGAATAGGTGCAGAATTGCGAGAAGAATTTGGAATGAATATCCCAACTATTCAGCAAACAGAATTTCTTGAACAACAAGCAGAAGAAGGAAATGAGGAACAATTGCATGATGCAATCAAACCGGATTCCGCAGCAATGGAAAGAGAAATGATTGATGCTTGTGAAGAAGAACTCTATGAACATGCATTGACAATCGGAAATGAATTTCTCGGATTGCATGCAGGTTCAATTCCAAAACGTGATGAGGCAATGTTGTCTTTGTTGATGGCAAGAATTTCTCTCATTGTTGGTGATTCAGACAGAGCATCAATTTTCCTTAAAGAAACTTCGCAATTGTCGCAAAAACTCAATGACCCAATCATCATGTGTTTATTGGACAATGCCTATGCCACCTATCATCTTTCCATCAATGATGCCCTTCCGGCTTGGAAACATCTTCAAACAGCAGCAAAATCAAGTGTTGATCTAGGCAAAGAATATCAATTGCTAACTATCGCAAATATTGCGCAGCTTCTCTCGGGTACCCGGAAATCTGAAGCAAATAAGTATAAAAAAGCAGCAAAAACTCTTGCAAAAGCCCTCAATATGCACTCACTTTCACAAGTGATTTCCTCCCTGTAAATCGAATAGTTACCACATCTAATAAGAACTTCTCCAAGAAAAAGAATAATTATCAGTATTCTTTACATTTTTATATGGCAATATTCTAGTAAATAATGCCATTATTTTTTTATGTCGGGAAAAAAGCTTGACATAATATCTTTATCGTTGCACAATCAAAAAAAGTTTTGTTTTTTTGTACATCTTAGTGGGAGAAAGTGGGGGATGTTTGAAATGTTCAGTAACCGCACATGTTCATGGAGGGAAGCCATGATCTTGTGTTTTGCCGGAATTCCTTGATTTAAGGCATGCAGCAGCCATGAGGAAGTTCCTTGGGATTACATTCTGGTCAACTGGAAGTCGATATACACTGAACATATAGCATCCCCTTTCCCATGCTGATCCCTCCAATCAAAAACCCTTCACAATCCAATTTATTCCATAACATATTGAAATACAGTGAGTTACACTGCAATAAAGTTCTGTCTGCACTTGTAAAAATCCGATAAAAAAATAATGGCAATAAAAATCCCCTCTGTTTTTCACTTTTGTGAAGAAATGAAGAAATATCAAGAAAATCACCAAAAGTGAGAAAGTGGGTGAAAAAAGTATTGGTGAAGTCATGCTGATTCGTGACTTTTGTGTCAAAATTGTGGGTAAAAGTGGGAAAGAGTATTCAATGAAAGCCTAATGTGGGAGATTGTGTCCACGAGACATATTCTCGATTTGCATTACAATCGCTTAAGAAAGCCCTCTCATTGAGGAAGTGATATGTAATGATGTTTTGGCAATTGAATGATTTCCGCGAAACACCTTTTTTCATATTCAGAAGAATCATGGCTTTTTACAAAGGACAAGAAACATATTCAGTCGATTCGAAGGGTCGAGTGAATATCCCGGCAAAGATGCGCAGGGCTTTGTCTCCCGAAGCACTCAATACATTTGTGCTTACGAGGGGCTCGGACCGATGCGTAGCTGCATATCCTTTGGATGAATGGCGTAGATATGAACTTGAATATGCGAAGCTGAATCAATATGATGAACAGAGCAGATTCTTCTTGCGTACTGTTCTTGCATGGAGTGAAGAGGTAGAGCTTGATGCTCAGCAAAGGATTATAGTTCCTAGAAAGTATTTGGACTTTGCCGGGATAGATGGAAAAGTTGTCATTGTTGGGATGATAGATCACATCGAATTGTGGCAACCCGAAGAATTCGAAGTATATCTTGGAAAGTTCGAAGCAAGTTATGAGCAAGTTGCTTCACAGGTGATGCAGCGTCCGAATGGGCAATAAGAAGCAATACAAGGCAAAGCGGAGACCGCGAGTATCCGATAATCCCGAGATTCAGGAATATGACTATCATTTGCCGGTCATGCTTCATGAATGTATAGATGCATTGATGACATGTGGTCCTGATGGAACATATATCGATGGCACGCTGGGTGGCGGAGGTCATACCGCAGAGATACTTTCCCGCTTGAATGAACAAGGCACTTTGATTTCTTATGATGCGGATCCAGATGCAATTGCACATTGCACGGAAAAATTTACAAGCATCATCGAAGCACAACCGGGTCAATTATACCTTAGGAACAAGAATTTTGTTTCGATGATTGAGGATGATATCAGAGAGCAAAGCATTTCTGGAGTATTACTTGATTTGGGAGTATCATCCAGGCAATTGGATAAAGGACAGCGAGGCATTAGTTATCGCTTCAATACAAAACTTGACATGCGATTCGGTCCGGAGGGGCAAACTGCGGAAGAATTGCTGAATACGATTGAGGAGGGTAAACTCCACCATATTCTGCGAGGTTTCGGGGAAGAACCTTTTGCAAGAATAATCGCACGGCGGATCGTTGAGCGCCGCCGTGCGGCTCCTCTGCAATCAACATATGATTTGAGACACATCATTGAAGAATGCGTTCCACCTCACATTGTTTCAAAATCACTTGCAAGAGTCTTTCAGGCAATTCGCATTGCGGTGAATGGGGAATTGGATGTTCTTGAAAGAACAATCAGAGGCATAGTTCCGAAGCTCATAACAGGTGGTCGCATTGTCATACTTTCCTATCATTCTCTTGAAGATCGCATTGTGAAGCATGTATTCAAAGAACTAGCTTCAAGAAGTGATGAACATGAACCATATCTACGCATCATAACCAATAAGCCAATTGAAGCGAGTGAAGAAGAGATTTCCGGGAATCCCAGAGCAAGAACCGCGAAACTTAGAATAGCTGAAAAGTGTTGAAATGCCCACTGATAGCAAATTGATTTGCTATATTGCGATACATTCTCATCAACCAAAAGATTTCACATGAAACTGCAACAATTCCTTTTTGCCTTATGCGCTTTCTTGACATTTAGTGCTACCACCATTGCCGCTGAACAAAAATCAGTACAAGAATTAGCAATTCTCACTCCTGATTCACTTGCGATTCCTTCCTATTTATCACCCCATTTTGGTGATACCGTTATTGTAAAAGGAAGAGCTGGAGTGTCTGTGCTTATCAATCCGTCGGGAGCCGACAGAAGGCCAATAATGCTTACGGGAAAAGGTTGGTTGACATATCTCTCAAGTGCTGATTCAAGTGCATCGATGAAAGTTGGGATTGCATTGTTTCAGAGGGACACAACGATTCGCACAACGCAGTTTGACAAAATTCGTGTTGGTGATGTGATTGAATGTACAGCGATTGTCACAACATTACCATTTGAATTTGATGCATTTTCTCAGCAGAGAGTTTCATTGCCTGCATTGGAATTGATTTCATCAGTACCAGTGAAAACACTTTCCAAAAATGCGACGCTTGACAATGTACCAACGCTTGAAGTATCCCAATTTTATAAAGGTACAAGAGGAAGAAATCCGCAAAGCATTGCATCTATGTATGCTGGAAGAAAAGTGCGTTTCGATTCTGTGGTCATAAGTTCCACAAGTCCTGTATTGATGTTGTCCGATGGAAAAGGAAATGAAATTCCGATGGCTGATCAATCAGGATATTTCACAACCAAGAATCACTTTATAGAAGAGTCTCAATATTCACCGTATACGCTTGGTCAAAAATTATTCAAAGTTGAAGGCTTCATCACGACAAATTTCATTGCCGGTGGTGGCGGTGGCGGTATGGGTGGTGGTGGCTCGCAATTGTATACATATGCAATTGCCCCGGCTATGCAACAAGATGTGATTGCAGGCCCAAAACCTGCCATCATAAGTTTGGTAGCTCAAAGACCTTCAAAGTTGTTTCCATCTTCAAAAGATCAAGTGCAAATCATCTATGATGTGTTAAGTGGAACAAATGTAGTTCCATTTGACAAAATTGCATTGAATGTTTCAACAGATGGTGGGACAACATATACTACATATCCTGCTCAGGAAGATCCAACAGGAAGTTGGTTTGGAATAATCCCTGCACAATCAGCGGGGACAATCGTGAAGTATTATATCAGTGCCATCGATGAAGCGAATAATGCATATCGTTTGCCTGTTTCTTCAGATTATTTCTACAAAGTTGTAGACACCTACCCGAAAATTTCCGATGTGAAAAATCCAGATACAGTTAGTGGTACAAGAAATATGCAAGGAGCAACCGTCACGATTGAAGGAATAGTGATGAGTGATTCCTCTGACATATTTGGTGATCGTTTTCAAAATCAAGCAAGAGCAATTATACAAGATGGTATAACTCCATATTCCGGTGCCGCATTTTATAGACAAGGAAATACTTCAAGAGCAATGTTGCTTAAGCGTGGTCAAAAAGTTCGTGTAACTTCTCGTTTGCAAGAATTTGGTGGCGTTGTGTTCTTTGGAAATATTGATTCATTGGAAGTTCTTGGTAATGAAACACCATATAATCCCGTTGTCTTGAGCACAGCCAATTTCACTACGAATCCAAACGGTGTTGAGGGTTCAGATCAGTGGCGTGACATGCTAGTTGAGTTTCCCAATATTGTGATTGGAACAATAGAACCATCCGCTCCTCAATCAACCGGAGAATTCATCATTGTTGATCAATCTTTGCAACAAGACATGTTGAAAGGAATCCGTGTAGAGACCGATGAAAGTACATTGAAATACACAACAAGAGACAGCATTGTAAAAGTCACCAATCGCGTGAAACCAACAATTGGTGAAAAGGTTGATTTTGTGCGTGGGATCATTGGTGCAGATTTTAGAAGCAGACGCTATAAATTGGTACCAAGATTTGATAGAGATTTCAGTATCGTGACATCCATCAATGAACAATCAATTGAGCAGAATTCAGTGTTTGTATATCCAAATCCGGCTTTTGAAAGAATGGTTATATCATTCGATGCGAAAAGTTCTGAAAATCCCCGGATTCAAATATCGGAATTGATTTCAGGCAGAATTATTCATGCATTCGAGCAGACAGGTCATATCGGTAATCATCGCATAGAATTCAATGTTGCGAATTTCCCATCGGGATTATATTCCATTGCAATTCATTATGGTAAGAATGTACACATCATTCCAATGACAATTCAACATTGACATTCAACATGAAGCATCCATTAATCATAGCCCCATCTTTACTTTCTTCGGATTTCTCGCAATTGAAATCCGAAGTGCAGAGATGCGAACAGGCAGGCGCGGATATTTTGCATGTGGATGTGATGGATGGACATTTTGTACCGAATATCACGATAGGTCCTTTGATAGTTGAAGCCATTAGACCTCACACGAATTTACCCCTTGATTGTCATTTGATGATCAGCAATCCTGATGCATATATTCCTGCCTTTGCAAAGGCGGGTGCTGATTGGATTTCTGTTCATGTTGAGGCATGTCCGCATTTGCACAGAACAGTTGGTATGATAAAAAATCTCGGGAAAAAAGCCGGCATAGTATTGAATCCATCAACACCGATTGAATTTGCTCTTGAAGCGGCAAAAGATGTCGATTTCATCTTGCTGATGTCTGTCAACCCCGGCTTTGGTGGTCAGGCATTCATTCCACATGTTCTGGAAAAGTCGAGAAAGCTTCGCTTGTATTTGGATGAGAATGGCTTGGAACATGTTGAGCTTGAGATTGATGGCGGCATCAAGCCGGATATGACAAAAGAAGTGATGGAAGCGGGAATAAATATCATTGTCAGCGGATCCGGAATTTTCTCAGGAGATCTTGCCAATAATATCGCAATCATGAAATCGCATGCCTGATTGAATCATTGAACGCTATTCAAGCCTTTCCATATTCTGCTCATGACTGCATGAGGCAATAGTGCAATTGCAACTTTCATTGGCAAAATATTCGCCAATCTCTGCGTGATATTTCCCAAAAGGGGATGCAGTAACATTCTGATCAAGCGAGATTGCATGTTTTGTTTCAATATCACATTCAATCTGAATAGTTCAGTGAATTCCGGATGCTTAGTTCTGATATACTGCAAATTTCCCCTTCCAAATTCTTCCATTTGATTCAAAGCTTCATCAATTGATTTCTGCATGAATGATTCAGCGATTGCTGATTTCGCATGATAGATCTTTGGTTTGAATGTCTTGTGAAGTCGATATGCAAATTCTGTGTCGCCGCCTCCATACCCCTTCATTGCAGCATCTTGACCATTCAGTTCTTGAAAAAACCTTGTGGGCATTCCCAGATTTCCGGTTGTGATATATTGGAAAGGAATCTGAGCATTATTGGCGAATCGTTTTTTCCCTCTTGTATGCAAATATGCAGCCCAGCGATTTGTATCTGCATTGACATAATTCAAATCACCTGCAGACACACATTCATGCTGTTCAAGTATTGAAAGGTGATTGGCCAAGAAATCAGGTGAGGGAATTGCATCAGAATCCAAGCAGATTACATAAGGAGCATTGAGCAGTGGAAGTGCAAGATTTCTCGTTGCATTTCTTCCATGATTCATACCATCAGGATGTTCTAAAACAACGATGTTCATGGTTGAATTCAAGCAATATGCTTGTACTGATTCTTGTGTTCCGTCAGTAGATCCATCAATGCAAATCAATAATCGAAAATCCTTTACTGTTTGAGATTTGAAGCCGGACAAACAATTCAGCAATTCATTGCAATTGTTATAAGTGGGAAGAATGATGTCGAACAGAATGCTCATGATTGTCTGTGCATCAATGATCGAACAAAATGTAGAGAATCAGGAATGGCTCTGAAGAAATCCTTGAGTTCGAAGATATGTTGCTTGATAGTATAGATGATGCCAATCAAAGAAAATGTGAAGACATAGCTCATGGTACCAAGCGCAACAAGTTCTGAATGACCGCTCATTCCAATACCAATAGAAACTGATATTCCAACAATGGAACTGATAATGGCATTACCCAATAGTGCTTTCATATGATCTCTGGTTATATACACAATAGCGCTAATCATCATGGGGAGCATGATTGCACACAGCATCAAGAGAGAGAAATGTTGATAAGCCATCATATATTTAGAACTCAAGAACGTGTTTACAAGCCATTCACCGATTCCAAGACTCAGCACAAAAACAATCAAAGTCATTCCAAACATCGTGAATGAAATGATTTTAGATGTCATGGCATGTTCTGCTGTCTTGTCACCTCTTGCATGCATGCGTACCAATGCCGGATAATACAATCCACTGATTCCATCAATCAACGCTTCGAAAAACCGATACAAAGTTTTGGCTGATTGAAAAATACCAACAATGGTTGTTCCGAAGAAAAACTGAATGATGTATAAATCGAGATGTCGCATGATTGTGGCCGGGATATTCCATGCAACCTGATATGCCCCAAATGTGAAAAATTCTTTCATGGTGTGTGCATTCGGTTTTGCAAACTCAATTGAGGAATAACTCAACAAACCACCAATGAGTGATCCAAGAGCTGTTCCAGTGCATGAGATTACAACCATTTGATCCAATGTCAAGTCACCGAATTGCAAACCATAGAATAGTGTCAGTCCGATCATCGTGAAGAACCAAGTTCCATTGGCAATGAACACTTCACGCATTTTTGTTTCACGAAGCAAAAACTTGATGAAGAATAATCTCGGGAGAGTCAATAGCATCAAAAGTGGGACATATTCCGCGATTGCAATTATGCCCTGTTCATTGAATACAGAAGCCAATTCAAATCGAGAAACATAGATAATGCCACATAAAACTAAAGAGATGCCGAGATGCGAAATGAGACTGAGAGCATTGAATTTGGCTCTTTCTTCCATTCTTGAGCCATATTTGACGATTCCATTGAGTGCAAAGCTATCGGTGAGTGTAGAAATTGCGATGATGATGGCATCCAAGAGAGCAAAAAGACCAAACTCTGAAGGATCCATGAGGCTTACCTGATAGAGTCGAATCAAACCATACACCATGAATAGACCTTTGTCTAGCATGGTCCAGGTAATTTTTCCCAAATGATCTTGAATGCGCATGAAAGGACTGTAGAATGAGCTTGAACAACCGCAAAAATCATGCATCACTCGGAGGTTTTGCAAAAAAATTTGCGAATTCGCTTGACAATGCACTATTTAGTGCATCAGAATAATGCAATTTCCTGAATTTATTGTTATTTATATTCATTTTTCAAGGATTCGCACATGAGCAATGGTGTAACTGGTTCATTGGATCTGAAAAGTGTGGCAGGTTCTCTCATCATTGGTTTGATAGCCGTTTTTGGTTTGGGCTGGATGAGTGGAACAACATTTGCCGCTTTGCCATTTCCGGTTCTTTCTTTATTGTCAGGTTTCATCTTGACCGGCATGGTTGCCGGATTGCTCTCCAAAGGGGAGACAATTTCAGAGCCTGTCATTTCATCCGTGATTGTGAGCATTGCGCTTTATTTCTTCCTACCGGGATTGAATCTACAAGGATTTGCCGATATTCATCCTGAGCATATTCTGCTCATAGGATTAAATGGTATCATGCTGTCATTTGCAGGTGCTTGGGCAGGTGAGATGCTCCAAGGCACCATGGAATCTGCAGATGAAATCAAGCACTTGGAATGGGGTTGGGTTTTGGCAGGAACAATTCTTGGAGTGATGGTTTCAATTCTTGTTTCAACATTGCTAATCATTGTTCTGGGATTTGAATTCACGCCTTTATTGATTGCTTTTGTCATCGGTCTTTTCCTCACTGGTTTTTTGATTGGCTACAGATCCGCCGGAGTGACAATCATGGAGGCGGCATTGGCAGGTTTGTTCACACTTGTCATTAATGTTGACATATTGACGCTTGCGCTTGTTCCACCAGGCTTTGATGAAATCATGCTTGCATTGATTTTGGGAGGAGTTCTTTCCATGATTGGTGCTTGGGTTGGAGAAAAAGTGCAGGGCTGAGAAGCATTCTTAATTATGTTTTGTTCTCTGCCTCAACCATGGTATTTTCGTGTTATCTCTGTTTGCAGTATGACAGAGGGGTTATCACATCTGTAAAAAACATGGTTCGACTCTCTTTCTCAAATTTGGGAAGATGTCTGTTTGGCATACTTTCATTGTGCATTGTTTCTTTCATGACTCTTGTACAGAGTCAAGCCGGAGAGAAGAATACCTATAACTTTCCAAAGGGTATTGTCCTGAATTCAGGTCAATACCCTTCTTCTGTTTATGGCTATGCTCATATAGGCAATGCGATTGTTTGGTTGGATCAGGATGGACTATTGTTTGATGTAAAATCAGACTATGGTGGACATGTTATTCGCATGAAATTTCAGAATACAAATCTGCAATTAGAAAAAGGGGATATCATACAAAAAAGAAATGTCATCACGGGAAATTCCAATGGCGAAGAATACATTATTCGTGATGCATCCTTGATTGATGAACACGGAACAAATATTTCAACATTTTCTTTTCATGAAAGTGGCATGAAATGGACCATGCATGATAGTGATTCCCAGTTTTCAATCGAAGGAGTTGATTCTATTTCTTTCGATGATGCAAATGATTTTATACAATTCCACATTGGAAATTTTCGCTATGAAATGCGTGCTCCAATGTGTGAATCCAAAACAGGTGAACTACTCAAAACACGCATAGTCCAAACGGATAATGGAATACTGAGATTTGTGGAGCATGAAAAAAAGGGCGAAGCATTGCAAGGCATTCCAATAGTGTTTTCCACTTTTATTGGCGGCTCTTCTGCGGAGTCGATCAATGCAGTGACACTTGATCAAAAGGGGAATATTTATGTATTGGGCGAGACAGATTCTCCAGATTATCCTATATCGAGTGGAGCATATTCTTCACCGAATGCAGTTCCCAAAGATTTGTTCGTGGCAAAATTTGATTCCACCGGTTCCAATATTCTATACTCAGCTCGCATTGGGGGAGATTTTGTTGAATTGGGAACATCAATCGCTGTTGACAATCTAGGTCAGGCATGCATTGTCGGTAGCACCACTTCAAAGAATTTTCCAAGTACTCCAAATGCATTTCAATCTCAGAAATTATTTCCCAATGAAGATGTTTTTGCAATCAAATTGAATAGTTCGGGAAATGCACTTGTGTATGGAACATTCATGATTGGAATGACAACGGATATTGCACATTCAATTACTGTTGATGAGAAAGGCGACATGTATTTGGCAGGTGCAACGAGCATTCTTAGTAGGAACCCACATACATTTCCAAAAACACCCAATGCCTATGACACATCATTTAATGGTGGCTCAACAGATGTATTTGTAGCCAAGATAAACCCCGCCGGGAAAGGAGATCAAGATCTACAATTTTGTACATTGATTGGTGGCAATGAGGTTGACATCGCATATAAAATTGTATTGGCTAAAAATGGAGATGTCATCGTCGCCGGAGAAACATCGAGTGACTCACTTTTCCCAACAATGAACGGAGCTGTTCAAAGTACATTTCGTGGTGTGAGTGATGGTTTCATAGCCATACTTTCACCAAATGGAGATTCACTCAAATATTCCACGCTGATGGGTGGAAGTGGATATGAAAGAATTACAGGCCTAGTCTTTGATGAACAATCACAAAGCATATTTTTTGCCGGATATACAAACTCATCAGGGTTACCCAGCGCAGGTAATCAGAATCCCATCATGTTTCCTGTGACAAAAGGATCATATGATACCGTTTATAATGGCGGGATTTATGATGGTTTTGTTGGGAAGCTCAATCCATTCATTCCAAATGGTCTCAGATATGCCTCTTTCATTGGTGGGAGTGGTGATGATTATATCCTTGGACTTGGCATTGATGTCTGTGCCGCTCCTTATGTGACAGGCAGCACGAATTCATTGGATTTTCCAATAACAGATGATGCATCAGACACCACAATAAAAAAGAGCGAAGGTTTCATCACAAAATTGAATGCATTGGCAAATGTACTTGTGTTTTCAAGTTTTTTGGGAAATGATGATGATGATCAATTAAATGGAATACAAGTAGATCAGTCAGGTGCGATCTTTCTTGGTGGGTCTGTTCAGGGAAGTCAAATTCCAGGATCAAATCGTAGCACAAATGGACGCGATGGTTTTTTGGCAAAAATTCAAGTAGGAATTTTGCCATTAAAGCCGACGATAAACAATATTGGAAGTTTGTCATTTTGCAAGGGTGATTCCGTCATATTGGATGCATCATCACGAAATTTTGTATCATATCAATGGCGTAAAAATTCTGTCATCATCCCGGGTGCAAATGCTCCTAAATTGACAGTCTCAATGTCAGGGGTGTATTCTGTAGATGTTGCAGATGCAAGTGGATGTACAGGCACTGAATTCGTGACTGTAACAGCTTTTGACAGACCAGGACTTACAATTGCACAAGTGCCTGTGATTTGTCCGGGGGATACAGCGCAAATATCTGCCACAACCACGGATTCATTGGAAGTTATAGCTTGGAGTCCGCCAATCGGTTTGTCTTGCCTTGATTGTTTGAATCCAAAAGTAGCACCACCGATGAGCATGACATATACACTCAAAACTATCGACACAAATGGTTGCGTAAGATTCGACACGGTAAAAGTTGATGTTATAGATTCAACTGCTTTGATTGCAAAAAGCATACAAGATACAATCTACTTATGTCCTGATGCTTCATCGATCATCAATGTGCCGCTTACAAATACTTCAAATGTTGAATTGATGGTATATATCGCTGCATTTTCCAATCCTGCATTACAGTCTATTCAAGACAGCGTACGCATATCAGCAGATACGTCAATCTTGATTCCAATAAAATTCAATGGCGTGAAAACCACAGGACCACAAATCTATGAGATCACATTTTCAGACAAATGCGGCTCTTTGAAAACCGCACAATGCATCATCAATGTCCAAACTCCCAAATTCGCATATGGTATTGATTCTGCAACTGCTATTTGTCGAACTGAAATTGCCAAGCAAACAATCCGCATCGATAATCTCAATGGATTAAATGGAACAATTTCCATAAGCTCGAGTGATCCGAATTTCACTTCAAATTCAAATTCTGTTTTGTTGAAACCATTTGGACAGGATTCCATCAATGTAGAATATGTGGGGAATATGGCAGGGCTCATGCCGGTTAAGATATTTGTGAATCATGAATGTGGTTATATCGATACACTAACTTGGAATATTAGAGTCATTTCAAATCCTTATGACATTTCTTGGAAATCTGATACCACCAAGCATGAACTGGATAAATCTATTGTAAAAACTTTGGAAGTGAATAATCTATCCGGACAGAGTTTGACAAGTCTTCGATCATTTGATATTTCATGGGTACATGAATACAGCGCATTGAAACTTGATTCCATACAATCCAATGAGTGTGAAATCATCTATTCAAAAGATGGAGATACAATAAAGCTTCAAATGATTGATTGTGAGGATTCTGCTACATTGTATGCAAATGCATATTTCACTCCACTTGTTGGAGAAACTTTAAAACCATGGATGAAAATTCTCCGATTCAGTAGTAAGAATGCATGTATTGATCCGGTGATGAATACTCCGAATGACACCATCATGCTTGACTCTTATGGTTGTGAATTGACAACGCTGAAAGTGAAAAGGGCAAATTCACAATTGAAATATGTTCGAATGAATCAAGACCAATCATTGCTATCGATTGTATATGCTAATTCAGAAAAAATCTCAGCAAGATTTATATGCATAAATGCTGTTGGACAAATCGCAGCTTCAATTTCCACTATGGCAAATGAACCTGGTGAGCATGAATTGTCAATCCCTGTTCAATCATTACCAAATGGCATATATACATTGATTTATGAAAGTGGAAATCATGTTGAGTCATCCCTATTCATGAAAATGGAATGATGATGAAACACATCCTTTTACATATCTCAATCTTTTTATTGTTGATCTCAACTTCCAAGACACAGACCGAGGAATTTACTCTGTATAATCCGGTACATATTGGACCGGGTTTGCTTATGGGGTATAATATTCATTCAACAAATGGAACCTTGCGATGTTTAGGTGATCCTTCATGTCCGACCTATGATCAAGGATCTGGATTCAGATTTGGATTAATGGGTATTGCAGAATGGATGCCAACATCATGGGGACTTCGTGCGCAAGTAGGATTCGCAAGTAGTTCATCAAACATGACTACGATTGATAAACAAGCAAGAGTTAAGAATGCTCAAGGCGAAGTGGTGCCACTTATACGCGAGCATGCTTTGGATGCCAATTTGTCAGCTGTATTGATGGATATTGGATTGCAGACTTCATTTGGTGATACAAGAATATTTTTCGGACCAAATTTCGGTTTTCTCATCAATCCTACATGGCGTAGCAGTTCAACAATCATGTCACCGGATAATGTCACATTCCAATCAGGTAAAACTGACACCATGTTTGTTGATGAAGAAATACCGAATGTAAACTCAGTGCAATTTGGCGTTCATCTTGGAATTGGACATCATATACCAATCAATACATCAATAATGTTGGTTCCGGAACTATCGGCATCGATACCCTTTAATGCGATTCGCTCTGTATCTGATTGGACGCAAACATCAATCATGCTTGGTGTTTCATTGAGATGGGGTTCTGGCGCTGTGAAAGAAGAGATGACAAATACGATAGAATTAACTGATACAATTCAAGTACAGTCAAATGAAAGAATAGGTACGGTCTTCATTGAAGGTATGAATTCAATCTCGAAGGAGATGCAAGAATACGAAACGCATAAAGTGATCAAACAAACAATAAGAAGAACAGATACAATCAAAATAGGGTTGCCACCAAAACAAGCTCCGAAGCCGATTATACAAGCATATTCAGCACAGGATATTCAGCAAGGGAAGCTTGAAAAAATATTTGTATCCGGACAATTGGTTACAGAAGCATTTCCAATCCTTCCAATGGTTTTTTTTTCTGAACAGCAGGCAAATCTTAGCGCCAACTACAAGCAATTACGAACAACCGAAGGTTTTTCATCCGATAATTTAGAACCATTGGTGACTGAACAACACAAAGACATTCTAAACATCATTGGTGAAAGATTATCTCGCAATCAAAATGCAACCATTCAATTGCGAGGATATAGCGATCCAACAACAGAAAAGTCCGATTGTGAATTGGCACTACAAAGAGCAGAAACAATCCGAGAGTATTTGGGGAGTGTTTGGAATATTGACAAATCGAGAATGACCATTGATATTGATAAAAGATCGTGTATGCCGGATAATCCAACAATGAGCAGAAATGCACAGGGGTATCAAGAAAACAGACGCATAGAGATATCTTCCGAATCAAAAGAAATTTTGTCACCGGTGATCAGAACGCGATATGTGGAATTAACAGACTATTCTCCTGCAGAGATACATATTGCCACTCAAGGGACAACCGGTGAGAATATCATTTCATGGAATGCTTCAACAAGTTATGGTGATTCAGTTCTGCATAAACAAGATGGTTCATCAATACAAGATTGGATAACATTTCCTTTAAGCAAATATCAGGCAGGATTCATTCAAAGATCAGTATATCCATCAATGAATATTTCCATGATCGTTCAGGATAGCGATGGTGAAATGGGAAGTGCAAGCATTGATGTCCCGATACAAAAAGATACCACGAATCTTGCCATTCAGCGACTATCACTTATGCATTTTCCTGTACAAAAGGCAAGTCTTGATAAACAGGGAAAAAGTGCAATCAATGATTTCTTGAAAGACTTGGAAGACAATGCATCAATCAGCATCATTGGATATAGCGATAATTTGGGAAATGCTCAATCGAATCTAGAATTATCAAAAGAGAGAGCTGAAACTGTCTATCGGTATATTCAAAGTATCAAGCCCAAAGCGAATATCATCAAAGTAGATGGTGTTGGTTCATCAGCTTTGCCTCCGGGAATCAAATCGCATGATTTACCCGAAAGTAGATTCCTAAGTCGCACGGTTCAAATAGAAATCATTAGAACATGGAAGAATGTTCAATGAATGAAATACGACTCACGCAATATAGCCACGGTGCCGGATGTGGTTGTAAAATATCTCCGGCACTGCTCGATGTGATACTTCATACGAATGAAGCAATGCCACATACGGGGAATCTCATAGTTGGAAATAGTTCTAGGGATGATGCAGCAGTATATGATTTGGGGAATGGCACTGCATTGATAAGCACGACGGATTTTTTCATGCCTATTGTAGATGATCCATTTTCATTTGGAAAGATTGCTTCTGCAAATGCAATTAGCGATGTATATGCCATGGGCGGCAAGCCGATTCTTGCCATAGCAATACTTGGTTGGCCCATCGACAAATTGCCTCCCGAGACTGCAAAAATTGTCATTGAAGGTAGTAGAGCAATGTGCGCTGAAGCTGGCATTGCACTTGCCGGTGGACATTCAATCGATTCGCCGGAACCAATCTTTGGTTTGGCAGTCAATGGTATTGTTGCCATCAATGAGTTGAAACAAAATTCCGGAGCCAAACCCGGAGATCTTCTCTATCTAACGAAGCCACTTGGAATTGGAATACTCACGACTGCCGAGAAAAAATCTCTTCTCAAAGCCGAACATACATCAATTGCATCTACATGGATGATGCGATTGAATTCAATTGGAGAGCATCTTGCAAAGATTGAGGGTGTACATGCTTTGACCGATGTCACCGGCTTCGGATTATGTGGTCATTTAGCTGAACTTTGCGAAGGAAGTAATGTTGATGCTGAAATATATGCTGATTCTATTCCAAAGTTGGACTCAGTAATGGAATACTTGGAGCTTGGATCCATACCCGGTGGAACTTTCCGAAACTGGAATAGTTATGGACACAAAGTTGGAGATATCTCCGAAATGATGAAGCATGTGCTGTCCGATCCACAAACAAGTGGTGGATTACTCATTGCGGTTGATTCGAGGGACTCACATAAAGTTGAAGCATTGATTCAGAAATATGTTCCTGAGATATCGGCAACACCAATTGGAAGATGCATAGAACATGCATCTCAATCCATTAGAATACGAGTATTATGACAGAAGAACTCATATCGCCACAAGAAATTCCTGACTCCTCAATCGAGCTGAAAGACATAGCTCTGGGAATGATCGTCGCAATCATCATGGCAATTCTCATCAGAATCATGATTGGAGAAATATTATTCATTCCCACAAAAAGCATGGAACCTGCTTTGCTTTCCGGAGATCATATACTGGTTTCAAAGATAGCATATGCTGTAGGCCCATCGGGTGATGCATTTGGTTTGCATTTTTCAGATAATCTGCGATTGTGGATTTCGAAACCAGTCAAGAATGATATCATTGTTTTCAGAGCGCCCAAAGCAGCAAATACAAATGGCATGCAATCACAGTTTTTTGCAAAACGCATTATTGCTGGTCCAAGAGATGAGCATCCCATGACCGGAGATGTTATTCCCGCAAAAGGCATGGTGATTTCATCATCTTCCATTCTTGCCTCGATGCTCAAAATGATTGGAGATCCCGGTACGAATGCTGATTCGACATATATTGTTGGTGAAGACTATTATTATGTGCTTGGCGACAATCGCAATCAAAGTTATGATTCCAAAGATTGGGGTTTGGTTCCCGGTTCATCAATCATAGGGAAAGCAGTAATGATATTGTGGTCACAAGAAGTTGATTCAACCGGAAATACATCAACGCTGCGTCCTTCAAGATTTTTACAACTCTGCAGGTAAACTACTTTATGCAAATAGAATTCTATGGTGCAGCTCAAACCGTCACTGGGTCACAGCATCTTTTGACACTTGGTGAATACAAGATTCTCCTCGACTGTGGATTGTTTCAGGGTAGGAGAAGTGAGTCTCAATTACTCAATCGTGAAATTCATTGGGATGCTGCATCATTGGATGCAGTGATACTTTCTCATGCACATATTGATCATTCAGGAAATCTTCCTACGCTTGTGAAGCATGGATTCAAAGGCTCGATTTATGCCACTCCGGCAACACGAGATTTATGTGCTGTGATGCTCATGGATAGTGCTATGATTCAAATGAAAGATGCAGAGCACTTGCTAAAACATAAAGGCGAACATATTGTGCCATTATATGACATTGACGATGTTGCAAACACACTCAATTTGTTTGATCCAATTCCATATAGGAGATCATTTTCACCGGTTCCGGGTATGTCAGTCACATTTTATGATGCCGGGCATTTGCTAGGTTCTGCCGTCGTGGTTGTGGAATGGGAAGAACAACAGCAAAAGAAAAAACTCTTGTTCACAGGTGATATCGGAAGAGAGAACAGACCGATACTTAAAGATCCAGACTCTGTGGGTGATGTTGATTATATCATTAGCGAATCAACCTATGGTGGAAGGCTTCATGAAATTGAACAAGACTTGGAAAGAAATTTACTTTCCATCATTCATGATGTAATTGATCAAAATGGAAAACTATTGATACCGGCTTTCAGCGTAGGAAGAACTCAAGAATTGATTTGGTATCTCAATAATCTTCACAATCGAGGACTTCTTCCGGCGATCGATGTCTATGTGGACTCACCACTTGCCATTCGTGCTACAGATGTGTTTCGTATGCATCCTGAATGTTTCGACAACCAAACCAGAACAATGCTCTATGCAGATGAGGATGTGTTCTCTTTCCCGGGAATCACCTATGTAAGAGATGCTAATGCATCCAAGCGAATCAATACTTTGAAAAAACCGGCTATCATCATTGCCGGAAGTGGTATGTGCGAATCAGGAAGAATACTACATCATCTTGCTCATTGCATCGAGAAGGAATCTACTTCGATTCTATTTTTGGGATATAATGCACCTCATACGCTTGGAAGAAAAATCCTTGAAGGTGATAAAGAGGTTCGAATATTTGGAAACTATTTTACCGTTCGTGCATCCGTTCATGAGTTACCCGGGCTAAGTGGTCATGCAGATCATGCAGGAATCATTCAATATCTGTCCGACAGAACAATCTCAACCGTAAAAGAAGTATTTTTGGTTCATGGAGAATTGAAAGCCCAGGAGCTCCTTGCAACTTCACTTAAAGAAGTAGGATTTACAAACATTACAATACCCGAAAAAGGATCAGTTCGAGTGGTGTAATCTCATATCAATCACAATACTAGAACAATCACATGAATGAACATATTCAGTCTTCAGAGCAGCGTATTCGTAGAATTCGCAGAGAAATGCAACAAGCAAAGATGGATGCCATATTTGTCAATCATCTGCCATCCATTCGATATTTGACAGGTTTTTCGGGATCCAGCGCATTATTGATCATCAAACAAGATGCATTGTATTTTTTGACCAATGATCTCTATGAAATGCAAATCAAGCATGAGGTATATCAGCTCAAAGGTTTGTCCACATTCATAACAAGAAGCTTCATTGCAGAAATAGCTGCGCAAAAAGTATTCTCAAAAGTAAAGCAACTTGGAATTTCTGAAGGATCAATGAGCTATTCCATGCATAAAGCTTTGACTTCCGCATTTCCGAAAATAAAAACGATTTCCGATGGAGGGATTGTTCAAAAGATCAATATGCAAAAGATGCCGCATGAGGTTGAGCATATAAGAAAAGCAGCAAAAATTGCCTCAAAGGTATTTCAATCCATCATCAAGGAAATTAAGCCGGGAATAAGCGAGGCGGACATTTCAGCAGAGATTGCATATCAAGGAAGGAAAGCAGGCGCTGAAAAGGAAGCATTCGACATCATAGTTGTATCAGGTGAGCGCAGTGCCATGCCTCATGGAAGAGCAACAAATAAGAAGATTAAAAAAGGTGATGCCATCACGATGGACTTTGGATTTTATGTAAATGGTTTTGCTTCAGACATGACGCGCACTGTATTTGTGGGAAAAGCCTCAGACAGGCAGAAACTGGTGTATAATACCGTACTGGAAGCAGTATTGACTGCAAATGCAGCCGCAAAAGCAGGGATTGATTGCAAAAAACTAGATGGAATCGCAAGAAATATCATCGAAAAAGCCGGATTTGGGGAATTTTTTCGCCATTCATTGGGTCATGGACTCGGCATAGAAGTACATGAATCACCAAGAGTTTCGAGAGAAGCCGGTGGAGAAAAGGTCCCAAATGGCTCAGTAATCACGATTGAGCCTGGAATTTACCTTCCCGGAGAATTTGGGGTTCGGATAGAAGATGATCTCCACATTGCCGGAAAAGGCGCAGAAGTGTTAACTTTGGCGTCTAAACAACTCCTTGAATTGTAAAGAGTTTATGTTTTAGTAAGCAATGAAGTTCGGCCATATTCGTTTTTCAGCGGCCGAAACCATGATTTTTCGTTCCAATATCGGAGTAGATTCAAACCATGAGAAGAGCACTCTCATTGTTGATGTGCATGAGTTTTGGACTCTTGTTCATCACACACTACACGCAAGCGCAGAAATCCAAAGCCACTAAAGGCGCTGCAAAATCACCCACACAACAAAATCCCGTCATCATGCAAATAGGTCCGGAATCAGTGACATTGACTGATTTGGAACAAGCATATAAACGCAACATGAATCGGAAGAATATCAAAATCTCCGAGGTGAAAAAAGACAGTGTATTGGACTTTGTTCGATTATACACCAATTATCGTCTAAAAGTTTTGGATGCATTTGGTCGTAAACTTGATCAAGATTCAGCTGTCAAGGCGGATATTGAACAAAACAGAAGATTGCTTGCTGATAATTATTTGTTCGAAAAGAAACTTGTTGAACCAATAGTTGCGCAACTTCTTCAAAGAAGAAAAAGAGAATTACTCATATCAATCATTTTTGTTGAACGTCCTGTTGACACCGTGAAAGCATGGGAAAAAGCGCAAAGACTTCACGCGATCGTAAGAGCAGGTGCCGATTTTGAACGCATCGCTCGTGACTCTTCGGAAGATAGAGAAACAGGCAATAAAGGTGGATTGCTACCTTTCATTACGAGTGGTAGAATTCTTCGTGCAGTTGAAGATGCTGCCTATGCAACTCCTGCAGGGCAAGTACATCCCAATATCGTGATTGGTCGTGGCGGATATTTCATTGTGAAAACATTGAAAAATGAAAATAGAGTAAAAGTAAAGGGTAGTCATATTCTGAGTTTCATGACCAATCCGAATGATTCCGCAAATGCAATTGCAAAAGCCGATAGCATATTGGCACTACTTCGTGCAGGTGCATCATTTGCGAAGATTGCCAAAGAAAATTCAGATGATGCTTCAAGTAAAGAAAAATCGGGCTCCCTTGGTGGATGGTATACTCGCTCAAAAGGAATGGAAGGTGGTTCCGGTGATGTTCTGCATCCGGCATTTGAATCTGCGCTTTATGCATTAAAAGATGGAGAGATATCCGGAAAAGTTTGGACGGATTATGGAATTCACATCATTAAACGTGATTCTACAAAAGAAGTTGATTTGGAAGAAGATCGTGAAGGTTTGAAAAGAGAATATAAGCGCATCTATTTTGAAGAAGACAAAAGACGCTTCATTGATTCTATCAAAACTTCATTGGGTTGGAAATTGGAATCTTCGTCTTTGAAGCAGTTAACAGGATTGACTGATACTGCAAAAATCATGGCGGATACCAATACTTTCAAGAAAGTGACAAGTGAAGTAAAAAATCTTCCACTTTATTCACTGAAAGATCTAGGAATAATAACCATTGGTAACTTTCTTGATAGCGTAAAAAAACAAGAATTTAGAACAATAACAGCCAGTACACTTGGTATAACTCGAGCGCTGGATAAAATGACCGACCCCAAAGCATTGCGCATTGCAACTTCAACATTGGAACAAGAGTATCCGGAATTTGGAACGCTTATGCGTGAATTCAGAGATGGAATTTTACTTTTTAAAGTTGAAGAACAAGAAGTTTGGAGCAAGTTGAAATTTGACTCATTGTCCGCAAGAGCTTTTTGGGACACTACAAAAACCAAATACAAGACTGACCTGAAATTCGATTTCAGTGAAATCTATGTTGGTTCTGATTCACTTGCAAAAGCACTTCGTCAGCGATTGGATGCAGGCGAGAAATTTGAAGCATTGGCAAAAGAATTTACAGAAAGACCAGGCTTCAAAGAAAAGGGTGGAAGATATCCCGCCCAATCAACAAAAGAAAGCAAATTGGCATCGATGATCGAAAAGAAGCAATTGATGCCGGGAGATATACTTGGTCCTGAACAATTCGAACGCGGATATGTATTGCTATTTGTGAATGAAATCATTCAACCACGCGAAAAGCGATTCGAAGAAGCAATCCCGGATTTTGCGCCAATGTTCCAAGACATGGTGCAAAAACGCCTTACCGAAGAATGGCTTACAAGAATCAAAACACAATATCCTGTGACGATTCAAACCAAAACGCTTGATTCTATTCTGAAAAAATAATCAATTATAAGCCCGGCTTTTGCCGGGCTTCTCATCTTGGGTTATATCATGCTGAACATCATCATTGCAATCTTGTTCTTCTTGCCATTCATGTATGAGTCTGCATTTGCTCAACAATCACAAGTGTTGGACAAAATTGTGGCAACTGTTGGACGCGAGATTGTCCTTCAATCTGACATTGAAGGCAGAATAGCGATGTTCATGCAACAGAATCCAAAAATCAATCCAAGTGATCCCGCATTGAGAAAACAAGTCTTGGATGCACTCATCAGTGAACGATTGATGGTCACAAAGGCAGTTGAAGACAGCATTGTTGTACAAGAAGAAGAAATCAATCAAAGCTTGGATTTCATGATGCAAAACATGATGCAAACCTATGGCTCTGAAAAAAGAGTCGAGGATTTGTATGGGATGTCCATTTCACGCATCAGAAAGAATTATCGCGAAGAAGTTCGAAAACAACTTCTTGTCGAACGCTTGCAACAACAACGCTTTATGGGAGTAAAATGCTCTAATCGCGAAGTTGAAGATTTTTATCAGCAATATCGGGATTCCATTCGTCCTATTCCTGCATCTGTTGAATTGGCTCATATTGTCAAACATGTAAAGCCAAGTGCTGATGCAAAAGACGAAGTAAGAAAACTTGCACTTCGCATCAGAGATTCTCTCGTCAAAGGTGTCGATTTCGCCGAATTGGCAAAAAGACATAGCGGCGATCCGGGTTCTGCGGCTACCGGTGGTGATCTTGGTTGGGTTGACAAAGGAAAGTTGGTTTCAGAATATGAAAGAGCTGCCTATGATTTGCAACCGGGCGAAACTTCGCAACCAACTGAAACTCCTTTTGGATTTCATATCATACAAACAATAGAAAAAAGAAAAGATGCTGTTCACACAAAACATATCTTGCTGAAACTTGGCGGGTCAACAGATGACAAAAAAAGAGTTGAGCAGATTCTTTCCGATTTAAAAGAGCGTGTCTCAAAAGGTGAATCATTTGAAGAACTTGCAAAGCAATATTCAGATGAAAAAGAAACACAAGGTTTTGGTGGTTCAATGGGAACAATAGAACTTACAAGACTTCCCGCAGATTTAAAGTCTATTGTCGAAGCATTGCCGGAAGGCGGAGTAACCCAACCACTGCCATATATGTCTGATCCCACAAAACCCGCAATGCATATCATTCTGAAGAAAAAAACTTTTGCTGAACATGCACCATCACTTGCTTCAGATTATAAAAAGATTGAACAGATGGCTGTGCAGCAAAAACAGGGAAGATTGATGGAGAATTTTCTTAAAGAATTGCGCACGATGATTCCCGTTCAGGTGAGTGAATGATTAAGATTATCAGTTGGAATGTAAATGGAATTCGCGCATCATTGAAGAAGGGTCTTACCGATTATGTACTGCGTGAACAACCTCACATATTCTGCGTGCAAGAAACCAAAGCTGAAAGAGAACAAGTTCCAACAGAAGCATGGCCACCGCCAGGTTACCGAGATTTTTATCATTCTTGCTCTGTGCGAGGCGGATATAGCGGTGTTGCAACATTTACCTCCATCGAGCCATTGCATGTAAATCGCGATATAGGCATTGAGCGATTTGATCAAGAGGGAAGAGTGATGCAAACCGATTTCGAACAGTTTACATTGCTCAATGTGTATTTTCCAAATGGGGGAGCAAGAGATGAAAGATTACTTTATAAATTAGATTTTTATGATGCGTTTTTTGAATATTGCGAAGAATTGCGCAAACAAGGGAAGCGTCTTATTATTTGTGGAGATTATAATACAGCGCATCATCCGATAGATTTGGCAAGACCAAATGAAAATAAAAAAACATCAGGATTCATGGATGTTGAAAGAGTGAAACTTGACCATATACAGCAACTTGGTTATGTAGACACATTTCGATTATTCAATCAAGAGCCGGGTCAATATACATGGTGGGATGTCAAGACAAGATCAAGAGAAAGAAATATTGGCTGGCGTATTGATTATCATTGGGTCACAGAAGATCTCGTACCTTTTGTACACAATGCATATCATCAATCCGAACAACAAGGTTCCGATCATTGTCCTGTAGTACTCGAACTCTCCTTCTAAGTGTTCATCATGAACATACTCTCTCATGATCCCCAAACATTCTCCAATCTTCTGAGAACTGCTTCAGAATTTCTTGAACAATTCGCATATGCTATCACTCCCACAGTTATTGAAAAACTGCGGAGACATTGTCCGGATGTGAATCAAGATGATATATCTGCAATCATTGACATTTGCATTCATACCAATAAAGCGAAGCAACATGAATGGTTTCAAGAGTTGCAGCCATGGTTTTTTACTGAGCAGACATTGATGCAATGCAGCGAGCCGTCCTTTGCTAGACATGTTATCAATAAGCTGAATGTGAACGGACATCGTTTCATTGAATCGTGCACCGGTGCCGGCATGCATTCATTGTCAGCGATGCAACAAGGTGCATCCGATATCATCACACATGAACTTGATACATTTATAGCATACTTGGCAACAGTCAATGCAACATTGCATGATTATACTTTGATCCCTCTTATTAAAGATGGAGCATTGGCAGATCCAACTTCAAAAGACATTTTCTGGGCTGATCCATCTCGAAGATTGGATGGTAAACAAAGAAGGAGCATGACGGGATATTACTCACCTGATATAGACATACTCATCAAAAAAGCGGAGCAAAGCAAAAGAGGAGGGATTAAAATTGCACCCGGTGAAAGAATTGAAGGTGAATATACTCGAGAGTTTTTGGGTATTGGTCGTGAATGTAGAGAGCAAATTCTGTGGTTTAATACTGAATTCAAAGATGGTACTGTCACGTTAATTGACAAAAACAAAACATATATACCCGAGAAGATTGAAGCAATTCCCACATTGATTCCATTTGAATCAATATCGCAATATCGATATCTACTTGAGCCACATGCCGCCCTTATTCGCGGCGCGCTTAGCGCAAACTATGCTGAATCATCCATTGCAGTGTTTGATAGAAATATCGCGTATGGAATCACAAATGAAAAACAGGATGAAGATTGGTTTACACATTTTGAAATTCTCCATGCAGAACCATTCTCGAGAAGAAAATTACAAGCATTTCTAGAATCACAAGGTTGGAATCGCAATACAGAGATAAAGAAGCGAGGATTTCCAATGGAGCCGGATGAATTACGAAAACAATTGAAGTTCTCAAATGGAGAGGAATCGGGGGTAATAGTGCTCACACGTTTCAATGATGAGCATGTGATGATACTCTGCAAGAGAGCATGATCAATCTTTTGGGGCAAACAACCTGTCTTTGTCAACCTTTAATGTCACAGACTCAACTTTTCGAGTATTCGCTTCATCAATCAAGCAAATATAGACAGGCGGAAGATTCACTCTGGAATATCTACTTGGTATTCGACCAGTTATATGATTGATCATGCCACCAACTGTTTGATATTCATCTGATTCGGGAAAAGGATATGGCAAAAACTCATTCACATCTGCAATGGACGCATCTGCGGAAATCGTCCATTCTTCCGCATTTTTACTTTCTACAATCGGCTTTTCCTCATCATATTCATCTTGAATCTCTCCAACCAATTCTTCCATGATGTCTTCAAGCGTAACAAGACCTGCCGTTCCACCAAATTCATCCAATACAACAGCCATGTGAAAACGCTGTTTTTGCATCTTAGTAAGTAGCGAATGAATTTTATCCGTTTCTTGAATGAAAGTGATAGGTCGGACGATGTCAGGCAAGATGATCAAATCACTAAATGACATCATCGTGAGAATATCTTTTGCATACACGATGCCAATGATATTGTCCAGTGTTTCTTTATACACAGGCATTCGTGAATACCCTTGCTCGATAACCGTTTCAACAATCATGTCGGGTTTCATGCTAATTTCAAGACCAATGATTTTTCCTCTTGGAATCATTACTTCCGATGCCATCGTTTCTTGAAACACAAATACATTTTCAATCATCTCTTGTTCATTCAGTTCAATCATCCCACTCTTTGAACTTTCTTCGATGAGATATCGCAATTCTTCAGCGCTATGTAATTCTTGTTCCTTTGTTGGTTCAATTCCAATCAAAGAAAGAAGAAGATTTGCCACGCTATTCAATGCCCAAATGAATGGTTTGAACACGATATAAAATACTTTCAATGGAATAGATATACCAAGTGCAACTGCTTCAGATCTTTGTATTGCAAGTGATTTAGGTGCAAGCTCACCCAAGACGATATGTAAAAATGTAATGATGATGAATGCAATTGGCAATGCGATTCCATGTGCCAATTCCGGATCAGGGGTATATCCAAATGAGCTCATGATTGTGATGACAAGTTCTGAAACCACGCTTTCACCGATCCAACCAAGTGCCAAACTTGCAAGAGTGATACCCAATTGTGTGGCTGAGAGATATGCATCCAAATGTTCAATGATGTTTTTCGCAATCTTGGCAAGAAAGCTTCCGGAGCGCACACGAATTTCAATTTGCGATAGACGCACTTTCACAATGGCAAATTCAGCAGCGACGAAAAAGCCATTCAGAAATACGAGAAACAATGTAAGCAAGATGTCAATAATCATGGTGCATCAAGAAGCAGTGATACCCGGAGGATATGTATTCCAGCGATACGACTTGTGACTATGCATAGAAAAATATCGCTGAAATAGTTGAAATAAGGTGATTTGTTCTTGCAATGGAATGTGAAGAGTACATGTTTTGAGCGATGCATGATCCAATTCTTGCAAGATACCGACTGCAGTTGAATTCAGCAATATGCATTCACCTTGTGGTTTACTCGCTGCATCACTCAAAAAACCACCCTTTTCAAAAGAAAATACCGTTTCTTCATCTGAATTGATGATTTCACCGGTGGCGCTACATGATTGAACATTCATTCCAAAACCCATCGCTTTGGCTAATTGCATCAAAAAAAGCAATACAATTGTATAAGGAGACTCATTGTATCTGCCTTCATTCAATGCAATCAACGAATATAAGGCGATATCAAAGATTTCTGGATTGGGTTCTTCAGGTTCTTGGGTGATTGACAGAATTTCCACGATTCCCATTGCTGACATCAAGCGCTCATAATCTGATGTGAGATTATGCATAGGAATGGCAATTTCTGCAGATTTCAATAGATGTAAATCTTTATTAGGATATCGATACCAAGTGATTGAACTACATTGCAATGCTTCGATTGAGCTCCCCATGGTGCTTTTGGCACTTCTTACTCCCTTGGCAATCACGGAAATTTTGCCATGATTCTGCGTATAAGCATGGATGATTTTGCTGGTGTCGCTGAATTTGCGACCATGCAACATAATCGCTGTATCCGTGATGATCATAAGGAATGAATTGAAAATTCCGTGTAAAATACGCCATTAGTCATAAAAAGTCTAATTTTGCCACATGAAATTCAGAATACAATATCACAATCATCAAACCTTGTGGATATCCACATTGTTCTTGGTTCTTCTCGCTTTCGGAATGCTTATGGCATCATGTTCGGGCGTGAAAACAACGGGTGAAATCATGGATGCAGAAACTGCATATAATGCGGGGGTTATTGCATTTCAGGATGAAGATTATTTTGAAGCACAAAGACTCTTCGATGTGATTCGTTTGCAATTTCCCACAACGCAATATGCCGATGATGCACAGTTTTATTTGGGTGAGATTAGCTTCGCGAAAAAAGAATATGTGATGGCTGCTTTTAATTATGGAATGGTACGAAGGAGTTATCCAAGTAGTCCACTCAATAAAACGGCATTGTATAAAACAGCGATGTGCTATTATGAATTGTCTCCTCCCGCAGATCGCGATCAAGATTATACAAAAAAAGCTATTGCAAGTTTTTCTGAATTTCAGGCAATCTTTCCATTGGATTCATTGTATAATGAATCAGGCAAGCGCATCAATGAGTTAAGAAATCGTCTTGCCGAAAGAGAACTCATCACAGCAGAATTGTACAGGAATTTGTATTCAAATAGATCAGCGATTATTTATTATGATGCAATCATTGATGATTATCCCGATACAGAACATTATGAAACTGCATTTGCAGGTAAGATTGAATCGCTCATTGCACTCAGACGATATGAAGATGCAAGGTCGATGATAGAACTATACAAAAAGAGATTTGCAAATGGAAGATTGAAGTCAAGTGTCGAGAATTCCGAGCAATTACTTCCTCAATGATGTATTTGGAGTGAACTATGCACTATCAAGATCAATTAAAAGGTAAAGCTCCCTCTGAATCAACAGTGGAAATGACAAACCTTGTACTACCAAATGATACAAATCAATTGGGTAATCTTTTGGGTGGTCGTTTGATGCATTGGATTGATATTGCGGCTGCATTGGCTGCGATGCGACATTCAGGTAAAGTCTGTGTGACTGCTTCCGTGGATGTAATCAATTTCTTCGAACCAATTAAACTTGGTCATGTTGTGCGAGTTTTAGCAAGTGTAAATAGGGCATTCTCCACTTCAATGGAAATTGGCGTTAAAGTATTCAGAGAAGATCCACTACATGGCGTGCAAGTACATACTTCAAGTGCCTATCTCACATTTGTTGCCATAGATCAATATGGCAAGCCATTGCAGGTACCATTAATCGATCCGGTTACGGAAGAAGATAAAAGACGGTATGAAGAAGCGACATTGAGAAGAGAGCAAAGACTCCAAACAAGAGAATTGCTCAAGCAGGCAAGAAGTAAATAATTCTGAGTTACCGTTAAATAGTGATTCGACTTCAGTTTCACCAAAAGGGGCAAGATATTGTTTCATCTAGGCGAATAATGTTGGAAGGGCTGTATATGTCTCAGTCCTTAAGGATCACTGTTACTGTCGAAAAATATTCCGAACTCCAAATCATCAGATAGATTTATAGTTCCTAGTGCTCCTGAGGACAAGCGGTTTATTCATATGATAGCGTGAAAAAATATTGCTTTGGGTTGACCCACCATCGCTCACTCTTTGTCTTCGATATATTCAAGAGGCTGCCATAAAAGTTACATTGTTTAGCACTTGTAATTCTCGAAATGGTCCTACGGGAAGATTCCTGATTGAAATGAATCCAGGTACACAACATGCACTTAAATGAGAAAATAATGGAAGCGGATCAGCCATTGATGGTTTTGCAAGAGGGAATGGCAATGCGGGTTTCTATTCAACTTCTACCGAAACTGGCACTGCATCGGGAGTACGAGTTGACTATAATGCAAGAAGACATGCATTGAAAGTTACACATGCGAATAGTGGTATCAATACCAGACAATACTTCATCAGGAATCATATTCATCAAATGGATATATCACGGTTGCAAATGTGGTGAAAACGATGGAGCCAATCATCATCAATACTTCGCAAGTTGGTGCGGATATGCTTGCAATAGCTTGTTATAATCTTCAAGGACAAAAAATTCAATCACCATTTCATTTCATGGTGTATAAACCATAACAATTCTCAACTTTGCCCGGCATCCTTTTTCAAACGCAATAGATGCTCAAATGCCTGAAGTGGTGTGAGTTGATTGATATCCAAATCAAGAAGAGATCTGCGAAGTGCATCATCTCTGATTTCGAAGATGGACATTTGACCTATATTTGTTTCTGATTTTTCAGCATGTTCAACATGCATTTCTTTCTTTCCTCCTTCCATTCCTTTGAGTAATGAGGATGCCCTGGATATGATTGATGGAGGAAGCCCCGCCATCTGCGCAACATGAATTCCAAATGAATGATCGCTCGTCCCGTGAATCACTTTATGGGTGAAGAGTATTGTGTCCTGCACTTCTTTCACTTCAACTTTATAATTTCTTGCATGAACAAGATGCTCTGTCAATGAAGTGAGTTCATGATAATGTGTGGCGAATAACATTCGCGAACGCGTGATGTCATGAACATGCTCTGCAATTGCCCATGCAATAGATATTCCATCAAAAGTTGCTGTTCCTCTTCCAACTTCATCAAGCAATAATAAACTTCTCGAAGTTGCATTATTCATGATATTCGCCGCTTCCTGCATTTCAACAAGAAATGTACTTTCACCCGCAGAGATATTGTCCTGAGCACCAACTCGTGTGAAAATTCTATCAACAATCCCAATATGAGCTGATTCGGCAGGTACGAAACATCCTATTTGTGCGAGTAAAACGATGAGTCCTACTTGACGCAGATAACAAGATTTACCCGCCATATTAGGACCCGTAATGATATGAAGTTTTTCAACTTCATTGAATGTCGTATCATTTGGAGTGAATGGATTCCCGGGCGATAGCATTCGCTCCACCACCGGATGTCTACCCGAAATGATTGATAATGTGGTATCCTCTGCAATTTCTGGTTCTGCATAGCGATATGCAATTGATACCGATGCAAAACTTCTCAAACAATCAAGTTCTGCAATTGCTTGTGCAATTGTTTGAATCAACTCTGTATGAATGATGATCGTATTGCGCAATTCTTGAAAAAGATTCTGCTCCAATGATGAAATCTTTTCATCGGCGGAGGTAATCTTTTGTTCAATCTCTTTTAATTCTTGCGTGATATATCGTTCTGCATTCGCTAGAGTTTGCCTTCTTTGATATCGATCTTCGGGTACTCTACTTTTATGCGTATTGCTAATCTCAATATAGTAACCAAACACATTGTTCGAAGAAATCTTTAAAGAACTAATTCCCGTTGATTCTCTTTCTCTCTCCTGATACTCTTTGATCCAATCTTTACCTGAATGTAGTGCTTCAAGATATGTATCAAGTTCTTCAGAATAACCATGATTGAATGAAACTCCTGCTCCTAATTGAGCAGGAGCATCTTCTCGCAAAGCAAGCGAAATCTTTTCGGTGAGTGAACTAGTATCCTGCAAACGATGTGCGATCGAATGAAAAAGGGGTGCTTGAAGGGGAAGTATGACATCGCGAACAAGTGGTACTTGCAAGAGTCCATTCTTTAGTGCAATGATATCTCGCGGACCCGCCTTGCCGGCGCAAATTTTCGTGATTGCTCGCTCCAAATCACCAATAGAACGGAGATGGTCACCTAGCTGTTCAATACATTGTGGAGAGTTTAACAAGATGCGAACACATGCAAGCCGAGCATTAATCAATTCTTTTTTTCTCAGGGGTCTTGCCACCCAACGTTTGAAGAGCCTGCTTCCCATGGGTGTCATGGTATGATCAAGCACGGATAATAATGAACCATGTTTTTGATCATGAATTGAAGAAAGAATTTCCAGATTTCGTCTTGTTGCATGATCAAGCAACATGAAATCACCATGATCAAATATTGATATGGATTGAATTTGGTTTGCAGCTTTCTTTTGTGTTTCATTGACATATTGCAAACAAGCCCCGGCAGACATCAATCCTGCCGTCATCTCATCAATTCCAAAACCTTTGAGAGAAGCTGTATTGAAATGTCGAAGCAAAACATCCTTTGCAAATTCAATCTCGAATATCCAGTCCTCACGCTTTGTGATGGCAGGTTCAAAAGGGAGATCGCTTAGCACATCGTCCATTTCTCTTGCCAATGTTTTGGAAACAATGATTTCAGCAGGAGAAAACAATTCCAATACGGATTCCAATGATTGACGAGAGATTTCTGTTGTTTGAAATTCACCGGTGGATATATCTGCTATAGCAATTCCATACACCAAATAACCAGATTTGTGTGGATGCACTGAAAGTGATGCGATATAGGTATTTCTTTGTGCATCAAGCAATTTGTCATAAAGCCCTATTCCGGGTGTAACAACTTCAATGACATCTCTTTTTACGATTCCTTTTGCAAGTTTGGGATCTTCCACTTGTTCGCATACTGCTACTCGATATCCGGCCCTCACCAATTTTGGAAGATATGTATCAAGTTGATGATGTGGAAATCCTGCCAATGGCACTTCTCCCGCATCACCATTATTACGCTTTGTAAGGGTTATTCCACACACACGAGCGGCAATGATTGCATCATCTTCAAATGTTTCAAAGAAATCTCCCATCCTGAAAAGCATCACCGCATCCGGGTTCTTTGCCTTCATTTCTTTGTATTGTTTCATCAATGGGGTTTCTTTCATCTCGTACAGCGTCTTTTTGTTTAAGGATGATAATTCATGCAAATTGCATACTGCAAATTCGTGAAAATTCAGATAATCTGTAAAGGAATGGGGAAAACCCTCGTAATGAATACACCTAAATACATACTTCATTTTCTCATTTGGCTCTTTGCGATAGGGTTTTCAATGAATACTCTACACTCGGAAGTCTATGAGGGCTGGTTGGATCCGGATAGTACCGGTCCAGTCACCCCGATTTGGATGGAAATTCAAGAAACGAAGTCAGGAGTTTATTCCGGATGGTATGTGAATCGCATAGATATGGATACTGTTTCATTTAAAGGGGAATCAAACAAGAATGGCATTGTATTGAAAGTGATGTCAGGTAGAACTGCCATTAAAGAACAATTCACATTAAATAAAACTGAATATGGGATATCCGGATTTTGGAAGCCCGCAAAGGGATATGGTGCAGACATTCATTTATTTATAACCGATACGCTCTATGCCAAAACGATGAAATTGGATATAGATCCTGCGATATTAAGAAAAGGCAAGGGATTGAAAGACAGCGTCTCAGACATTCAATATCTGATGGTCAGAAAAGGGATTGCATCAATCAAGGTATATAGAGAGCGCATTGACAATCATCGACCTTGGATTTCTTTTCATGTTGTTGATCTTTTGAAGAATAAAGAAATTCAATTGACTGATTATTTGATAGATCATGCATTTGCAAAAACAAAAATATCCGCCGATGCCTTTGCGGAAGAAGAAGCATTGAATCAAATCAAACAATATGGTGATGATGAACTTGCCACGATGTCGGATTGTGGAATGAATCTGGATGAAGAATTGCATCTCGACAATATCGTGCTCTATCCAAATCGTACCGCGATAACATTTGATTATCTAAATATTTTCGGCATGCATGAGCAATGTGAATATTTGATGTATCCGGTTCGTTATACGCTTCCTATCGAGGAATTCAAATCATGCATCAGACCGGGTACTTTTCTTTCAAGATTATTGAATTGATCACAATGCGCCGAAAGCTCCTGAAGAATAATCTTCAAAAGCCTGCATGATTTCTGTTCTGGTATTCATGACGAAAGGTCCTGCCGCAACGATTGTCTCACGAATTGGCTCACCTGCCAATAAGAGAAACCGAGAATCCTCGATTGCTTCAATGCGAATACTTTCTCCATCATTGTTGAAGATCGCACAATGATGTTCGGGAAAAGATTGATCTCCCAATATTGCATTTCCTTTTATGTTCAATACAATTGCTGTATATGATGGTGGACATGCATGTTCAAATTGCGCTCCTTTTTTTAGGGATATGATGAGCATGTCGATAGGTGTAAATGTTGATGCAATTCCTTGGATTCCATTGTGGGTACCCGCAACTATTTCCACTTGACAATCTGCTGATTCATATCTGGGTATGCTTTCATTCTTAATTGCTTGATACTTGGGCTTCGTCATTTTGTCTTTGGCAGGTAAATTCACCCACAATTGCGCCATGTGAAATTCACCACCAGTCTTTGCAAATTCCTCTGTATGAAACTCTTCATGCAAAACTCCTGATCCGGCAGTCATCCATTGAATATCTCCCTCACCAATGATTCCGCCTCCACCAGAACTGTCTTTATGTGCCACGCTCCCTTTGAATGCAAAAGTCACAGTTTCAAAACCCCGATGAGGATGTACATCCACACCGCGTTGATGTTGACTCGGCTCGAAACAATGAGGCGATCCATAATCCAAAAGCAAAAATGGATCAGTTGTGACCATCCCACCTTGAACATGAGATGGAAAAAAATTGTGAACACGAAATCCATCGCCAACAAAATGTGGTTGAGGTGGTGCAATAATGGAGTGGGTGGTTCTAGTTGTCATCATTTTTTTGTTTGAATAGTGAATGCACGTTCAGTGAATTGAAGTTCAACTTCAGGAATATCTTCTTTTGTTAATCTTTTGATTTCTTCGATTACTGAATTATCATCATCAATAATTGGTCCACCTCTTCCGAATTGGCGGGTGGGGGTCACTTTCCCACTCAAGAATTCACCTTTATTTGTCAGGCGTAATTCAAAAATTGGTGCCATCCCTGAAATGCCTTTGATATTGAATTTTTCATAAGTGCAGAAATTACCCATTGAATAGGCAATGAATCTGCCTTTGTAGAGATCGATTGCTCTTGTTATGTGGGGACCATGCCCTAATACAATATCTGCGCCTGCATCAATTGCTTGTCTGGCAAATGCATGGACATCTCCGCGATCCTGTCCGAGAAACAGTTCATGCTTTCTTGGAACATGCGTATGTGATTGACCTTCGGCTCCACCATGAAATGACACAATAACGATATCACACAATCCATCAAGCTTCTTGACCACTTTTTTTATCTCGTTTTCATCATTGATGTCAAGACAACCTTTATTTGGAGCAAATGCTGTCATGCCGACAAGCAAACCTTTCACTCTCAGAGTATCCCAAGGACATGAAGTTTGTCCTGCATATCTGATATCATGTTGCTCCAAAACTTTGATGGTATTGATTCTTCCGGGTTCACCCAAATCACCCACATGATTATTCGCTATGGAAAGCATATTGAATCCGGCATCTTTTAATTCTTTTACAAAGTATTCGGGTTGTCTGAATACATAACATGTAGCAGGATCATTGCAAGATTTAGGATTGCCGCCGCTATCAAGTACAGGTCCTTCTAAATTTCCAAAAATGATATCCCCTTGTTTCAGTGCATCAGTTACGGGTTTAAGTAAATACGCATCTCTTGGAGGCATGGAAGATTCATTTGGATAATTTGTTCCCATCATTATATCACCAACAGCGGTGATGATGATTTCTTGCGATTTCTCTTCTTGTACTATAGGTTGAATATCCTTGGTATGTTCTTTAGGTTTTTCGGCACTGCAATGAAGTGAAGTAATAAAAAGAAAAAAACTAAGTAGTAAATAAGTGGCAGTTTTCATGAAAATTGTCCCGGATACAGAGATATTACACATTCGATTATCTGAAGTCATGAACCTTGAATGCAAAATAGTATATTGCTAGTGATTATGATTAATATCTTCTTGGGTGATTCATGCGATTGTATATTATTTTGTGTCTCGGACTATTATTTTGGGGTTGTGAAGGTGGTAGTGTTTTAGGACCTGAAGCGATGCGAGTCAGATTTCCCGAAACCAGCACAACTTTTATCTATGAAGGATATGAGATTGACCGCTTTAATAATAGAGTTTCCGGAACGACAACTGAATTTTCGAGCGTGGTTTTGAGTAACGATACAATAATGTTCGGAAAATCTGATGTATTTGTGATGAGAACTCAATATCCTGACACAAGCTTCATGGAATATTTTGCAATTGATGATGAGAATGATTTATTGCGAAGAGTGACATTAGGTTCTTCTTCAATTTGGATGAGTATACCAATCACAACGCTTGCAGAAACAAATGACACAATTAAGGCTACCATTGACTTATCTCCCGGAAAGAGGGGGACAATGGAGTATATGTATAAGCATACTTATTATGGTGATGAATCTTTTACAATTGACACATTGAAACTCAGTGGAAGAAAATTCCGCTCAACTCAAAAATATCAAATTGTATCAGCTGGTCAGATTACGTATGAAGGTATTGATGAGAACATTGATCACTATATTCCAAGCCTTGGTGTGCTGGGTCATTCAATGAAACAAGCTCGGATTGATCAAAGAACTGGAACATGGATGAATGGATATGTAATACGATTGAAAAGATATTTCAAAGAATAAAAAAAAACTCCGCAGAATTTACTGCGGAGTTTTTTTATGGATATACTTTAGAACAAGAATTCTTTTGAATTATCTTTTGCAGAAAATTCGGCATGGAAATTTGCTTGGAACCTACCCCGTAATATGTCAATTCTTTGGTGAGAAATGTTTTCTTTGTGTTTTGCAAACAATCTGCTGACTTTGCTGGTGGCATGCAAGCATTGCCCAAAATCAAGCCAAGAATCTCTGTTTTTTTTGCATTTCTTTTTGTGATGACATAAGCAGATTCAAATGTTTCGCTTGTATATTTTACAAGCATTTCATGATACTTTGCAAATTCTCTGTCATACATGTTCATATTGCCACTGCCATTCATTTTTAAGAATGATGCAATATCAGCTTCGCCTTCATCAATCGCCTCCATGATGGCATCTTTTTTCTTTGATTTGGCAGCATAATCAGACATCCTTGGATTTGGTGGTGTCAATGCTGCATGAATCAATTGAAAGTCTGCTTCACCAATTTGATATACATCAATGTCATTGGGTGCTTTTTCTGCGATACTTGAGAACCTATTTCTTTCCCTCTCATCACTTTGAAATCGGGATGGCTTTGTAGGCAGAGTCGTTATATCCTCTGCATCTTTGCGAAGAATCATACTTGTGATTGCATCAACAAGGCTACCTCCGAATGATCCTGTCCATTGTAATGATTGTAGTTGTTGAGCTGAGTAAGTATTTTTAAATGTAATAGCATCTACATCATCATTGAATGCAGAGTAGCCGAGAACTACTCCTAAAATATCCAAGTCATCATGTTTTTTGGATTTGGTTATTACATATACAATATTGAATACCGCATTCTTCCATTTCACATAATTAGAATAATATTGAGCATATTCTGCATCATATTCATTAAATGTTCCAATGCGGTTTTCCTTGAAATATTGTGCCATGTCTTTTGTGCCTTCATCAATTGCCTCCATGATGGCATCTTTTTTCTTCGATCTGTTTGCTTGACTTGATATCCTTGGTTCGATGATTTTGAAAGATGTAAGAAAATCAAGTTGATTTTCATGATGAAGAATCAATTTATGGACTTGTGCATTTTTCACCTTCAGGGAAGGGAATGATGTGATGATTGTCTGAGCTTCCGGATTTTCTTTTCCAAAAGCCAATGGGATTACTGATGCATGGAGGATGCATAGTGTCATTGCCGTGATCAACTTATATGTATTCATGATTTTTCCCTGATTAGTATACAACATTGAATTTGCATGTTTTGGTAGCCTCTGGTGATAGTTCACCATTTGAAGATTTTGCAACTGCTTTTATCCTTACCTTTATTGATCCACCGATTCCTTTTGGCAAAGGTAATTTGCCATCAAGTTTAAAGGCAATGTGCCACTTCCCATTTGTCAATACAGGAGAACCCAATGGCATTACTTTATATCCCTTGATATTTTGTTCCATGATTTCAAACCTTACTTTATCAATTGATAAAATGGTACTTGTATATGTTGGAGGTTTGATCTCGCAACTCACATAAAAAATAGGATCATTTCCATCCGTGATTCGACTGATATCTCCGCAAACGATGCGCGGTCTTTTCAAGCCCGGGATTGTTTCTACAAATTCTGATCCATCAGATGGAAATAGCTGAACTGATACATTCTGATTGAGTGGGTCTTGCCAATTGATTTTAACGCTTATTTTTTCTGCTTCAAGAGGAATGCTGTAATTGTCACTATAGTGAACACTTGTTCCTATGATAGGTACATCTTTGCTCGTCCCTTTGATAATTGTTCTGAATTGTTCGCCGGGGATGCGCACTCCAGAACTTGGGATTGCATAAAACTCCAAAACATCACCCTTGGACAAAGATTTGATTAATCCTGTGATTTCTTCTTCATTACTGATTTCTTGACCATCTTCTGACATTGTAATTGCAAGACGTGTCGGATGAACATTCAAGATAAGCGTATCGATTGCAGACATTCCACCTACGGTTTGCTTTGCTGTGATGATATGCTGCCCTATGGCAAGTGGACCCGGTATTTGCACTTTGAATGATTCAATGTCTGAATTCTCCTGAATCTTTCCCAATGATGCAAAATCCAATTGTTTCCCCTGAAACTCCAGAATGGTTGAATTTCCCGTAGTCCGTTTTGCAAGAAAGCTTGCCGTATAAGCCGAAGCTTTATCAAATGAATTGATATTGCCTCCATGTTCCCATTTGATAAATGGTGATTCTTGATAGGGAACCCCTGTTGCACAACTCATGAGCATTGCTGTCAACAGTACGATTGCAATACTGGTTGTTTTCATGATTTTCTCCTTTGCTGAACCCCTGAAGCGTCAGCCTGATTGAGTTAATAAAAATCGATTTATTTTCATTAACGATATAAGTTAATAATATTGTAAATCACTCTAATTTTGCCTTCCCTGGGAAGCAAGCAGGTCGGTAATGAGTTAGAATTTGTAATTAATATAGATTAAAAAAGAGAAAAATAGGTATATCCCTCTGCAAATTAAGTGGGCATAAGGTGAGATTTGAAGGGGTAGAAACTGAGGTTGATTATGAGGCGGCAAAAAAAAACCTTTGCAATTTCATGCAAAGGTCTTGTAGCGGGGGCAGGACTTGAACCTACGACCTTCGGGTTATGAGCCCGACGAGCTACCAACTGCTCTACCCCGCGATAAGGATTACAAATATAGCTGATTATTATGCCATCACCAAAAGCAAGCAGTATTAGTTTGCGCTTTCTTCTTCAATGATTTCTTCGGATTCATGATTTGGGTCGATTGGGCGCAGCACTGAGATTCCGATGCTGGTGGATGATTCGGATAGATAGGAGGATATGCGTTTATCCAAATAGACTCTTTTCTTTCCGGATGAAGCATGAAGGAAAAGTGCCATTCCTTTTGCATTTTTGATGATCATGCCTGTATGGGAATAATCCAATCCTGTTTTATTTGTCGCAATTGCTATAATATCACCTGTCTGCAATTTGCTTTCTATGTCTTTCACTTGAGCATTGGGTATATACCAATGTTTTTTGGCATTTAGTTCTTCCTCAAGCCCTTGAATCTTTCTTACCAGTGTTGGCTCGGCAACAAGTTGAGGGTAGTATTGCGGGTTTGTGCTCATGAATCCAACTTTTACTGGGAAAGGTTTCCCGCCCAATTCCTTTGTCAAGTCTTTTACAACCCCTTTTTTCACATTGTCAATAATCCACTCGGAAGTATAGTGTAGTCTGGAAGTGTAGCCATCCATTTGACCATCCCTATAGCGTGTGAATTCCACTTGATCCAATACATCTCGAAATGTGATTGCATTTGGATTTGTGGCTAATTCATGTTCCTTGATTTTTGCCGTGCGAGCTATGTTTAATGTATTTTCAAAGAATGTCACGCAATCCAATCCATTTAGATCGATCACGCAACGCTCGGGTTGTAATTCCAAGGTTCCACCGACATATCGAGTGCCAATGAGCATGTTTCCTATTTTTCCCATGCATTCTCCGATTGGGAGAGTATGATATTCACGTTTGATCATTTCTTCGATGATATGATCAAAAATGTATGCGGTATTGAGTTCCTTGTCGACTTGTTTTTGAGGTTTTATTTTTGGTGTTGTATCCTGAGTTTGAATGCCATTTGTGCTATCAGGAAAGGCACTTTTCCATGTTTTGTGTAAGAAAGATTTTGGGGTTAATCCAAAGAGAAAAATCGACAGAAAAGAAATGCCTGCGAATACAACAATCATATATGACAAGGTTTTACGATGCATGAGTCTATTAGGTGATTAGGTTAGGATTCCGTAACATTGCAAGCCCATTTGAGTCATTTCGACCTTTTTTCATGGGGATTTTCATTCAAATATTGTCTTTTTTCCCTTATTAGGGTCAAATCAACGTAAACATTGAACATGAATTTAGTAAAAAGAATAGGAATTGTCCTCCTCCTCCTCGTTTTCTTTATGTCATTGTGGATGACATATCAACTTCTTGATCAACCAAAACCACAAGATATAAGTCAGATTCAAACTGCGGATTCTGTAGTAAAAGCAAAAGATACTGTTGAATCAACCGCTGATGAACAACAACTTTCATTGGCTGAAGATGAGTTCTTGAAAGATTCCACATTCCTCAAGCACATGGAGGATGGTGAAGCAGCATATTTGTTTCAGAAAGATTCGCTAAAAAAGATTCCGGCATCTGCTCGTAGGGTCAATATAGCAATCATTGGAGTTGATGCACGCATGGGAACGGTTTCCAAAAGAGCCGATGCGAATCATATTCTCTCCATTGTTCCTGACAGCGGATACATTGAAATAATTTCGATTCCGAGAGATACTCCTGCAAATGCAGGAATGACTGATTCAACGCAGAACAAATTGACAATTGTTCATGCGATGCGAGGCACGAAGGCATATCTTCAAGAGGCAGCAAAAATAGCCAAGGTTGGGCCAATCAAATATTGGATTCAATTGGGATTTTCCCAAGCTCTAGGGATTATTGAATTGCTCGGTCAGCGTGATAGCAAGTCCACTTTGCAAGTTCTGCGTTCCAGAAAGGGTTTGGGTGGCGATGATTATCAGCGTTGTTTTAATCAAGGACAATATATCCGTCAAATGCTATTGCGACATTTCAATAAAGCTGATGGATTGATGGGAGAAATTCTCATTCGAGGCGGTCTGGCATTGATGCGTTCAAATTTGAGCGTTGAAGGAATCAAAGGTTTGGTATATGATTTGAATAATGCCGGCTTTCCAAAAAATGCCTCTTCCATCGTCGTCAGGGTTCGTCCTGAAACCGGAATTCGATATAAAGTGTACAATTTCAATGATTCAGCTTCTATCAAGCAATTGAAAAACAAGATAGAACGATTCAATGCATTCATGGCAAAGAAAGACTCTTCCTATGCCAAGAAAACAATTGACCCCGCCGGAAGATTGAACAAAGTGTTGAATGCTTTGGCTGCAGACACTTCGCAAAAACCCAAAAAAGTTGTGGATCAGTTATATCCATATTTCGACCAGCATGCTTGGTTACAAGTGCGAAATGAAAAAGAAAGAGCAGCGATTCGAAAGAGAATGGGAGATTATTTGATCTTTTGCTTCTATAAAATGGGTAAGCCTGACAATGCCAAATGGGTTCAATATGTGATTGACACAGAAGTGGAGATGTTCTCGGGTAAAACGAATACGAAACCACAATCTGCAAAAAGGTGATTTCATGGTTGAAGAAGCGCGTAATTTGATCAATGTGATTCATGGTCAAGGATCAAACATACAAGAGGCATTTCGAACATATCAGGACAAGCATTTCATTGAAAGAACCCCCGAATTCTTTTGTCTGGAATTATGCGGAGAAGCCGGTGAACTAGCCAATTTGGAAAAGAAACTTTGGAAAGGAAAGGACATATCAATGGAGGATGTTGAGGCAGAAGTTGCTGATGTATATATCGCCCTGCATAATTATGCGAATGCCCGCGGAATATCCCTAGAAAAAGTAGTGTCTGAGAAATTGGCGAAAATTGAAAAGAAAAGGTCTAAACACGAATCCGATGGCACCATTTATTAAAAGAAAGCCATTGTGACTTTCCCCTCATTCCATTGTCATTCCTTGATTGATTCAGTGAAAGAATGAACATTCACATATTTTTTTTGAAATTTCTTCTAACATGCCAAAAACAAGACATTTTTCTCTATTTTTGGCTTCACTCATAGCCGAAGTTCATACCAACAGTTTGACTTTTAGTTCCCACATAAAATTTTGAAGGTAGTATCATGAAACATATGTTTCACTTTGTGATGATCATCGCAATGATGGCGTCTTTGTCACCACTCAAGGCTGATTCTCCACGAAAATCCCTGATTGAAAGATTCGTGAATACAAATGCGACTTATGCTGAATCCAGAGATGAGAATTTCTTGGCATTTTATGAGACTTCTGGCATTAAGCAAAATGCGATTGTACTCACATATCACACCGGTCAATTCGGTCTGACAGATGCAATTCACAGAGCAAATCCATCATTGCACAATTCACGATCCAGATATTATGGTTTGCTAGATCAACCTCTTTCACAATTGGTGGTTGATGGTATAATGCCTACTAGTTCTGATAATCAATCATTCAATGATGGTGATCCCGCCGATACTATTGGTTGGTCAACGGCTATCATTCCGGGAGATTCACCAATCACCTTGACGATTGTGCAGCAACAGAACGGAGCAAATGTAACTTTCAAAGTCACCGTAAATTCCAGTACTGCATTGCAGGGTAAAAAATTGAAATTGGTCATTGGTGAATATTATAGAAGATCAAGCACTGTTGGAACAAATGCGCAATTGGATTTTCGTTATATCGCTCGTCAAATGTCCAATGAAGCCGGGCAATTAGATTCTAACGGTATTGAATTGAATTTGAATGCCGGTGAAAGTAAAGAATTCAATTTCACATTCACACCTGCAACAAGCGGTGCAAATGCATTCAACAAAGAATTTCTCTATGGTGTAGCATTTGTTCAGGATGATGATACAAAAGAGGTGCTTCAAGCAGAAACATCTGCAAAGCCCGAAGTATTGGCAGCAGTTAATAGCTCGCTCCCATTATATTTCAAAGCTACACCTGGTGAAGTAATTTCAAAAGAAGTTGCTGTCGTTACAAGTTTGGAAGATGCTGAAGCACTCGTTTCTATCTATGTTGACACAGTTGGAAATCCAATACCTCAAGGTTGGACAGTGAATATTGAACCGAATGAAGTAACCAAGGTTCCGGGTGAGGATTTGACTGTTACGGTGAATGTCACCCCGGGAGATCAATCCGCTTACTATACACCTTCAATTGCAGCTAAAACAAAACAAGCTGATGCATTCAATATTCCGATTACAAGAAGCGTAATTGGAGTTCTTTCAAATAGTACAAAAAACTTTGTATCAGGATTTAGCAGCTTTACGAGAAAGGGGATATATACAAAGGGTATTGCAAGTAATATCTTGACCAGAACTTCTACCATGCCTTGGATTGGTGGTTTATTCACAGAGTTTGCTGATATCATCGATCAATCTGATTTGTTCATTGTTCCAATGGGAACACAGCCACTCTATTTGGATCCACAATTCAACTTTTCCAATCCTGTAGAAAAATTGTCAGAATTTGTAGACCAAGGGAAGAAGATTCTCATATTTTCCAGCACAGGATTAAGTTGGGCATTTGATGAAAGTTACCCTCAAAATCAATTTGCAGGTGTTGGCAATGGACCATTGGTTCAGGAGTTTTTTGACAAAATAGGAATTGAATTGGGTTCAAATGAACCACGCCTTGTCAATCAAGGAAATGGTGTTGCTCTTACCCCATTCACAATGAAAGGCATCACAAGCAGTGTGATTGGAAATAAATTGAACAATAATGCAAACATTAAAGCAAATGCCTTTACCGCCGCAAATTTCTTTGCCGGTTCTTATGTCACAAGTACAGACATCATCAAGATTACAAACCCAAATGTTGCAACACCTTTCATGTACTATGATACTGATCAAGCAGATATTGCAGGTATTCATGCAACAATTGGAAATTCAAGAGTCGTGTATGTGACTTTCCCGCTTGAGATACTAGATGTGGTATCTAATCAACAAGAGATCTTGAGAAAGTGTGTGAATTGGTTGTTGACAGGTTCTATTCTTTCAGTTGATGAAGAAATAGCTGAACAGTCAAATTCCATGCTGAGTGTTGCGATGCAACCAAATCCGGTTTCTGATTTCGGAATCGTGAATTTCTCCGTAAAAGGAAATACTCCTCAATTATTGACCATTTCACTTTATGATGCTCTCGGCAATGAAGTTGCTCGTGTATCACAAGGTACATTTGAACCCGGAAATCATTCTATCAATCTTCCGGTGTCAAACTATTCATCCGGTGCATACCGTTTGGTGGTTAGATCACTTGAAGGTTCAGGAGTTCATATTCCTGTAACTATTGCCAGATAATCGTCTTTCTTTGAATATACAATTGGAGAAAAGTTATGAATCTTTTCGTACGCAGAATAGGAGCAATTCTCATAGCTCTTTTTATGTTCGCAGGGTCCGCTCAAGCACAAGAGCCTGCCAAGCGAGTATATCTTGAACAATTCACCGGTGCATGGTGCGGTTGGTGTGTTGATGGCTCCGTTGTCATCGACAATCTTCTCGCCCAATATCCAAATCAATTGATTGCCGTAAAGGTGCATCAAGGTGATGGCATGGAAATTCCAAAAGTAATGTCGGATACATTGCGCCCATTCGTCAATGGTTATCCCAGTGGCGCTGTAGATCGTATGTTATTTTCTGGTCAGCAAACAGTGGCGATCAGCCGTAATGCATGGTCTTTCTATGTTGGACAGCAAATGGCCATGAAAGCTGATGTAGGTGTTGAGATTACAAATGTGAATTATGATGCAGCCACAAGAAAAATTACTGCAGATGTTACAGCAACTTTTTTGAAGTCTGTCTCTGGTGATCTTCGTATCAATCTTGTTGTAGTTGAAGATAATGTGACAGGATCCGGAGCTGCATACGATCAAAAGAATTTTATCGCAGGTAATCCAAGTTTTGTGGGTCATCCATATTATTCAAAGCCAGCTACTATCACTGGATATAAGCATCGCTCCGTAGTTCGTGCTTATGCAGGTGGAGTTTGGGGAGCAAAAGGTATTATTCCTGGAGTTGCTCAAACAGGAACACCATATACAGCGAAGTTTAGTTATACATTGCCATCCTCATATAAGCCTGAAAATATCACATTGGTTGGTCTTGTTCAAAAGTTTGGTACAGCATCTACAGCAAAGCAAGTTCTTAATGCGAATGAAGTAGGTTTGACAAAAGCAATTGTAAAAACAGAATCTTCAATCGAAAAACCTGCAATGTTAATTGCTCAGGGTTCGAAGGGAAGTACTGAGGTGACAATAAAAAATCTCTCTTCCGCAGCAGCTTCCGTCAAATTATCAGTTGATGCTGAGAACTCTTACATACCTGAAGGATGGGAAGCAGCTGTTGAACCAGCAACTGTTGATCTTCCTGCTAATGGAACAGCAAAAGCAAACATTACATTGAACACAAATGGAAATCAAGGGTATGCAATTATTGCTGTTGAGGCATTGTCAGAAGATCCTAATGTGATTGGAAGAGTAAGTAGAGGGTATGCTTACAATATGACTCCTGGAATGAAATATGCCATCTATAATGCACATCCACGCATGAATGAACATTATGGACAGCCACTAAAGAACCGTGGCGGTGAATTTGAATCAAAATCTATTGATTTACCTCTAAATGCTGGTTTTATGCAAATGTATCCTGCATCAACATTTGATGCAGCCATCATTGCAGTACATTATGGATCAAGAGGAGCTTTTGGTACAAACTCTGCCATTATCAATCAAATTAGTTCCATGCTCGATGCAGGAAAGAAAGTGTTCATTGCTGGTGGTCTTGAAGCGTATAATGGAGTGAAATCTACTTCAGCGACACCAACCACAAAAGCATTCTTTGAATCAAAATTGGGTGTCTCTGTCATCAATGATCCTGTATTGAGATTGCAAACAAATGCCAATGGACAATTAACAGGTGTTATTCCTTTTCAATTGCAAGGAGTAAAGGATGATGTTATTGGTGACGGTATTGATTTTCTGGCAAATGACGTTGCAAACTTGAATACTGATCCATTCATTTATTTCACTGATGCATTGTCAATCAATTCTGAAAGTAAATCTTCGCCCGTATTGTTTATGGATGAGAATGCGGACAATGTGGCCGGTATTCGCTGGCAAGATGGGAATGCGAAGTTGGTGATGTTTACATTTGACATGGACGGTATTACAGACGAAGAGTTGAAAAATACCATCATGAACAGAACATATACATGGCTTTTCAGTTCAGCTTCATCAGTTGATGAGCAAAATGCTGATCTTTCATTGCTTGTGCAGCCAAATCCATTCTCTGCATCTGCAGCTGTTCAGTTCATGATTTCTGATCCATCAATGCAGTATGTGACATTCAATCTTGTTGACATGCTTGGAAGAAGTGTTCAACAAAGCATGCCTGTTTCTGTGAATATGGGATTGAACAACTATATGATCAAGAACAATGGCCTGAACCCTGGTGCATATCGCCTGGTTGTAACAGGTTCAAATGGCAAAATTCAAACTATTCCTGTCATGATAAACAGATAAGGAATTAGTCCAAAAAAAAAAGGGATTGCATTGATTTGCAATCCCTTTTTTTTTTATAGTTTGCGTAATATTAATTCGCTTTAACACGGAGTTTATATGAGAATTCTCAATACTTGTTGTACCCTTGTTTTCATCGTTTGCCTGGGTTTTGCAAATGCAATTCATGCTCAACCTGCAAAACGCGTTCTTCTCGAACAATATACCGGTGCATGGTGTGGCTGGTGCGTTGATGGTAGCGTGGTGATGGATGAACTCATCAAAGAGTTTCCTGACAATGTCATTGGTGTAAAAGTGCATCAAGGAGATGCCATGGAAATACCAAAGGTATTTGATTCAATCAAATCCCTTGTTCCGTTTTATCCGAGTGGTTCGATTGATCGCGTCACTTTCCCTGGAGAACAAACAGTTGGCACTAGCCGTGAAAAATGGAAAGAATATGTCTTGATGCAAATGAATAAAGGTAGTGACATTGATGTGAATGTTGTAAATGTTTCTTATGATAAATCAACCCGCATCATGAAGGCAGATGTTGAGGCCACATTCATCAAGTCAATGAGTGGTGATTTACGTTTGAATTTGATGGTGATAGAAGATGGGGTTGTTGGGCAGGGATCATTATATGATCAAAGCAATTATATCAGCGGGAATGCATCATTCAAAGGCCATCCTTATTACGATAAGCCCGCAAAAATAACTGGCTATAATCATAGATCAGTTGTTCGTGCTTATCCTGCGGGTGTATGGGGAATCAAGAATAGCTTGCCTGCAGTTACAAGCACAGGCGAAAAGTATAAAGCAACTTTTTCATATACCATTCCGGCAGAATACGATGCTGGAAATATTTTGCTCGTAGGTGTTGTGCAAAAGCATGGAACGGCAATGAATGCCCGTGAAATTCTGAATGCTCACCAAGTTGGTTTGCTGAAATCACCGGCAGTAATGGAAACGAAGATTGAAAATCAATTCCAAACCGCACAAATTTCAGGAACCAGCGAATCTTCAATGTCTTTGAAGAATAATAATACCACTGGGGTCACAGTATCCTATGAGGTTGATGCTGAAGCCTCTGTGATTCCTCAAGGTTGGACTGCATCACTTTCGAAAACAACAGACAATCTAGAACCAGGCGCATCTTCAGACATAGCTGTAAAGCTCACTAGCTCAGACAATCCAGGTTTTGCAAAAATTGTTGTCAATGCGGTTGTCAGCGGTGAAAATGTTTTTACCAAATCATTGAAAGCTACAGTCTATGCATTGTCTCCAACAATTAAACATGCTGTCTATGGAAAACATCCAAAGATGAATGCATTCTATGTGCAGGATCTCGAAAATTTGCGTCCGAAATCAACGGCAATGCTTCCCATGGAACCAGAAGTGCTCACGGGATTTCCGCCGAGTTCTTTTGACATGGCTATCATCTCAGTTGACCAACAAAATGCAGGCATGATTGCTAATAACTCAGCGTTTTTGAATCAAATTGGTGCCATGCTGCAAAACGGAAAAAAAGTATTTATGGCGTCAGAACAAGAGATTTCAACCATGTTGAAATCTAGTAATGAAACAATAAAAACTCTATTAGATCAGAACCTTGGCATAACAGTCAAAACAGGATCTCCAATAAAGCGGTTCGAACAAGACAAAAACTCCGGTGATGTGCTCATGGCATATCCTGTTGCCATCAAAGGTCAAAATGGAGATTTCATCAGCCGTGACATCAATGCCACGCTAAATGAGTATTTCGAAGACCCAATATTGACGCCATTTACGCAGTTCACTGATGTATTTACTTTGAATCAAGGCAGTCAGGCAATTCCGATCTTTACCTATGATGACAATTCCTCTGATATTGGCGCAATTCGATGGGAAAATGGTGATGCACGCCTCGTCATCTTCGGATTTGGTCTGGACGGTTTGTCAAATCAAACAAAACGCTCCCAAATCATGTCGAGAACCTATAATTGGCTTCTCCAAGGCGCAATGTCAACAAATGAAGAGGAAGCTCAACCAAATACAATCATGCCCAATCCGGCATCTGATATGGCAATTGCACAATTCCATGCGGAAACCTCTTCCCCAATCACAGTATCTGTGTTGGATGCCCTTGGAAGAGTACATTCAAGCTTCGCAAAAACTGATATTTCGATTGGAAGACAAAGCACTGTGATCTCCACATCCGGATTACCGGCAGGACATTATCAAGTAAAGATTGATGGTGCTTCATTAAAGCCCATCATGATGCCTTTGGTCATCATTCGATAAAATTTGCCATCATCGATTAAAAGCCGTCATTTCCCCAAATGGCGGCTTTCTTTTTGAGCTTGAATTCTCTCCTAAAAAAAGTGCCCGATGTTTTGTATTTTTGCCAAAACTGAAACTCTTAGAATAACCTAGAAAACCGTATGTCACAAGAGATTGCATTTACGAAGGAAGAGCTGGCAGAAATTGAACGCTTGAAAGCCCAATATCCGGACTCAAAGGCGGCCATCATGCCTGTATTATGGATGGCGCAAAAGAAATTCGGCTGGCTGTCAGAAGATGTCATGCGCATGGTTGGCGATGTCATGAATTTACCATTTGCTCATGTAAAAGGTGTTGCAACCTTTTACACGATGTATTTCAAAAAGCCAATGGGAAAATTCCATGTGCAAGTTTGCACAAATGTTTCCTGCATGCTTCGTGGTGGTGAAGAAATATATCATGAGCTCTGTAGTAAATATGGAATTGGCCATAATGAAGCCACATCAGACGGAACAATTTCACTTGAAGAAGTTGAATGCATGGGTGCATGTGGCGGAGCACCGATGATTGCGATCAATGAAGATTATCATGAGAATGTAACGATGGCTGATGTTGAACGATTACTTGCATCATTGGCGCATTGACATGTCATTAAAGCAAGTGCATAAACCGATTGCATTGATGCTATTGCTCATCGTGATGACATTGTCCTTCTTGGCACAAGTTCTCATTGGAGATATATCCTCATCATTGACACTTATACCTCAAAAAGTAATCGAGGGAAATGAATGGTGGCGCATTGCAACGCATATTATCGCAATTGACTCCGCATGGTTGGCTTTTATAGGAATTCCCATTTATTATTGGTTGGGCAGAGAAGTTGTACAGTTGACGAATGACTCTGCTTTTCTTCTTGGTTTATTGATTGGTGCATTGATAACAGGAATGATGTATTCATTGATGCCCGTGGATTGTCCACCAATGTCAGCAGGGTTATTTGGGATGATGTATAGTTCTTCTCTTGCAATGACAATTGTTCGTTCACCGGCAATTGTTGTTCCGGCACTTACAAAATTGCGCATCACCATCATTTCAACATTTACAATTGGTTTTGGTTTTGTTTTTCTTGGGGCTTCTATGTTTTCAGGAAATACAATGCAAATGTATACATATTCTCTTGAGTCCGGAACAGGAATAATGATCGGTCTTTTGTCAGGATTGATGTGGTCGCATGTACGTTTGGCTTCTCGGGAAAAACATTCAGATTTTTCAAACAAAACTCAAGTGCCAACCTATGTACCTATTGCGAGTCAACCAATTCGTAGAGATGAAAAAGCGTTAATCAATGTCATGATTCTTCAAAAAGAAGAAACTGAGGTTTCATTATTGGATGAAGAGTTTGATGATGAAGAAACATTGAATGTGATTTTGGAAAAAATACACGATAATCAATATGAAAGTCTGACCGATGATGAGAAGGCATTTCTTGAACGCTATTCTCGATCATTGAAATAAAGCATAAAGAGAGTACAATGTCTATACAAGTAAAAGTCACCATAGGTGGCAAAGAGTTCTCCCTTCGAGGCGACGATGAAGCGAAATTGATTCGTGCTGCCAAAGAAGTGGATGATCAGATAAAAGCACTTCAATCCGGCATGCAAGATCAATCAACCCAAATGCAAGCGATTGTTGCTGCTTTAAATTTGGCAGAGCAGAAAATTCATGCTGAGGAGCAATTGCAATCGGATTCAGTATTGCTTGCTTCAGAACTTGAGAACATGGCGGTGTTTCTCAGAGAACAGTTGAAACATCAGTAATTATCAACACCGCTTCATACTTTTTTGTCACACGTCATAATAAAGAACTTATAAATGAAATCATAGGGAACTAGGCTCTTGATATAAATTACAGGCCTCAACGGGAAACCGTAATTCTCGCAAGCCATGTGCATGCAACATGAGGATTCAGTGGACGTAAAATATATGAAGGATGGTACCCACCGTGTGTGAAGAGAGTTCTTTTGTCTCGTCTTCGGCAATGTATCCTCGGATACGCTTAAAGTATGAAGCGGCTTTTTTGCAATAAACAATAAATATAGATCGGAGAGAGTGTTCGCATTCAATCCATTTTTTACATGCCAAGGCATGCATCGAAATGTAAAGGTTTAGCACGTCATGAATGAAATAAACATTATCGCATTAAGCATCGTCGGTTTTGCCGTCGGCTTTGTGCTCGCATATTTTGTGGGAAGCAGAGTTGGAAAGGCAAAAATTGGCGAAGCGGAAGAAAGAAAGAAATTAATCATCGAAGAAGCAGGTAAAGAAGCGGCAGCACTGAAAAAAGAAAAATTGCTTGAAGTAAAAGAAGAATGGCACAAGAACAGACAAGAGTTTGAGAATGAGACTCAGGACAGACGTAAACAAATCAAGCAATTAGAACAGCAAATGTCGCAACGCGAAGAATCAATTGAGAATAAACTCGAATTGATAACTCGCAAAGAAAAAACAATTCAACAAGCAGAACAGACCTTTACTCAAAGAGAAGAAGAAATTCGCAAAAAGGAACAATCCACGCGAGACAAAGCAAAAAAGATTGATTCTTTGCTTGAAGAACAAACTGTCCGCTTGGAGCGCATCACCGGTATGTCCAGAGAAGATGCAAAGAAATTTCTCATGGAAAACATGGTGGATGATGCAAAGCTTGAAGCTGCTCAGATGATCAAAGACATCCGCGATGAAGCCAAAATCAGTGCTCATAAAGAAGCACAGAAATTGGTTATTCAAGCAATACAGCGTACAGCTTCCGATCATTGTGTTGAAACAACTGTTTCAGTTGTCAATCTTGCCAGTGATGAAATGAAAGGACGCATCATTGGTCGTGAAGGAAGAAATATTCGTGCTTTCGAAGCAGCTACCGGAATCGACCTAATCATTGATGACACTCCTGAAGCTGTCGTGATTTCAGGGTTTGATCCATTTAGAAGGGAAGTAGCAAGAGTTGCACTCGAACGATTGATGTCCGATGGAAGAATACATCCGGCACGCATCGAAGAGGTGGTTGACAAAGCTCGCAAAGAACTCGAAGAAGAAATCATCCGAGTCGGTGAATCTGCATTGATGGAACTCAATATTCCGAATATGCATCCTGAATTGATTCGACATATTGGAAAAATGAAATATCGTTCGAGTTATGGACAAAATCTCTTGCATCACTCAATTGAAGTAGGATACCTCTGCGGAGTGATGGCAGTGGAATTAGGACTCGATGTTCATAAAGCAAAAAGAGCAGGTCTTTTGCATGATGTTGGTAAATGCGTTGATCGCAATATCGAAGGACCTCATGCTCTACTCGGATTTGATTTGGCAAAGAAATTCAAAGAAGATCCGATTGTATGCAATGCGATCGGTGCCCACCATGAAGACATAGAAATGGAAAGTGCCATCGCTGTTATCGTGCAAGCCGCCGATAGTATCAGTGGTGCTCGACCAGGCGCTCGCCGTGAATCAGTAGAAAATTATGTGAAGCGTCTCGAAAAACTCGAGGAATTGGCAACAGCATTTGATGGTGTTACAAAAACATATGCAATTCAGGCCGGTCGTGAAGTTCGTGTTATTGTAGAACCGGAAAGAGTGGATGATTTGAGAGCAGATCAAATTGCGCACGATCTTGCAGCACAAATTGAGAATGACATGGAATATCCCGGTCAAATCAAAGTGGTTGTCATCCGTGAAAGACGCAGTATGTCAATTGCAAAATAATATTCACCAATTCATAAGATCAATCATGTCACATTCATATATCATATCCGCCAAAAGAACGCCAATTGGTGCTTTTCTCGGCTCACTTTCTGCATTCAGCGCTCCACAACTCGGTGCAATTGCAATAAAATCGGCTTTAGAGCAAGCAGGTATTGATCCTGCACTTGTAAGTGAAGTTATTATGGGAAATGTTCTCACAGCTGGCATAGGTCAAGCTCCTGCAAGACAAGCCGCACTTGGTGCAGGACTTCCCACAAGCATTCCTTGCATGACAATCAATAAAGTATGCGGTAGTGGTTTAAAATCCGTGATGCTTGGTGATCAAGCAATTCGCTGTGGCGATGCTGAAATAGTTGTAGCCGGTGGACAAGAATCAATGACCAATGCTCCTTATCTTTTACCAAAAGGAAGAACAGGTTATCGTTATGGAAATGGTCAAGTTGTCGATTCTATGGCTTTTGATGGATTGACGGATGCCTATGCAATCGCGCCAATGGGAAATTTTGCTGAACAATGTGCAAAGGATTGCTCAATCGATCGCTCCATGCAAGATGAGTATGCAGTTATGAGTTATAATCGTGCAATCGAAGCGCAAAAGTCAGGTGCATTTTCTAATGAGATTGCACCGGTTATCATTGAAGACAAAAAAGGTACAGTGTCAGTTTCAGAAGATGAAGAACCAGGCAAAGTTCGCTTTGACAAAATACCTTCACTCAAACCTGTATTCACGAAAGATGGTACTGTCACTGCTGCCAATGCAAGTTCAATTGATGATGGCGCCGCAGCAATAGTATTGGCTTCCGAAGATGCAGTGTCCAAACATAATTTGAAACCAATCGCAAAAGTGATTGCTCATGCTTCTTATGCACATAAACCTGAAGATTTCAATACAGCTCCTATTCATGCAATTGAAACCGTTCTAAAAAAAGCTGGTTTGAGCTTGAGTGATATTGATTTGTTTGAAGTAAATGAGGCATTTGCTGTAACTGCTCTTGCTGCAAAAAATACACTAAATATTCCTCTCGAAAAGATGAATGTACATGGTGGTGCAATTGCTCTTGGACATCCAATCGGAGCTTCCGGCGCGAGAGTTCTCACAACTTTGCTCCATGCTTTGAAAACACATGGAAAACGATATGGTCTTGCAACCCTATGCATTGGCGGAGGTGAAGCAAGCGCTATGATTGTGGAAGCAATCTAATTGTTAAACGGGGCAGTATTCTCATATTGCCCCTTTTTTATTGAATGAAGATGATGCAAGAATTACACAATACATTCAAATCATTTGATTCGCGATTACATGGCAATGAGAAGTCATTTGAACGCATTTCGCATGAACTTGCATTGCTCAAAACATTCCAATCGATTTCATATCTCGCTTTGCGTGATGCAAGAATTGACTATTTGCAATCTATACATGAAGCTCAAGATATTTGTGACTTTCTTCAACAATATCGGCCAAACATTGGCATTTATGCGGGATCATTTAGTCCATTTCATTTAGGGCATTTGAATATTGTTCATAAAGCATCCGCAATATTCGAAAAAGTAATCATTGCTCGAGGAATCAATCCTGAAAAAGATGGTGAACTTTCGGCATGGAATACGGAAGCATTGAAGAATTTCGAAACAGCTGAATTTACCGGACTCCTCACTCAATTCATCGAGCAACATTCACACTATGCTAATGTTACTTTGGTGAAAGGTCTTAGAAATGGAGATGACTTGGATTATGAAGTGAATCAATTGCGATTCATGGAAACAATGTACCCGGATTTGAAAGTTGTGTTCATTCAATGTGATAAAGAATATGAACATATTAGTTCAACAGCCCTCAGAAATCTAGAACGAATAGAAGCGGGACTCAGCAAACCTTTCTTGCCCTAATCAAGCAAACTGTGATTCTTTAAACATGAGCGTTCCTTCATCGGCATTGATGGAAACTTGTATGCCAAAGGGAAGTGTGAGTTTCCTCTTGATATGTCCATAAGGGAAAGTACCCAATACCGGTATATGTATGCGAGTTGCATAATCTTGAATGATTTCTTCATAAGGTCTTTGCGGAACGGAAGCAACGGGATTGCTTGGCGGAGTAAAATCTCCGATCAATAAACCATTCAAAGCATGAAGATGTCCCGATAATTCAAGCTGAGAAAAATATCTGTCAATGCGATATGGCTCTTCTCCAATATCCTCAATCAGCAATAGTGAATCTTTAAAGCTTGGCATGAATTCAGAACCACATAATGTTGCAAGCAAACACATATTTCCGCAAAGTAATCTGCCTTCAGCACTACCACCATTATATGTTGTCAATGTATCAGCATTGATGATTTCTTTATGAATGTCTTGTGTGAGAATTGACCAAAAAGATTGTTCAGTGAATGGATCAATGTCATCGGCAAAATCTACAGAAGGCATCGCCCCGGAAAAAGTAATCAATCCTGAATTTTTCAAGATTGCAGATTGCAATGCAGTAGTATCAGAAAATCCGACAAATATTTTTGGATTGGATCGAATCAGTTCATAATTCAAACTAGAGAGAATTCTCGTTGTCCCATATCCGCCTCTGGCACACATAATTGCATCAATGGATTCATCAGCAAACATTGCATGGATATCTTCCACTCTTTGTTCATCTGTTCCGGCCAAATATCCTGCATAAGAATTGAGTGCATGTTTGCCAAGCTGTATTTGATATCCCTTTGATTCAAGATAAGCGATGCCACGACGCAAGCGATCAGGATCTCTCTGTGGTGATGCCGGAGATATGATGCCAATTTTTGCGCCTGGATTTAATGGATGAGGTTTCAGAATATTCATTACTTCATCTTAAGTGTTTGAATATAAGCTCTTGGTACAGCCAAGAGCTTTTCCGAGAATGTCAAATGAGCGCGTTCCGGGAATGGATTATAGTGCATTGTTTGAAGCTTATTCAGAATTCTACGATAATTCGTACTCATCAATTGAACCGTCAATCTGCTGTCTTTTTCTAGATAAGGAATGCCTTTATCAGCACTATCATAATATGCATTGGCTCTCTCAACCTGAAACTTCATGAGGGCTTGAAAAGCCGGGGTGCATTGCTTTTGTAGTACTTCTGCTTCTGAAACATTGAATTCAAGTAATTCTGTTTTGGGAATATAAATTCGACCTCTATCAGCATCTTCGGAAATGTCTCTACAAATATTGGTCAATTGCATTGCTATGCCCAAATCTATTGCATGTGGAAGTGCATCAGGATGTGAGTAGCGGAAGATTTCAGAAGTCATCAATCCAACAACCGATGCAACTTTATAGCAATAAGTGTATAATTCATCAAATGTTTCAAAACGATCAAGATAGGTATCCATCAGGACTCCTTCAATCAATTCTTCGGGTAGATTTGAAGGAATCGAATAATGTGCAAGCGTATCTGCCCATGCTTGCATAACGAGGGAAGTTCCCGCATCAAGTGTGATTTGCGATGCTCCTTCATAGACACTTCGAATTGCAAATCTCCATTGTTCTACAAGTTGGACCGTGTCATCGATGAGTGATTCTTTTGGAGCATTGTCAACCAAATCATCAACATATCTACAAAAAGCATATACCGCATAGCAAGCTTTTCTTTTTTCTTTTTCAAGGAATAAAGAAGCAAAATAGAAAGTCTTTGCATGCTGAAAAGTGACTTTCCTACAATGTTCATAAGCTTGTTCTATGGTTGCAATGGAATTCATCAAAAGCCTGCCGAAAATCCAAGTCGAACTGTTCTTCTTGTCAAATATCTCGCGGGATTGAATTGATAAGGTGAAAGTGGTGCTTGTAAATCAGGGTATAATGGATCATTCATGCCAATTGGTGTTGCATCACCATATTCATAAGCTCTTCCTGTTACGGGATTAAGAATGGTTGAATTCTTATTGTCAAAGAGATTAATCACTTCGAGTGTCAAAGTGATGGGTGCACCACCAATGCGCAAGGTTTTTTGAATATTCAATTCTATCCACCACCATGGGCTGCCAATTTCACCGAAAGGTCTTGTTTCATCTATGCGATAGACCGGTCTGCCATTGTCGAGTACTTGTTGTTTGCCGGTTGATGGATCAATAACAGGCACTTGTGGTGTATAACGCATACCGGATTGATAGAAAAATCTGAGAAATGCATTCATCTCATCCAATCCTTCGATTCCAAAGAGAGGCTTGCCTTTTGGTACAGTGAAATTGGCAGTTGCATTCATTTGTAATGGTCTGTCCCAAGGCATGAAATCTTCTGTGATGCGTTCTGAAGTCAAGCCACGATCAACGAGAGCCGCTTGTTCTGCTGAAGAGGATTTTCCGGTGACAACTGAATATGTTGCTGAGAATACTCCGGAGAACCAATCGCTGATGCGTTTTTTATATTCAATTTCTAAACCTCTGGATCTTGCATAGTCACCATTGATATATGTGGTAAATGAGCCACCGAGTAATCGAGGATTCTGATTTTGAATTCTACGAGAAGTCACATAATCAAAGATGTCTTTGTAATATGCAGTAACAGTCAAGACATCATTTTCAGTCAATTGATTGCGAATGCCAATTTCATAACTAATTGTCGTTTCAAAACTCAAATCAGGATTGCCATATCGTTGAAAACTTGATCCCGCTGCTTGAGGAGAAAGCTTTGCATAGACGAATTGAGGTCTTGGTAGTTTGTTGAAATGACCATAACTAAAAAACAACATTTGATTTTCGGTGATGGGATGCGATACGCCAAGTCTTGGACTTAATCGAGCTTTCCATCTTCTACCAAACATTCCAAATGTTCCTTCTCGATATGAATCTCTTTGATTGTCTGTAATGGTTGGAATATTTTCATTTTCTATTGCTTGGTCAACTAGTAATCCAGGAGCCCAAAGATCCATTCTCAATCCATAATTCAAGATTAATCCTTTGAATGAAATATTGTTTTGAGCATATAAAGCGCCAACGGTTGCATTCGTTTTGAAAATATCATTGTTCAAGCCAAGTGGTCCAAGCCAGGGTGAAAATATTTCAGCTTGTTGCAATTCTTGAAAACGAAATTCAATCCCGGTTTTGATTTTGTTTTTTTCTGATAGATATGTGGTGAGATCACCTCGAACCGTCCACTCATCCATATAGTGCTCTCTCCAAATAAATCCATTCCCGGTGTCAAAGAAACCATCTCCCGGTATAATACCAAGCCTTGTGCTATCTCCGGTATCAAAATAATCTGCAGGATTTTGCGGAATGTCTTGAGGTTCTGTGTATTGCGAGTAATTTCTTCCATTTGCATCTACTTTCAAGTGCGTGAAAAAATTACTGACTCGAATTTCGTATAAAGTGGATGGACCAAGAGAATGATACATCGTAAATGAATGCAACTTTTGCATTGTGGCATAAGACAAAGCACCATCGAAATTGCTTTGGAAATTGAATTGATATCCAGGGTCAGGAAGAACATATTCCAAATTCGTTTGAACTGTTCTTGTATTTCGATTTAATGCAAAATTTCTTGTATGCGTATAGGTGAATCGAAGTGAAGGAGAAAATGTCCATGTCAATTTTCCCATCATGTTGATAGCATTGTCTTGCCTCAATGCAAAATCATTGGAAAAAAGAGAAGTTTTCACAGGCACTCTTGCAAATTCCGGAACCAAATCATCGGAGACATTTCCATAAAAATTTGTGAAAAAGCTAATCTTGCCTGGTAGGTTCAATCCAAGAGCGGGTAATAATTGCGAAGTGATTGGTTCAGGACCTGAAAATGTCAATTCCAAAATATCAGTCAGAAAGGAAGAATTTGTATCGCGATCTAATGCACTACGTTCAAACATTCTCCATGCTCTTCGTAGCGCTGCAGATCCTTCGTATTTTGATGCACCCTCTCGTGTTTTGATATTGATGACACCACTTGTTGCCTGACCATATTCAGGATTAAATCCACCTGTGATTACTTCTACTTCTTGCAATGAATTTGCAGAAAGTTGCAAACCAAATCCGGTACCGGCAAGTGGATCTTGAATGGAAACGCCATCAAGCAAATATGCTGCTTCATAGCCACGACCCCCACGAATAAAAATTTCATTGTTTTGAGAGATGAGACCGGTTTGTTGTGTCAAGATATCAGTCACATTTTCAGCAACCATTTGCTGAATATTTTCTCGATTGACAGCCCGCATGCTTTGAGTTTCTTCAACATCTACAAGAGGTCTCTCTCCAATCACGAGGACATCTTTGTCGAGGGAAACATTTGATTCTTCCATTGAAAAATTCAATGTCAATGTATCGGATTTAGCAAGAGCAATCCCTGTCTTTTTTATGCTTCTGTATCCTATTCGAGTGATTTCAAGAGTGTAATTTTTTCCACCTGGAATTTTTTTGATCGCATAATTTCCATTTGCATCACTAATGGCGCCATAATATGTCCCCAATACACGAATGGTTGCCGATGAAATCGGTTTTTTTGATGACTTATCCGTAATCAATCCACGAATCATCGATTGTGCGAGTGATGATGAGATATGAGAAAAAAGGCAAATAAAAATAATGATGAACAGGCGCATGAAGATGTTTGGTTTATTGAACTATCACAAATGTACGGTATCGATTTCATTTTGTTTATAGAGCATCGGGATTATATCCATAAGGACAATGTCTACACCGATTTTTGCAGCAATATCCTCGCCGAAGATGTTTGGTTTTGGTGAATACGAGATTCCCTGTTAATGGATCTCTGTAATATTCTTTTCCTTCACGACATGTGCGTTCATGAATTTCTATGATCAAAGATTTTTCTTGATGTGTCATGATCTTCTTTGGCTCATGATGCTTCTGAAAATAATTGCAAGCAATACGATTGCTCCGCCTATGAATGCACCTTTTCCAGGTATTTCACCGGCTACGAGAAAAACCCACAGTGGATTCATCAAGGGTTCAAGAACGGGAATTAAAATCGACTCTAGGGCAGTAACATGTTGTATAGCTTTTGCATATAAAATATATGGTATGCCCAATTGTATGATTCCAAGCAATAATAAACCAATAATTGATCCATGACTCAAAGGAAGAGATTCCATGATCCAATATGAACCAAATACACCGGTAAGAATATTTCCAAGTAAGATGGATTCAAAAGGTGAATCATCTTTTTGGATTCGTAATGCAATAGCTAAGCCCGCAAAAGCAAAGCCTGAACAAATTGCAATGATATTTCCATTCATGCCGGAAATAGTCAATTCATCCATGAAAAATAAGCTCATACCGATGATGACCATGATAATCGAAAGCCAATCGATTGTTTGTACTCGCTCTTTTAGAATCACTCCCGAAAAAAGTGCAACCCAGATCGGGCCGGTGTATTGTAGCAAGATTGCATTGGCAGAGCTTGTCATTTTATTTGCGAGCACAAATAAAATCACGGTCAATGCATACATGAATGCACCTGAAAGCTGAGCAATTGAAAATGTGAAATTGGGTTTTCTTAAATACACCCAAAGGACGACTCCTGCTATGATGCTTCTTCCACCGGCAATTGCGAATGGATGTGCATCAATTGATTTAATGAGGAGTCCGCCTGTGCTCCACAGCAATGCGGTCAGCAAAAGATATATGATAGAATGTCTATGAGTCATTGAACCATGTATTTTTCAACAAAGATATTGACTCTACCTTGAAAATAGACGGTTGATGACATTGATTTCCGTAATTTGCAATCATCTTCACATCTACTCATTTCTCCATTATGTCACAAACACTTACTGTTCTTTTCATTGGCGACATCGTCGGTAATCCTGGTATGAATGCCGTTCGCATGTTCCTAGAAAGTTTTATTGACAAGCACCAGGCAGACATCGTCATTCTAAATGGCGAGAATATCTGTAATGGAAAAGGGGTGACTGAAAAAGAATCCTCTGAATTGTTTGATCTGGGAGCACATGTCATAACCACGGGTAATCATATTTGGGAAAATTGGCAATCGCGTCCATTATTGGCATCTAATCCTATGGTGCTCAGACCATACAATTACCCTCCCGGCAATGCCGGCAAAGGGATGACAATCATTGAATTGCCGCATTTGCCGGCTGTTGGGGTTTTGCAATTGCAGGGTCGGACCTATATGCAAAGCATCGATTGTCCTTTCCGTGGCGCAGATCAAGCCATCGCAAAACTGAGTGAGCGCACCCCCATCATCATCATGGACTTTCATGCAGATGCTACTGCTGAAAAAATATCCATGGGATGGCATGTTGATGGAAGGGTGAGTGCTGTATTAGGTACGCATACACATGTCCAAACAGCGGATGCCACCATATTGCCAAAAGGAACTGCATATATTTCTGATGTAGGAATGACAGGCCCATATGAATCGGTATTGGGCATGAGTAAAGAGATCGCATTAAAACGCTTGTTGCTTCAAACCGCTCATAAATATGAAATGGCAGAAAATGATGCCAAGATTTGCGGGGTTGTGGTGAAAGTCAATAAAGAAACCGGTAAATCCGAAAGCATCGAACCTTTTATGTATCCTCAAATGCGAAGATCCATCCATGAGTGATTTTAGAGAAATAACGCCGGGAGAAATTCCCCATCGAGAAATGCATCAATTACTTCTGAGCGGCGTTGCACCTAGGCCAATCGCGCTCGTGAGTACATTGTCCAAGGATGGAATCCCCAATCTAGCTCCCTATAGTTTTTTTAATGCGTATGCATCAAATCCTCCAATAGTTGCCATTGGGCCGGCAATTTCAGCTGCAACCGGAAAAATAAAAGACACATTTACCAATATCATTGAAACCGGAGAATGCACCATAAATGCAGTCACTTATGCCATGACAGAACAGATAAGTTTGGCATCCTGTGAATTCGCTCCGGAAATAGATGAATATGTCAAATCCGGGCTGTATCCAATTCCATCATCAATAGTGAAGCCCTCAAGAGTGAAACAATCACCTTTCCAATTGGAGTGTAAACTCATTGAATCCATTGCATTGATGCGGGACCGTGGTGGAAATGGGAATATAATGTTGCTTGAAGTTGTAAAAATGCACGTAAGAGAGGATGTATTCATCAATGATCACATGGATCCGCAAAGATTGGATTTAGTTGCCAGAATGGGCTATGATTATTACTGCAGAGCGCATGGAGATGCCATTTTTGAGGTATATAAGCCAAAATGGAATGGAATAGGCATTGATTCATTGCCAACATTCATAAGAGAAAGTTCCATTCTTACCGGAGCGCAGTTGGCAAAATTGGCAGGAATCAAAGAAATTCCCCCCAAAAATGAAGAACTCAAAAATCATGTAATGGTTAAATGTTCCCGCATGACTGAATTGGAGAAATTTTACCATGAACAGCCAAATGAGAAAGATTTGCAGAATATGATTGCTGTTTTGGTGGATGCAAATCTTCTAGATATGGCATGGTGCTTGTTGGTAGAATTTGGTATGTGACAAGTGTAGTATATGGGAAATGCTACGTTAAAAGAGACATGTTCGGTGATGAAGACATTGCATCAATGTGGATATTTTTTTTCTTGTCAGAATATAGTGTTTTACCTATTTTAGTTTATTGGAGTGATACCACTCTAAGCAGATATAATGCGTCAAAATCGCATTAACGCCTTAACTTATTGCTAGTAAAGGAGTTAGTTCTGTGTAATGTATTATTCTTTGTGGTTTTTTGCTGCAGAAGCTATTAAACAACATGAATAATACCATGTTAAATTGACATCATATTTTCATTTTTTTACTATTTACTACACAATTCATCGGGAGTTCTTATGAACCGCATGAAACGACTTTTAAGACTTATAGGATACACCATTGTATCTCTATTGGTCTTGGCGGACACTGGTTCCAATGTAAAGGCTCAAACCTATTGTATACCGCTAACCTCATATGGTTGCGCAGGTTTTGGTGACTTTATCGCTGGTTTTGCATTTGCCAACCTTTCCAATTTGAACAGTGGTTGTACAAGTTTGAATGGGAATTCATATTCCTATTTCAATGCATTGGCTCCTGCTCAAGTAATGGCAGGTCAGACATACAGCTTTACTCATGTAAACAATCCTAGCTATGCTCATAATGTTGCTATATGGATTGACTACAATCAAAATGGAACATTTGAATCCACAGAACGTGTATGGGGTACCACATCTCCAGTTCCTACAAATTTTACAACAAATGGTACTATCACCATTCCAACTACTGCATTACCCGGTGTTACGAGATTGAGAATCCGTTCTCAAGACGGACCAGTTATTAATGATCCTTGTGCTTCATTTACTTACACGGAAGCTGAAGATTATAATGTTTCCATTCTAAGTGGTTCAGTAACAAATGCTTGGCCTGGTGGAGCAAATTTTCCTGGTATTACTGCAAATTCAGTCGTATTGGAAGTAGGTCAAACTTTCGATGGTTCTAGCGCTGCATTTCCAAAGCCATCTGTGCGTATTGAGCGTCTTAATGTTACCAATTTCTCACAGCGATTTACATATGAAATTCAGGCATTGAATGTTGCCGGTGTAACTGCCGGTACAGTCATGTATGAAATGCGTGACCCTGCAAATCCTACTTCAAAAACGATTCCTGTAGCTCCAGGTACTACACAAATTACCTATGCAGCAGAAGCAGCTTCAGGTATTATGGCATCAGGATCAAATGGAACATTTACAACAGTAGGTGCAATAGGTGGTACTTATAAAGTAGTGATTAAGCATGAACTGCTTAATTCAGGTAATGTCATTTCCACCCAGAATTTAGAATATCCATTTAACATTGCAGTTAATCGTGACATCTCAGTGTCAAGTATCGAATCACCACTTCCTTCAAGAAGACAAGCATATATCGGTTCCGTACCTATCCGTGTTCGTTTCATGAATGTTGGTTTGAGAGCGGTTACTCGTTATAAAGCGTATTATGAAATCAGAAATTCTATTACACAAGCTCTCATCAAATCTGATAGTGTTGAGCGTAGTACAGATCAAGGTGGTGGATTGCCCACTGGTGGTATCGTGACATCTGCTATTGACGAAGTTTTATTCCCATCAACATTTGCTCCTGCAACACCAGATTCTTTCTGTATAGTTGCAAAAGCAAGATTGCTTGAAACTGATGATTCGCAGTTTGCAGTTGATCAGCAAACCGGAAATGATAGATTTCCTGCTACAGATTGCGGTTATAAATTCCGTATGTGGTATTTAACTGATTTTGAAGCACGTTCACTCATCAATCCATCTTCAGGGACTGTATATTATACAGGTCGTCCTATCAAGCCTATTGCAGTTATTGCTAATAATGGTTTGAATGTTGATGAAATTCCTGTACAAATGACAGCCAGACTTAATGGCAATATCATTGCACAGTCAACTGTAAATGTTGAAGTTCCAAGCGGTTCATACAATATCTTCCCAGCTTATTTTGAAGAGTTTACACCTTCAACAACTGGCAACCTCGAGATTTGTATTGAAACATTTGCATCAGGTGATCAGTATGCACCTAACAACAAGAGCTGCTATACATTTACAATCAATGAAAGATTGAATGGCACATACACAATTGGTACAGTACCAAAACCTGGTGTGCAGAACTTCACAACATTGAAAGCAGCTGTAGATGCATTGTATGCTCGCGGTGTGTCGGGTCCTGTTAAATTCCTGTTCACAGATGCTTTCTATTCAATTTCAGGTTCTAATCCAAATGAGCCTGCGCTTGATTTGACATCAAATATTATTGGTGTTGGTCCAACTTCACCTGTTTCGTTCTCTCCTGATCCAACATCAGTCGGACTTCTACGCGCAGGTGTAACAATTCAATTGAACAGCCCCAATGGCGTTGGTATTCAATTTGGTCAATCATCTTCACCTTGGAATCCTAATGCAGTATTCCGTGAATTTTCCACAAAAGCAAATGCTAACTATCCTGGTTATATCACATTTGATGGTGGATCACAAAAGTCTCTCCGCTTGAGACTCAAAACACCTGCCAATAGAAGAGCAGTAGTTTATTTCGGTAACAGAACTTACAATACAACAATCAAGAATTGCTTGATTGAAATGGATCCATCAACACCTGAAACAGAATTCTGGTCAACAATTCCAAGAGTTGCGATCGATCAGTCAAATCTATTGTTCTTGAGAGATTCCAATGCAACGGTATTTCCAGCTCAATTCTTTAGTGCAGGTATTGTTCAAAGAAATCTACCTCCTGCCGATCAGTTCGGACAAAACCGTTTGGGATTGGATACAGTATTGGTAGAGAATAATATTACATATCGTGGTAATAAAGAAAACAAGATTCAAAACAATGAAATCACCGGTTTCGGAATTGGTGTTCTTTCAGTAGGTATCGGCGTATTGAAAGAGCGCAACAAACTTGTTCGCTATTATAATTCTGGAACCGAAATTTCTGGAAACATTATTTCTAAAGTAGGTCGTACTGGTGTATTCATTGGTTATGAAGATGGAGCAAAGATTTCTCGCAATAAGATTTATAATGTTGCTGGAACATTTAATGCATTGTCATCAGCAGCTGCAACAGCACCAAGTACATATGTTTTCGATGAAGTGTCAGGTATCGAAGCTGGATTGTGGACAGATACCACATCAACCTCGCTTGGTTACAATAATATCAATACTGAAATCAGCTATAATGAAATCAATGATGTACGTGGTTACTTCCATTCAAGAGGTATTCTCGTTAATCAAAGCCAGAACAATTTCTCACAAACTGGTATCCTTGAGAATGTATTGCAACCAAATGTTCCTGAACGCACAAAAATATTTGGTAATGTGATTTTTGATTTGCGTAGAGGCGTTGTTACTGCTGCTGGTACGATATTTAGAAATTCAGTTATGCATAGAACCGGTATTCAGTTGACAACAGATAGAAACTCAGGTTGGACCTCAACACTTGATGCCACTAACTTGAATTCTTTGTTGAATCCACGCTTTGCATTCAACTCAACAAAAGATGCTCGCAGATACTTTACTCGTGAAGATTTCATTGCAAATAACACAGTATTGATTCAAGATGACTCATTGAGTACGCTTGCTTCTTTTGTACGTGGTGCTGCAATGGGTATTTCAGTCATCAATGCAGTTAATACAAGAATGATGAATAATGCGGTTGCTGTTACAGCGCCTTTGCATACAGCTTCAATTACTGCTGGATACCCAAATACTGCATTCTTCCACATTGGCTTGCTTCCAGCATACAATGGTGGTCTTAGATCAAACTTCAATGCAGTATGGCCAGCAGCTTCACCATCTCCTGGTGTATGGCAACAACAAGGCTCATTTATGAGATTTGTTGAAATCGACACATTGAGCCAAATTCTTCTTGCAAGCTGTAGAGATGAATATCAAACAAGAGATCAATGGTATAATTGGACTGGACAAGATAATCAGTCATTCGTTGGTAACTTCTTCAATTCAACAACAGATCAATTATTGAGAATTGGAAATGAGCCAGTAGTTCGTTTGCGTCAAGCATCAAGAATTGGTTCAATGCTCAATAATGCAGGTACAAATCTTACAGAAGTACCGAATGATATTGATGGTGATACTAGAGGTTCAGCAGGTAATCGCTACGATATCGGTGCTGATGAATATGATGCAATACCATATCTAAACGATGTTGAAGTTATGGCAATCGTTGCTCCTAGAGCTTATAGAAGTGGTACATGTTCATATCCAGGCGGAGTTTTCTCTGATGTTGAATATATAACTGCAGATACAAGTTCAGTTCCTGTAATGGTTCGAGTAAGAAACAATAGCACATTGAGTCAAACAATTAATTTGACTGGTTCAATTGCAATGGAAGATGCTGCAACTAGTGGAAATCCAACACCAACCTATGGTATACCTTCAACAATCAACACAGTTTCGGTTACCATTTCCGGTGGTGAAACCCGTGATGTTATGCTTGGAAGAGTAAATCTTCAAACATTGCGTCAACTTGGAACAGGTTATACTACACCTTCTTGGATGAGTCAAGCCGTAGAATCTACAATGCGTCCGAATGTTACTCCACGCTATCTCTTTAGAGCATTTGTGGCAACATTCAATAGCGATGAAAATAGATTCAATGATACTACACAAGCTGAATCAAGATTCTATATTCGTCAAGCAAGCGCAACTAAATTCCTAGTATCCGCTGAGTTTACAGGTTATCCTCATACAACAACACCTCCAAGCACAACAGGTTTTGTACCTTCAGCTATTGCTCGTTTGAACTCAGACAGTTTGAGAGTAGCTCTTGATACCCTTGGATTCTTTAGTGATCCATTGAATAATCCTAATAATAGACCATTCCGTTATGACATTTTTGACAGATCAGGATGGGAAGCAAAAACATTTGACTATACACCTTATAAGATGTTGCTTTGGTCAAATGACAATGCCGGTCTACTCAGAACAGAGCGCGATCAAATACGTAAATACCTTGCATCAGGTACACAACAAACAAAGAAAAACCTCATTATTGCATCAGAAGCAATTGTTGGAAACCATATTGGTTTGAATGCAACTAATGATCAATTCTTTGTTCGTGAACAATTACGTGCAAATGTATCAACTACAAATGCAGGTGCAGTTCAATCAACACCATTTGCATCAGGTTATACTCCTTCTGTAGTTACAAATGGTCAATCATTCATTGATGGAGTTTTTGTACAGCGTGGAATTCCAGAACTTGTAAGAGCTACAGGTTTTGTAAATACAACATGGACAGATCCAAATCCAAGACCATCCATGATGAAGATTTATACTGACATGAATTCAAAAGGATTTGCTCGTCAAGCCTTTAGATATAGAAGTATTGATGCTGCAGTTGCTGTGAAAGATAGTACTATGGGTATTACAACTACATCACCAACTACAAATGTTATCTTCTATGGTATGGACTGGAGACATGTTGCAAAGAATGGTCCTCGCACAGGTCTTGAGCGCCTCCTTCGTGCTTCATTCGATCATGTTCAATTCAATGAAGGTCGTGTAACACCTGTAGAATTGGTTGCATTCGATGCTCGTCGCACAGGTTCAGCAGTTGCTCTTGATTGGGCAACAGCATCTGAACAAAACAGCGGCTGGTATGAAGTCGAAAGAGCAGTTGCAACTGGAAATGAACTCGCATTTGAAAGAATCGAGACAATTCCAGCAGCTGGAAATAGCACAACACGTCGTGAATACAATGCAGTTGATAACAATGTTCGCAACGGTGCAACATATGTTTATCGTCTCCGCATGGTAGATCGTGATGGTACATTTGAATACAGTGATGAAGTTGCAGTTGTTATTGGCGACAATTCGAACAATGCAGTTTCAATCAGCGAAGCTAGACCAAATCCTGTATCAGGAGTTGCTAACTTCGAATATACAATCAATACAACTGGTTCTGTTCGTGTTGAACTTACAGACATGATTGGTCGCGTTGTTTCAACAATCTTTGAAGGCAATGTATCAGCAGGTACACATGGTCTTGAAGTTTCTGCTGAAAGCCTCGCAGCCGGTATGTATCAGATCGTTATCAAGTCAGGTGATAATGTAGCAACTCGCTCCTTGCAAGTTGTGAAGTAATCTCCAACTATAAATGACATAAGCCCCTCAGAGTTTTTCTCTGAGGGGTTTTTTTTAGCATAAATAATTCAAGAGAAAAACATGGAATTATATATTGATTCAGCCAATCTTTCGGAAATTCAGCACATTGCAAATACAGGAATTATTAGTGGTGTAACCACAAACCCTACCTTATTGGCAAAAGAAGACCCAACATTGGATGTAAAAGAATTGATAAAACATATTCATGCAACTATTGGTGGACATGTTTCTGTTGAAGTGGTATCAACTGATACGAAAGGAATGTTGAAAGAAGCAGATGAAATTCTTGAGTGGTTTCCTGAAGCAACAATAAAAATTCCCATGATTCCCAATGGTCTTTCTGCAGTAAAAGAATTGTCAAAGCGAGATATTCCCACGAATGTCACCTTGATATTTTCGCCTGGACAAGCCTTGGCTGCAAATAATGCCGGTGCAACTTATGTGAGTGTCTTTCTTGGGCGACTTGATGATATTGGAGTTGATGGTGTAGGTGTTGTTAAAGAAACATGCGAGATATGGGATAGACATGGTTTGGAGTCAATGATAATTGCGGCTTCAATCAGACATCCAATACATGTTCTGGAATGCGCAAAAGCTGGAGCTGATATTGCAACAGTACCATTCAAGATTCTTCAACAAATCATGAAACATCCTTTGACTGATTCAGGTGTTGCATCATTCATAGCAGATCATGAAAAAATGATGAGCGCAAAAGGAGGAAAGTAATAGCATGTCTTCACTATTGAGAGTATTGTATTCTTATGTACTTATAGGAATGCTTTCAATGTCATTGTTTGCCGGTGGTATAGGACAAAAAATTCCAAGCTTTACAATGGAAGATCAAAATGCAAAAGAAATTCAGTCAAGTTCTCTGAAAGGGAAACATGTACTGCTGTTTCTGGCAGATCGAGCAGGAAGTAAATTGACGCCTAATTGGACAAAGGTTCTTGAGCCTAAGTATCGAAATAAAGCAATATTTGTTGCTGTTGCCAATGTTAGCTCGGTTCCATTTTTCTTAAAAAGTTTTATAAGAGGGAAATTCAAAGAAAATTATTCTTATACAGTACTCATGGATTGGGATGGAATTCTCTGGGATCATTTCTCTTGTAAGAATGATGTGACAACTGTCGTTCACATTGATCCGCAAGGAATTGCAAAATTCAAAATATCCGGTACAGGTAGCGAAAAAGAACTTGCTCAATTGCAATCACATTTGGATACTCATTTCTAATGACACTTGATACTGACAACATATTAAAAGCGCTAGAAGTGGTCTGTGATCCTGAAATTCCAACAGTTTCTATTGTAGATCTTGGAATCATTACCGGCATTCAATGCAATGGTAATTCTGTTCATGTAATAATGACACCAACATTTGTTGGATGCCCTGCCATTGATGTCATGAAACAAGGCGTTGCCGATGTTCTTCAAACAATCACTGATTCATTTTCGATTGATGTTAATTATGATATCCCTTGGGATTCAAACAGGATTTCGGAAAAGGGGAGAAAAGCATTGAAAGATTTTGGATTGGCACCACCGCCAACTTATGATTTAGTTTTGGATTTGCAAGTATTGCATCAAGTTGCTTGCCCATATTGCAATAGCAAGAACACAGAGATGCAAACTCCTTTTGGACCGACATTATGCAGATCAATTCATTATTGTCATTCATGTCTACAAGCTTTTGAACAATTCAAACCAGTATAAAAAAAGGGTCTCCAAATGGAGACCCTTTTTGCATACTATATGTCTGGAATTAATTCTTTTTAGCTTGGCTTATCACACCTGAACCGATAGCCTTAAGAACAATATCTCCAATTTCTTTAGCAAGCTCACCACGGATATTCTTTTCATCTGATAGATAATCGCTCACTGCTTGACTAACTTTCTGCTTAATCATTTCGGAATTACCTTCAACCAAAGCAACTGCAACTTTGTGCATGTCTTTTGAAACATCTTCCAAAGTATCAAGTTGATTTCTATTAGCATCTTCCATCTTCTTGAGCATACGATCCATACGCTCTTCTTCTTGTGTATAAAGAAGCGTGAAAGCCATCAATGCAAGCATTGATCCTTCAAGGAAGATAGCACCAAGAATAAGTGAAGGACGAGTTGCGGGAATAAACTTCAAACCACGGATACCAATGATGATAATCAAAATCGCCGCACCGAAATATGCCAATCCGGTTACGGTGTTGGCATAAGATTCTGTAAAGTGATGTGACATATACAGACGCAATGCTTTGAAGATTGAGAATTGATTCTTTTCCCATTCCTGACCAGAAATCGTATCATGAATTTCTTGCACAACGAAGTCAGAGAAAAATTCTCTCATGCGCAAGAAAAGCATTTCATTTCTAAACAATACAACATCAGTGTTTTCATCAAAAACAGAAGTAAAGCGAATGCTTGTGGAACCTTCATTATTGTCTGTTCTGTCCCAAACTTTTTTGAATGCAATCTCGATTTTTCTTCTGTCATTTTCAGCCAATTCAGCCAAACGTGCATTTGGTAAAGCAAGGATTTCAACGATATCGTCAGAAAAACCTGTCTGCAAGCGAACTTTTGATTTCGCATGGTGAATTTCGCGGCGCACTTTGATCGCCATATATCCCAAGTGTGGTGGTAATACAAAACTAAATAGAATAGATAGTGCAAAACCAAAAACCAAAGCCAAAATAGAAAATCCTAATGCAGGCTCGATAACAATTGCCGCTTCCCCCAATTTGGGTGCTTTAAGAATCCACTCGCCTGCAAGCTTTGTGTAGCCATCGGCAAGTTCAGAGCGGCTAGCATCTGTTAAATCAAAGATATATTCATTGTTGATGACTCCCTTCAAAGGTTTATTTGCACCCTCAACAAATTTATCAGCCTCTGCTCCTGCTTCAGAAATCACACCATCAAAACTCACCAATGCTTCATGCTTTACATGTTCCTTATTCGAATGAGCTTTGTATTCACTAAATGAAATGGTATGTGTAACACCATCCGGTTTGAACAAAAACAATACAGCGCTTCTAACTGCATTGGGTACGACAAATGAATACACACCGACAGAAATCGCAACGAACATTCCAAGCAATACCATGTAATGCGTTGATGTTTCTTTGTAATCGTTGTGTCCACCATGCTTTTTGTCTTCTGACATGGCAAAGGCTCCTTCAAGAAAGGTTTATGGTTATAAATTCTATAATTTTCAACAAAATGGAATGCAAAATACGCACCAAATTGCCTTTTTCCAAAGTTATTCACAAAGAAATAACGGCAATAAGTAGTCTTTTGGCGGAGGAACTGCATTTGAGTAATTTGTTGCCATGAGAAACAGAACACTTTCTGCAAATTCCCTCCTTTCCGAGGGTGGTACGATTCGGGGAAATTCCTTTGAATCTTGTTTTGCTTTACGTGATGCTCTACTTGCCATCGTTTTATACTCTTCGATCGTTCCCCTTTGATTCAGTAGTTCTTTGTACAAGCAAGGAGAATGAAGTTTCGTCCGAACTTGTTGGTCTACTTATTAGACAATTTTCTACACTACATCCTTACTGAATTCTTGAGGAATATTATTATGTCTACATATACACCAAAATATGCTGTCCAAGCTGGAGAAGTATTGCAGGAATTGGGTAAATACATCCTGGCAGATGGCTTTGAAATAGTATTTGATGAAACGGGAAGTCATGGATCATATTTAAAAGATGCCAAAACCGGCAGGGAATATTTGGATTTTTTCACTTGCTTTGCTTCCACTCCCATCGGAATGAATCATCCTAAAATGCTACATCCTGATTTTATTGAGCATTTAGGCAAAATATCTGTAAATAAGCCATCGAATTCGGATTTGTATTCAGAGTCCATGGCAAGTTTCGTGAAAACATTTTTCACAATCGCTGTACCAAAACCTTTCACCTATAGTTTTTTTATAGAAGGTGGCGCCATGGCAATTGAAAATGCTTTGAAGATTGCAATGGATTGGAAGGTGAGAAAGAATTTCTTGAAGGGATATAAAGAGGAAAAAGGTCATCAGATTTTACATTTTAGGCAAGCTTTTCATGGAAGATCGGGATATACTATGTCATTGACGAATACCGATCCCACAAAGACTGCTTTATATCCAAAATTCCAATGGCCCAGAGTATTGAATCCCAAGATGAAATTCCCAGTGGAATCACATCTTGATGAGATTATCAAAGCTGAGCAGGAATCGATTGCACAAATCAAGCAGGCATTTCATGAACACAAAGATGATATTGCTGCGATCATCATTGAGCCGATACAAGGCGAGGGTGGTGATAATCATTTCCGACCCGAGTTCTTGCAGGCACTTCGACTAATTGCTGATGAACAAGAAGCATTGCTGATTTTTGATGAAGTGCAAACCGGTGTGGGGCTTACCGGTTCAATGTGGGTACATGAGCAATTGGGTGTTACGCCGGATATCATGGCATTTGGAAAAAAGATGCAGGTATGTGGTGTTGTTGCGACGAATCGCATTGATGATATTCCTGATCATGTATTCAAAGTATCATCAAGGATAAATTCCACATGGGGTGGAAGTTTAACAGATATGGTGCGTGCAACGCGTTATCTTGAAATCATAGAAGAAGAAAAACTCATACCTCATGTGCAAGAATTGGGTGTAACATTGCTACAATCTTTGAATGCTTATTGTGAGGAGTTTTCACCAATCATGAGCAATGCAAGAGGAAGAGGATTGTTTTGTGCTTTTGATATGAAGGATGCCAATACAAGAAATGCATTCAGAAACAATTGTATGGATTCAGGTTTGATTATTCTGGGTTGTGGAGATCATTCCATTCGATTCAGGCCACCATTGACATTATCTCATGAAGAATTACAGAAAGGATTGTCAATCATTCAAGAATCATTAAAGAAGATTTCATAAAAAAAGGTCGCCAAATTGTGGCGACCTTTTTTTATTATTTCAGCAAGTCATTGATGGTAATCAGTAGAAAGAGTATGAGCAATAAAGCAACTCCAATCTGTTGCACCATCATTTTAATTTTTATTGGGACTTCTCTTCCCATGATCCCTTCGATGATGATGAATACCAAATGACCACCATCCAAAGCTGGAAGTGGAAGTATGTTAATCACTGCAATTGAAACAGATAGAGAAGCAATCAAAAGGAGAAAACTTAACCATCCTTGTTCAGCTTGTTTGCCCGCGATTTTCGCAATTTTTATTGGACCTCCAATGCTGTCCGAAACAGACATTGTTCCTTGAAAAATTCCGGTGATGGTTTTGAAGAAGAGCGTGACATTCAATACAGTTTGATCAAGACCTATTCCGGCGGATTCAATCAAAGAATAATCAATATGTTTCGTGGGGCCCAAATATTCCTCTGATGTTTGCACGCCAATGCGATGCCGATTAACAGAGCCATCATATTTTGGGATAATCGTATCATTCAATTCTTTCGACCCATGTTTCCAAGTCAAAGCCAATGGTTTGTCTTTATTCCATTGAACCATATTCACAAAATCTTCTGCACCCGACATTATTTTGCCATTCACTGTAAGAATTGTGTCACCTGCTTTTAGACCCGATTTTTCAGCTGGTGACATTGACTCCACGGCAGCAATCACAACTCGAATTCCCTCGGGAGTAATTCCCAATCCTTTTTTTTGAGTGATGGCATCTACCAGTGCTTTGCCATCTGCATTGAGTGTCACTTTTTGAGAAGATCTCATTATGACTATGTTTCTATTCTCACCAAAATTGTCGAGTGTCAATGCTTTGGTAACATCTTCCCATGATTCCATCTGAGAACCATTGATTGAAAGAATCTTGTCGCCTCTTTGTAATCCTGAATTGGCGAGTACAGAACCTTTTTGAACGGCTGCAATCGTTGTGATTGTATTTACATTTTTCCCTTCAGAAAAAGTAACACCCGAATAAATCAAAAAAGACAATATGAAATTGAAGATGACTCCTGCGCTTATGACAGCAGCTTTTTTCCATGCACTTTTTGATCTGAACTCATAGGGTTTGGGTTCGCTGTGCATTTGCTCTTTATCGAAACTTTCATCAATCATGCCGGAAATTTTTACATATCCGCCCAATGGCAAAAGACAAAATCTATAATCTGTATGATCACCGCCATCCCAATCTTCTGGTAATTCACCGAAGGTGAATCCATTTATTTTATTCCAGCCAAACAAACGCATGCCCATACCTATCGCAAAAATCTCAGCACGCATACCTGTTGCTCTTGCAATCAAAAAATGACCAAGCTCATGAATTGAGACGATGATCAAAATTACTTTTGCGAATTGTATCAATAAATTAAGTGATTCCATGAAATATCCTTTTTGCGTCAATGAATGCTGGAATGACGCTTTATTAATGAGTTCAGTGCATATATGAGATTATCGCAATGCAATTGCGAAATCAATGATGTCTTGCGGTATGCCTTCATGATTTGTTTTACTGTCATCCGCGGCAATGTGCAATGGTATGGGTGTAGGAGCATGACCAGTATAAAATGCTGTGTAAAAACCACTTTCCGCATGTGCATAGGCATCCTTCACCATACGATATGCAACCCAACTTGCACGAATGATGTCAGAAACCGCAGCCTTGCCACCTCTTTGGAAATAACTCATGTCCACCGTGCGAATTTCATGTAAAACATTTCTTTTTTTGAAGATGTCTTCAAGAGTTTTTCTAATAATGTGTAGATCCTGGTCATATCCTTCTGCCACGATGATGCGTGTATCGCGATCTCTTTCTTCGATCATGGTTGCAAGATGTTCATAATCCACATTTTCACCCGGGCAAATCACATATTCTGCTCCGGCAGCAATTCCTGAATAAAAAGCCAAATATGCTGAGTCTCTCCCCATGGATTTTATGAGATAAACTCTCCTGTGAGAAGAAGCTGTGTCTTTAATCCATTCGAGCATTTCATGGCTTTTGTCCAAAGCACTATAAAATCCAATGGAGGAACCATGTTCATTGCAAACATCATTGTCGATTGAGCCGGGTGCGCATAATATTTTCGTTTTAATCTTTTCCGCCTGTATCATTGTGTTAATTGAATGTGCGGCCTTTATGCTACCATTGCCACCACAAACAAACAGATAATCAATCCTATTATCATGCAAATTTCTTGCAGCAGTTTCTTGCAAGATTGGATCAGTTGCCAATTCCGGTACTCGGACGGTTCCGAGAATTGTGCCACCAGCTGAAGCAATCCCGGCAACAGAACCTTTGTCAAGATTTCTGAAATCATTGTAAATCAATCCTTTCCAGCCATCAAGGACTCCCCAGACTGATGTTTCGGGTCGCAAATTGAGCGTGGATCTCACGATGGCACGAATGAAAGCATTCATGCCTGAACTATCTCCGCCACCTGTGAGGACTGCAAATTTCATGAATCAATTCCTTAAATGTTCATCGTCCGAGAAATTCGGGTGATCTTTTCTCGATAAAAGCTTTGACGCCTTCAGTATAATCATGTGATTCGCCAGCCAATTGCTGATACTCTGCTTCGAGTTCAAGCATATGCTCCAATGTTGCTGATTGTGCATTTTGCAAAAGTAGTTTCACATATCCATAACTTTGCGTTGGACCTTCGGCATATTTTTTAGCCATTGCTAGCAAACCATCATTGAAAGCTCCGGGATGCAAAACCTGATTCACGAGTCCCAATGATAATGCCTCATCCGCGGCAATTGGTTTATTCAATGTTGCAAATTCAAATGCTTTGGCATAACCCAACATTTTGGTGTAGAAAAATGTTGCACCTGAATCGGGAATAAGAGCGATGCCGATAAAAGCTTCCACAAGCTTTGCGGATGCACTCATGATGCGAACATCGCATGCAAGTGCAAGGGAGAGTCCTGCGCCTGCTGCTACACCATTGATACCGGCAATCACCGGCTTCGGCAATGTATTGATCAATCGGATGATTGGATTATATCGTCTTTCGAGAGAATCTTTTAAAGATCTTTTACCTCCACCTGAAGGAGCATCCTTCAAGTCTTGTCCGGAACAAAATGCTTTGCCGGCACCGGTAAGTACAACGCAGCGCACTTCTTCGGTATCATGAGCATATTGCAAAGCATCCTGCAATTCAGTTGTCAATTGTTCATTGCATGCATTGTATGAATCGGGCCTATTCAATGTGATGGTGAATATTCCTGATTCCAAAGTGGTTATGATTGTTTCAAATGTCATGGGTATTTCCTTTATGCAATTAACGCTGATTTCCCTGTGGACATCATTTCGATGAATTGCTTGAAAAGATAATCTGAGTCATGGGGTCCGGGAGCAGCTTCAGGATGATATTGTACTGAAAATACAGGCAATTCCCGATGGCGAATTCCGGATAAAGTATTGTCATTCAAGTTCATGTGAGTAGCTTCAAGTGCAGAGGGCAATCCATTCTGATCAACGGCAAAACCATGATTTTGTGAAGTGATTTCAATTTCTCCGGTCAAGAGATTCTTCACTGGATGATTTGCACCGCGGTGACCAAAGCGTAGTTTGTAGGTTTTTGCGCCAAAAACCAAGCTCAATAATTGATGGCCAAGGCAGATGCCAAATGTTGGTATGCCTTGCTGTACAAGTGTTGAAATTGTTTCAATGGCATGAACGGCTGCGGCCGGGTCGCCAGGCCCATTGCTCAAAAAAATGCCTTCGGGGTTGATGGCAAGGATTTCTTCTGCTTTTGCATGTGCCGGAAACACGGTAACATGACACCCATATTGAGACAATCTGCGGAGGATATTGCGTTTGATGCCATAATCAATGGCGGCAATACGAAATACTCTATTTGGCGAAATGAGCGGATTGTGAAGTAATTCCTCGGTTTGCGGCGCAAATTCATAGGATGCACCACATGTTACGCCGAGTGTGAGATCCAAGCCCTCCATTGAGGGGATGGAATTTGCCTCTTCAATCAACATTTGTGAATCTTTGCCTTTTGCTGAGATGATTCCGCGCATTACGCCTTCACTACGAAGCACTCTGACCAATTGGCGGGTGTCAATGCCCTGAATTCCTATTCTCCCTTGCTCCTTCATCAATTCTTGCAAGGAGCCGGTGGCACGATAATTTGAATATGTTCTAGAGCATTCCTTAACAATGATGCCTTCAACTTTGAGAGAATCCGATTCGAAGTCTTCAGGATTCACGCCATAATTGCCAATATGTGGATAGGTGAATGTCATGATTTGACCTTTATAACTAGGGTCAGACATAACTTCTTGATATCCCGTTATGGAGGTATTGAACACTACCTCGCCTTTGGCTTCAGATTCCAGGTCTCCGAATGCCTGTCCGCGGAAGATCATGCCATTTTCCAAGGCCAAAACTGCATCAATATTCATGGATTTTGTCAATTGTTTAGATGGAGAAGGAAAGTTAGGCAAAAATAGGAAAAATCGAGCAGATAAGGGGCTTTGTAAACAGGAAATGATTGCTACCCAAAAGCAAAAAAATAGTGGTAAATCAGGTGATTTTTAAGATGTGAAGATGTCTTTTCCTATGACTGATTATAAGGAAGAGAAAACTAGCTTGGATAGCCATTTTTTCTTTGTTCAGTCCGATATTCCCTTGTAATTTGTCAGGATTAGGGGAACATCTAACTAGAAATTTTACCACAATTCATAAATGGAGTGTTCTCATGAGTTTCATTAACTCTTTTTTGCGCAAGTCAATCTTCATTGCGCTTTGCATGAGTCTTGTTGTACAAGTCTCAAATGCGCAGTCGAAAAGACGCGTTTACATTGAAAAGTACACCGGAGCATGGTGTCAATATTGTCCAAATGGTGCTGTTGCTTTTGATGAAATTGGAAAGCAATACACCGATGAGGAAGTGATCATGGTTGCCGTTCATCAAAATGATGGCATGTCCATGACAAATCAAGGTGATTTTCAGCCTTATATCAATGGCGTTCCAAGCGGATCTGTTAGCAGAATTTATAATGCTGTCGGTCCTCAATCTTGGGCAAGTTATATTCCGGGTATCATCAGTCAAGATGCCGCGGTGGAAGTCAATTTGAAAAATGTGTCATTCAATAGTGGCACTAGAAGAGTGACATGCCAATTGGAAGCCAGAATCAATCGTGACATAACAGGTCCTGTTCGTGTGAATGTTGTGGTTGTTGAAGACAGCGTGGTTGGTACCGGTTCACAGTTCGATCAAGTAAATGCATTTAATACACAGCAGGGTCATCCTTTTTATCAAAGAGGAAATCCAATCAAGAATTATCCGCATAGACATGTTGCGCGCTTGATGGTTGATGGCACATGGGGTGCAACAGGGGTGATTCCTGATAATCCCAAAGCAGGTGCTGTTTATACAAAGAACTATTCTTTCACTGTAAATGCCTCTTGGAAGCCCGAGCGTATGTCGCTTGTTGGTCTTGCCCAAAAGTATTCCAATGAAGTTGGAGCCAGAGAAATTTATCAAGCTGTTGAAGAATCATTGCTCATTCGTTCAACTCGTGCAACACTAGAACAAACTGAAACTCCATATTTGAAGGTTGCAGCGGGCGGAAAGAAGACACAAGTTATCAAAGTGACAAATGACAATAATTTTGATTTGACATTTGATCTTGCAGTGAATGATTCAAAATCCACATTGCCTTTTGATTGGACCGCTAGTGTTGAACCAGCAACAGTCCAACTCGCAAAAGGTGCTTCAGCGGATGTGACAGTTACAATCAATGCACCTGCTTCTATCAGTGAAGCTGAGCTTGCAACAGTGGTAGTTGATGCAACACCACAACCTGTTGAAAATACCAATCCAAAAACTTCCAGCACAAGTGTGTATGCACTTCCTGACTTTGCGAAAGCTGCCGTCATCTATGAATACAATACCAATCAATCAAATGATTTGTATAGAGATGCCATCAAGGCTAGTGAAAGATTTGGTCGTGGTTTTGTGACATTGCCAAATAATGCGACTCTCATTGAAGCATACAAAGATCAATTCCAGGTCTATGTATACAGTGTTTTTGGTGGTGGCTTATTGAATGGACAAATCTATGGTGGCTTGCCAATCGGCACAACAACTGATGCAATGCCTTTAGGCAAAACAGTTTCAAATCTTTTGTCACAAGGAAAGAGAGTATATCTTTCAGCACCCCAGTCAATGTGGTGGGCTTTCGATAAAACCACTGCTACCGCAGCAGGAAAAAATCAAGATGTCATAAGTTTCTTCAATAATACACTCAAACTTCAGTTTGTAAAAACTGAACAACGCTATACTCAATCAGGTAATTCAATTTCCATAAAGCAGTATGGTGTAAAGGGATTTGACAATGATTCTATTGGTGATCAATTCAATGGAATTGCAAATGCAACTTTGGGGAATTATACATTCTTCACAGACATTTTCAGATTGGCAAGTGGCTCTCCTTGCTCTCCTGTATTGTATTCTGATAATTCAAATGCCAATATTGTTGGTGTTAGATACACATCTCCGGAAGGTGGCAAGCTTGTATTTGTGACGCATCCAATTGAAGCGCATGACAATATGATCACTCGCGAAACATTCATGCAGAAATCTCTTGAATGGCTTGCCGGCGATATCTTTGTTCAAGCGAAAAAACCAATTTTGGCTTTGAATTCAGAGGTTAAATTTGGATCATTGGAGATTGGTCAGAAAAAACAAATGACCACAGAAATTAGTAATACCGGTGATGGAGATTTGAATATTTCTGCAATGGGCATCAGTGGATCTGGCGCGTCAGTGTTTTCAATCATTGGGAAACCCCAATTACCAATCATGTTGAAGCCGGGTGAAAAGACAAGTATTACTCTTGAATTCGTCCCAACTACAGTTAAATCATACTTGGCTTCACTTGATTTCACTTCGAATGATGGTGGTGTTGACAATTCAACAACAGGAATCGATCTTGTTGGTGAAGGCGTGCAAGCTGTTCCTGATCCGCCGGCACTTACAGGTGTTACAGATCTCGATCTTGGCCAAACTACTACAAAGACTGATAAACCGTTGACATTAACCAATAATATCGATGGTGAAATCAAGGTAACAGGAGCAACCATTACAGGTGATGATAAAGATGCATTTACACTTTCAGTGAATCAAGGTACCGTTCCTAAAGGTCAAAGATTCCAGACAAGAGTGTTTTTCAACCCGACAAAAGATGGAATTCACAAAGCAGTATTGACCCTAAATACGCTTGTGACTTCAACAGGTAAAACAGGTACATATACTGTAAACTTGGTTGGTGAAAAACAAGCTGCATCCGGTGTAAAGGAAGACATGATCTTGACAAGCTCAGTACAAATCATGCCGAATCCAACTGCTAATTATGCAACAGTGTCATTCACAATTGCAGAGCCAACAGTAATGACAATCACCATAACATCAATGAACGGTGAATTGCTTTATACAGCGAAAAATCGTTCATTCGACCCAGGCTCACAAGCATTCCAATTGCCTGTGTCAAACTTTGCAGCAGGTAGATACACCGTTACGCTTCGTTCACAAAGCGGTGCAACAGTATCAATGCCATTTAGCATAGTTAGATAATCCTAGTCATGGAAAATGAAGCCCCGATTCTTTATGGAGTCGGGGCTTTTTTTATGAAAGTTCTTTGTATAAAATCAAAAATGCGATGAGAGCTATCACGATTCCAAATATCTTTTTCAAGTTATCTTGATTGATGTGATTTGAATATCGAATTCCAAAAAAACTTCCCAATAATGAGCTTATCAATAGGATAAAAAAAGTATCGAAATGCATATAAGAAGTTGTGACAACATCTATGGCAAATGAAGGAAGGGTATTGCATGAGATGAGAATCATGGAAGAAAATATTGCCTGACGCATTGTCATGCCAGAAAGTAATACCAAGCTCGGAACAATCAAGAAACCGGCCCCAATCCCGGTAATCCCTGTTATCATGCCAATCAATATTCCACTTATCATCAATGGAATTTGTGAAGCTTTATTATGTAGTTGTACAGAAATACTCATGATCATTCTACTTGAAGCAACGAGCATCAATAGAGCAAGAATAATCATTGAAATCTTATCTACGAAAAGTTCATGATTTCCAAATGTGAATGAATTGGGAATATTCGGCATGATCATGCTTCGTATGAATAATGTCATGCTTAATGCGGGCAAACCAAAAGAAAAAAAAGATCTACTATGAAATGAGTTGTCATGTCTTGATTGCAACATCGAAATGAAAGATGTAATCCCAACAATACCCAGAGAATAAGTCACTGCTTCATTTGCTGGAATTTTTAGCACATACACAAGCATTGGCATAATCAAAATTGAGCCACCGGCACCGAGTAAGCCAATAATCACTCCGATAATGGAGGATGAAATGATTGCAATGATTATTTCCTGCATTTACTGATCAAACTTTAACATGTAATTCCTTTTCAATTGCCTCAATGAAGATCTCACGAGTTAATGCTCCCGGTGCCATCTTGGGATTTTCACCAACCGGTATGAAAAGAAAAGTGGGGATGCTGCGAATGCCAAACATTGCGGACAATTCTTGTTGTTCATCTGTATTGACTTTATAGAAATGAACTTTTCCCTCATAGAGATTGGAAAGTTCTTCAAAAACAGGTGCCACCATTCTGCATGGACCACACCAAGGAGCCCAAAAATCTATGATGCATGGAATTTGCGCATCATATTTCCATTCAGTATTGCGCTCAAAATCAAAAATTAATTCTTTGAATGTGTCAATTGTCAACTCTTGTGTCATATTGTCTCTCTAATAGAATAATATTGAATTACATTGTTCTGTGAATACACAAGTGCATCTTTAGTGATTCTTGTCTTGCCAAGCAAATTTGCAAAAGCCACTTTTATCATCGCTGCAATCACTAGTGCGAGAATGATTCGTGCCATAGCATTGTATACCAATGTTCTCAGTTTTTCTTCTTTCAAGAATATTGTGATGAGTATTCCTATGATTCCCAATATAGGAATGATGCCATACATAGAGAATTGTTGATTAACCACAAATTGCAATAACCCTTCAAGCAACCGTGGTGCAATACCAAAGGCAGCCATGAAAAAGGAGATTGAAATGAAAATCCATTTCACTTTGATTGATGAAATGACTGCATCAAAAGAGTTCACACCTTGTAATGCAATCAATATGAATGATGGTAGAATTGTCGATGTAAAACCGCTTCCTACATACGAAAGTACAAACCATGAAATGGCAAGCACAAATGCCGCTTGATTCTTTTCTTTTTTGATGATTGATTGTATTCCTGCAAACATGCCAATGAGAAAAAATGGCAAGAGAGAAAAATCAATCAGCATTGTTTGAATATCGCTCGAAGTGGGAATATATCGCACTTGTTGAAGAGTGTCCACAATCTGAGATGCATAAGGGAGATCCATGTTTAAAAACCATGCATATCCTACGATTAATCCCAAGATGATCGGACTTACAAGAAAAGCTATGTGCATTTTCGATGGCTTATAAAGTGGCAAAAGTAATAGTACAATTCCACTAAAGATTACTATGTTAGTGAATGAAGAAAGGGTTAATGCAGTTGATGAAATCAACAATAAGCAAGCTATAAGAAATGATCTTGATAGTTTTATTTCATGAAGATTCAATATTCCAAAACTTAGGGCAAGGGAAGTCAAGAGAAAAGTTATTCCCCAAATCTCAGGGCTTGCATGCCTTGCGGTGTCATTCCATATCAGTGATCCTGCAAGAAAACCTGATGCATACATTGCATATTCAGACTTTCCAAGTTTCTTCCCAATGAAATACAAAGAAATCAGTGAGCACATTGCCAAGATGCATGATAGAAATCGAGTTGAGGGTAATGTTTCTCCCATGAGTTTTGACCAAGCAACCATTCCCCACATCGGTAATGGGGGATTCACAAATGGAGTTTCACCAAGTGAAAGATATGGTGCTTGATCTGCAAATGCACCCCATGAATCCGAATTGATTGGTAATGTTCCAAAGATTGACAGTATGCCCCAATGGAGTGAAAAACTCTCCTCTGCCTTCGTCATTGGAGGAATATCAATGCGAAAAAAACTCAGAAGTGATGAAATGAGGAGGAATGCTAGGATTGTATGCTGTTTTGATGTCATGAAGCGATTTCATCTCCAAGAATTTTTTTGGTGCTGATGTGGAATCTTCCTGCAATTTGAATTGTACAGGCTCCACCCGCGGAATCTCATAGATTCCATTATAAGCAAAAGTACTGATAAAGATGATGAATGCCACCCAGCCAAGACTTTGTCTTATAAATCCAATGGATTCTCCAGGTACAGGTGGATGCTCCAAGCGTATGAAAAATCGTGTGAAAAATGCCCAGAATAACCAGCCGCTCCAACCTTGATATACCCATGGTGCATTGACTTTCAACCATAAGAGCGCGGGGAGAAAAATAGTTTGAAGCATCGTATATATTTCATTGGGTGATTCCACCACAATCTGTTCATAAAACCATCCAAGAAATGAACCCAAACCAAGAATAATCATTCCATACCATACTACCCGAGCAATAATTGATTGCTTTTCGCCAAACATTGCATAAGAGATATGTCCGCCATCCAATTGACCAAGCGGTAATAGGTTAAGAGAAGTCACAAACATCCCAAACCAACCAACACATAAAAATGGATAATGATAGATTTCATTCAATGGCGGGATATATGTTCCGGGTTCCACAAATGCTGAAATCAAACCTCTATAGAGTAACATATCACCAAAATACATTCCCCAATCAGGGTATAAGATTCCCATTTCTTTATAATCTGGGTGAATTTCATAGAGAAAATCAATTCCGGGGAGATTGATCAAGCCATAGATGAAAATTCCAAGGCATACGATGAAACCAGCGAGAGGTCCGCTTGCACCGATATCAAACAATGCTTTGCGATTTGGTATCATACCTCTTGTTTTGATATATGCACCAAGCGTTCCAAAGATTGAAACAAATGGAATGGGCAATGGTATAAAATATGGCAAGCTGGCATCAACGCCGTGATATTTTGCAGCGAAGTAATGTCCAAATTCATGGGTGAGAAGAAAAAGCATCAAGAGCGATGCATAAGTCCAACCATATATCCAGTTGGTAATCTCCACAGGATTCTTTCCCGCCCATGCAGAACCTGCCATCATGGTGGAAGCACAAGTGAGAATGAATAAAAAAGCATGCAGCAATATTGATGAATGCTTAGAGCCTGAATCACTCAAGATGGATGAATATGGTTTTTCTTCGGATGAAGTGTTCATGTTGCTTGGTTTAGTGAATCTTCATTGATGCGTTTCGGCTTTGCTTGCACGAATCATCAAATCCGTTATTGCCTGTGCGGGATCTTTTTGATGGAATAGAATCAAATACATTTGCTCTACAATCGGCATATCCACATGATGTTTTTTGCTCAATTCCCAGGCGGATTCTGCAGTGGTGACACCCTCGGCTATCATTGTCATCTCTTCCAAAATTTCAGAGAGATGCTTGCCCTTTGCAATCTGCTCACCTACATGTCTGTTTCTACTATGTCTACTCGAACATGTGACATATAAATCACCAAGACCCGAAAGCCCGGCAAATGTCCGTGGATTTGCTCCCATGGCCATACCCAAACGCGCAATCTCTTCCAGACCTCTAGTGATCAGCGCAGCTTTGGTATTGTCACCCGTTCCAAGTCCATCAACGATTCCTGCTGCAATGGCAATTACATTTTTCAAAGATCCTCCAATCTCAGCTCCAATTGTGTCGCCGGAAGTATATACTCTGAAATACTGATTATTAAACAGTGATTGTACATGCTGTGCAAGTTCTTGATTTGCTGATGCAACCATGACTGTTGTCGGTACCCTTCGAACGGTTTCTTCCGCATGACTCGGACCCGACAAAACGGCATAATGCATTGCATCGCATTGATTCACATCATGCAAGATGGATGAGACTGTTCTTAATGTACCACGCTCAATGCCTTTTGAGCCATTGACAATATATTTTCCTGAAAGCTGAAACCCATGAGTCTTGAGTACTTCACGAATGAATTGCGTGGGGACAGTGATGATGATGGTCTCACACCCATTGATGGCGGATGAATCTGTTGTGGCTAAGATTTCTTTTGAAAGAATAATATTCGGAAGAAAGACGGAATTCGTATGTAATGTATTGATTTCATCCGCGGTTTCTTTGTCTTTTGTCCAAAGCAATGGCGAATGACCATTTTCCGCAAGGATTGATGCCAAGGCTGTACCCCAACCACCTGCACCTATAATACCTATTCTATGCTCAGTCGTCATAAAAGCTTACTTCTTACCAAATTTCAAGAGTTGAAACTTGCTGAACTTATACTCATTTCCTTTGAGTATTCGTGCGATATTGGAACGATGAGCATAAATCACAATCAAAGAAATGGTAATCGTGAAATAAATGATGATGTGATATCCAGGTATATCAACACTGAAAACATTATGACGCAAAAACATTGTCAAAGGAATCGTTATCGCGGCAATCATGGAACCTAATGAAATATATCCGGAAAGCATCACGACAAGAATGAATAATCCAAATGCGATAGCAACTTCGGTTGGGGCAATCGCCAAAAGGAAACCACCACCTGTATTGATACCTTTGCCACCTTTAAATCCAACAAACACTGACCAGATATGACCAATCACAGCAAAGACTCCGGCTATCATCTTCATAACGGTGATATCCTCGAATGGAGTATGATTTGTGAATGCCATTTGTCCGTCAAAAAGGATGTTGACAAGCGAAACTGCCAATACTCCTTTTAACACGTCCATTATTTGAACAACTAAACCCCATTTCCATCCCAGAACGCGCATTGCATTCGTGCTGCCCATATTCCCGCTACCCTTTTTTCTGATGTCGAAACCAAAAAAAGTTTTGCTGATGATGACAGCACTTGGGAATGATCCTAGAAGATAGCTTCCGATGACAATCAAGAATAATCGAACAATGGGGTCCATAATTACATCTAGCCAAGAATGAGTGTATATGTATACAAATATAGACAAAAACGATACTATATTCGTCAACAAGCCCATTGTGCAAAAAAGCCATGTAAATATGGCAAGAGAAATAAAATTTTAAAGGAGTGAGCACCATGAGTGCTGATGTATCGGGAAATTCAACCCGAAAGCGTTTACAAGAGATCGAAAAAGAATTAGCAGATCTCAAAGAAAAGAAAAGTGCTTTGCATCAACGATGGAAAGCTGAAAAAGAGAGTATTTCTCGAATTCGCGAATTGAAGGCGGAAATTGAGCAATTGCGGAATAAAGCTGCTGATCTGGAAAGAAAAGGCGACTTGGCAAAAGTTGCCGAAATCAGATATGGCACAATCATGCAATTGGAACAACAGGTGGAATCTGAAAATCAACATCTCACTGAAATTCAAACCACAGGAAAAATGCTAAAAGAGGAAGTTGATGCTTCGGACATTGCTGAGATTGTTGGCAAATGGACAGGAATTCCGGTTCAAAGAATGCTTGAAACAGAAAGAACGAAATTACTCACGATGGAAGATCGACTTCAGCAAAGAGTGATTAGCCAGACTGATGCCATCAAAGCAATTAGCAATGCGATTCGCCGCTCACGTGCTGGTTTGCAAGATGCAAATCGTCCTATCGGCTCATTCATTTTCCTTGGAACGACCGGAGTTGGCAAAACCGAGATGGCTCGCGCACTTGCTGAATTCTTGTTTGATGATGAATCTGCCATGATTAGAATTGACATGAGCGAGTATATGGAAAAACATGCGGTGTCTCGTCTCATCGGTGCGCCTCCCGGCTATGTGGGTTATGATGAAGGTGGTCAATTGACAGAAGCCGTGAGGCAAAGACCATATTCGGTAGTATTGTTGGATGAAATCGAAAAAGCGCATCCGGAAGTATTTAATATTCTGCTTCAAGTATTGGATGATGGACGCTTGACCGATAGTAAAGGTAGGGAAGTGAATTTCAAGAATACCATCATCATCATGACTTCAAATCTTGGAACAGAAATTCTTCAAGATTCTCTTGCAGACATAACAGAAGACAATAGAGAAATGATTTTGATGGAAGCAAGAACGGGAATCATCAATCTTCTCAAACAAAGAATGCGTCCTGAATTTTTGAATCGCATTGATGAAATCATCCTTTTTAAACCGTTAACCAAAAATGAAGTTCGTCAAATAGCAGTTTTGCAAATGAGAAAACTACAACAAAGATTGGCATCGGATGATATTTCATTGGAAGTTACCGATGATGCATTTGATGCAATCGTACGATTGGGCTATGATGTGCAATATGGTGCAAGACCGCTCAAAAGAGCCATTCAAAAATATGTTGCAGATCAATTGTCCATGCATATTTTAGCTGGGGACTTCTCTTCCGGTGACATCATACGATTGGATGCCGGCGAAGTTAGTCCATTGGAATTCAAGAAGGTTTAATCATTCCAAATAAATTCAAAGAGTAGCGATGAAACCGCAATCATGATTCCTGCATAAGAAATCAAAACAATGATTGTTGACATCGCCCCGGTGATGGGTGCGCCATGCAAAGCCATGGATAATCCCTCAACACCAAGCAGGGCAGGCGGTAATAAAACGGGAAAGGAAAGCACGGGAAAGAGTGCTCCTTTCCCGTTTGCTTTTGCTATGATGGCAGCAATGGCTGTTATAGCAGATGCCATGCAAATGCTAAGCAAACAAATCATCAACCAAAAGAGAAGATGATTCCCAATGAGTATGGTAGGAAGGAAGAATAAAAATAAACTCGATCCAATAAGTGATAAAGTCAGAGAAAGTGAACAGGTGAAAATAAATTTTCCGAAAAAAACTTCGATAGGAGTAGAACTCATTTTCAAAAGAAGGGAAGTTCCACGTTCTTCTTCCATGACAAATGTTCGAGAAAGCCCCGTCATGCTCCCAAAGAACAATACAATCCAAAGCAATGCCGATGCCACATAATGATTAATGCGTTCACCGGCAGTTGTGAATGCAATTGTGGAAATGGTGATGACCATAAACAAAAACAAAGACGATAAAGCAATACGAGATCGAAACTCGATTGCCATTTCTTTTTGAAATACTGCTATACTTTTGTTCACTACATTCATATCAATCAATCTTCTCTGCTTGAACAATGGTCGCATCCATGATCTTTCGCAAAATCAGCATGTTCAACTTGCAATGTAATATGTTTGGTTTGATATTTCTCGGTCAATGCCGCACTTGCTTGTTCGAGCAATTGAGCATGATGTTCCAAATCTGTGATGATATGCGCACTGATAGACACATCGCCAGGATGAATTTCCCAAATGTGTAAGTCATGTATTCCGTTTATGCCGGGTATTCCAAGAAGTGTATTCTCTACATGTTCGGAGGTAATTCCCTTGGGCGCGCTATCCATAAGTATAATCCCGGCAGACTGTATAAGTCGAATTGCGCTACGCAAGATATAGGCAGAGATACCGATTGACAAAATTGCATCGATGATATCCCATCCTGTGAAATGAATGATGATGCCACCAACAATAACTGCAATGGATGAAAGCAAATCTGTTATGACATGTAGATATGCGCTTCGCGTGCTGAGATGATGTGCATCATGTAACATATATGCACTTATGATATTGGCAATCAGGCCAATCACGGATGTGATGAGCATTGGCTCGGCATGAATGTCAGCTGTATGAAAAAATACGCGCATCAAGGATTCGTATATCAAAAATCCACACATGCTAAGAAGTACAACTCCATTGATCATCGCGGCAAGAACTTCAATGCGCTTGAAACCAAAAGTGAATCTTTGCAATCGTTCTTTGTTATTATTCCCCTTTACATACATCGTCAATGCTATGAATGCAATAATCAATGCTCCTGCATCTGAGAGCATGTGTCCTGCATCAGATAGCAAAGCCAAACTTCCGGATATGTAACTACCAATCACTTGCGCAATGAAGATGGTCAATGTCATTGCAATTGCAATCTTCAATGCACGGGTGTCTTTCATCGTATGATGATGCCCATGCGAGTGATTATGTTGATGTGAATGCATAGAAACGTATCAAAACCTACTTACATAAAAAAGCCCTCGACCAATGGTGAGGGCTTGATCTAATCTTTTCATCTTAGATAAATTGCTGATAATTATTTTCGAACAGACTCACAAGATGTTTTGCCTTTGCATCATAAGCAGAGGCATCTGTCCATGTATTTTTCGGATTGAGAATTTCTGATGGTACATCAGGACATTCCTTGGGAATGTGCAAACCAAAATAGTCTTCGGTCACAAATTCAACATTGCTCAAACCGCCTGTAAGTGCCGCGCGCAATAATGCTCTTGTATAAGCAATTTTCATGCGCTTGCCCACTCCATATTCTCCTCCGCTCCAACCAGTGTTCACCAGCCATACTTGTGCGCCATGTGCATTGATTTTATCGCGAAGAAGTTCTGCATATACTTTTGGATGATGAACCATGAATGGTGCTCCAAAGCATGTGCTGAAGGTGGCAGTTGGTTCTTTCACTCCTCTTTCGGTTCCGGCAACTTTAGCCGTATAGCCGGAAAGAAAATGGAACATCGCTTGTTCCGGTGTAAGCTTTGCGATGGGAGGCATCACGCCAAAAGCATCGCATGTGAGGAAGAAAATATTTTTTGGATGACCACCCTTATTGTCGGAAACGATATTGCTGATAAAATCTCTCGGATAGGAAGCGCGTGTGTTCTCCGTGATGGAATCATCAAAGAGATCAACTTTTCTATCATCGGGATTCATCGGAACATTTTCGAGAATTGTTCCGAATGTGCGAGTCATTTCATAAATGATTGGCTCGGCTTCTTGTGAAAGATTGATGACTTTTGCATAACAACCGCCTTCATAATTGAATGTCCCTTTATCAGACCAACCATGTTCATCATCACCGATCAGCGCGCGCTCAGGATCTGTGGAAAGCGTGGTTTTTCCGGTCCCGGAAAGTCCGAAAAATAAAGCGGTATCACCTTGGCTTCCAATATTTGCAGAACAATGCATGCTCATTACTCCACGCAATGGCATAAGATAATTCAATGCTGTAAAAATGGATTTCTTTATCTCGCCGGCATAATGCGTTCCACCAATCAATACCAATTTTTGTGAAAAATCCATGAGGATGAATGTTTCTGATCGTGTGCCGTCAAGCTCGGGATTTGCCTTGAAGTCAGGACAATGCAAAATGGTGAAACCTGGTTCGAATGAAGCAAGTTGTGACTCTTCAGCTTGTATGAACATATTCTGTGCAAAGAGATTATGCCATGCATATTGATTGACAACTCGAACGGGCAATGCATATTCGGAATCTGCACCGGCAAAGCAATCCAATACATAAACATCCGATCCTTGGAGATAGGCAGTCATGCGTGCTTTGAGTGCATTGAATTTTTCTTGAGGAAATTGCTTGTTGACTTTGCCCCACCAAACATGTTCTTTGCTTGTTGATTCTTCCACGAGAAATTTGTCATTCGCACTGCGTCCTGTATGGGGAACAGTGATTGCAAGCAATGCGCCATGCTCAGTCAGTTCAGCTTCTGCATTACTTATGGCATGTTCGTATAATTCCGCTCTGGAAAGATTGTAAAACACTTCATTCAAATGTGAAATGCCCTGACCATCAAGTGATTCTTTGATCTCTTCATTCGTTTTCATGAGATGATTCGCTGTCCGTGAAACAAGAATGTTGGGTGGAAAAGCATGAATTCTTATGTTTTTCATGCAGGTCAAATTTACGGAATTTGTACACAGAAATGTGCAAAATTGAAGGAGGGTTTTTGAAGAAAACCGAGAGTTGTCCACTTCATGACAATATTGTAAGCTTATAGCCAATGCCATGTATATTCATAATCTGTATATTCTCATCGGATTGCAAGTATTTACGGAGTTTTCCGATATAGACATCCATGCTTCTTCCATTATGATATGAGTCCTCTCCCCAAATGATGGATAATGCATCATTTTTGTTTACCGGCTGATTTAAGCGATTTGCCAGAAATTTGAGTAGTTCGGCTTCTTTTGTAGTAAGTATGCGAACATCACTTTGGTTGGATAATGTTCTTCGCTCATAATCAAAACGATATTTCCCAATTTGGATGATTCCGGATTGCACCTGATTTCGAAAATGCCGGGTGATTGCACGGATTTTCAATTGTAGTTCTTCATCGCTGATTGATTCGTCAATGATATCATCCACCCCGGATTGCAACATGAGAATTCGGTTTTTTTCATCACATGCTGAAGTGAGTACAATCAGTGATTGGTAGGAAATTGCACCCAATTTTTCCTTCGCAAATGAGGAATTTGGTGTCTTTGTATGCCAAATCAATACATCATAAGATTGCCGGTGAATTGCTGCTGATGAAATCTCTTGCTCTGAACAAGGAATTGTCTCCCAGTCATGAGATTGAATTCCAAGTGGAATCTCATTGGAATCGGAGGAAATGAAGAGAATTCGTATCATTGAACGCAATTGTTATGTCTTTAACATCAACTAGATAAAAGGATGAGATGGAAGGGTTGATGTATAAACACGCTATTCCATTTTTTGTTACAGGTTAGCATATGGCTGCATTTTCTTTGGCGGAGCAGGCTGCATCACAACAATTAGCAGCATATAATAATAGAGACATTGAGGCATTTCTTCAATGCTATGCCGATGATGTTGAATTGTGTCATTTAGCTTCAGGTGAGGTTTTTTGCAAGGGCACATTTGAAATGCGTGCCATTTATGGCGCAATGTTCAATAGATGTCCTGATTTATATTGCAAATTGGTAAAGCGCATCGTCTGCGGCAATATCGCAATTGATGAAGAACATGTGACAGGTCAAGTTCATGGTAAAGTCATTCATGCTACTGCAATCTATGAGGTGAATGATGCGGGATTGATAATCAAGGCGTGGTTTGTGAGAAGTGAATAAAAAAAGCCGCCAATGGGATCATTGACGGCTTGCAAATTCTGTGAAGGACAACAATTATTTTTGTTCGCCTTCTGTTGCTTTTCTTCTTGGTGCTGAGATAGCAACAATTGTTGCATCTCCACTGATATTGATTTTGATACCGGTGAAAGAAAGATCGCGTACATGCAATGATTGACCAATCTTAAGTTCGGTGATGTCAACATCCAAATGTTGTGGAAGATCTTTTGGAAGACATGTCACATTCAATTTGTGGAGAATATGTTCCAATACACCACCCTCTCTAATACCAACGCTTTGTCCAACTATCTTGACAGGAACATTGAAATCAACTGCTTTGTCATTAGAAACACCAAAGAGATCAAAATGAACGATTGCATCTGTCACTGGGTCGAAAGTGATGTCTTTCAACATGCATGAAAGCGGTGCATCTGAACCTTCGATTTCAAGATTGATGATTTTGGCATCAGCGGTATAAACGATAGGGCGCATATTGAGAGGATGTACCGCAATCGGAATTGGCTCTACGCCATTTCGATAATAGACACCTGTCACCATGCCGCTATTGCGGACTGCTTTCGCAGCTTTCTTGCCGGTGCTTCTCTTTTCTGCTTTGAGAGCTATTTCACTCATCTTGTAATCTCCGATGAATTCTACTTTTTTTATTGTTATCGTATAATATCGAACAATGAACTGATCGAGGCATTATTATGTGTTCTCTCGATCGCTTCGCCGAATAATTCTGCAACAGATACAGTCACTATCTTTTCCGATTCCCAGTGATTGGGAAATGTGTCTGTCACATATACGGTTTTGATTGCATCGCTTTTATTGATTTTGTCAATCGCAGAACCGGAAAACACGCCATGCGTGCAAACTCCGGTGATGCTTCTTGCTCCAGCATTGACCAATGCCTCGGAACATTTTACGAATGTGGTCCCGGTATCAATCAAATCATCTATAACGATGATGTCTTTGCCGGAAACTTCTCCGATGATATTCATGACCTCTGCAACATTGTGAGCAGGTCTACGCTTGTCAACAACCACCAAATCGGCATCAAGTACTTTTGCATATGTTCTTGCAGTCTTGATTCCACCAACATCAGGTGATGCAATGGCCAATTGATCCGAGCGCAAGTCAAAGAGCTTTTTTACAAGTACCGTCGAACCATACAAATGATCAAGGGGGATGTCAAAAAATCCTTGAATTTGTGGTGTGTGCAAATCCATCGTGATGACTCGATCTGCACCGGCTTCAGTTAAAAGATTTGCAATCAGTTTCGCGGTAATTGAAACTCGCGGTTGATCTTTTCTGTCCTGCCTTGCATATGCAAAGTATGGAATAACAGCTGTGATGCGTTTTGCCGATGCACGCTTTGCTGCATCAATCATGATGAGCAATTCCATAAGATGTTCAGCGGGTGCATTTGTGGATTGAATGATGAACAAATCATTTCCGCGGATATTGTCCTCATACTTCACCCAAATTTCACCATCGCTGAAATTTCTAATCGTTACAGGCGACAACTCTCTACCCAGCGAGCGGGCTATATTGTCCGCAAGGGTTTTATTAGATCTGCCGGAAACGATCATCAGATCAGACATGAGCTATGCCAAGATCATCAATGGTACAAGTGCATGGCGATGAACGCCTTTAATTCATGTGCCGTTAGAAAAAGCCATAAACCAAACAGTTTATGGCTTCACGGACTTTTGCTGGGGCGGAAGGATTCGAACCTACGAATGGCGGCTCCAAAAACCGCTGCCTTACCGCTTGGCGACGCCCCAGTTTGTATTGCAGATGCAAAACAGAATACAAAGATAGGGTGTTTCAAGATTTCTGGCAAAGAAAAAGTCTGTTTTGTCAGACAAGTTCGAGTCAATCATTCAACTCTGATAGTAGTTTCTCCATGCTCGCGAATCAGTAATAGTTTCTCCCCCGGGTTGATAGCATCATCAGCTGAAAGGATGTTTTGCTCTCTTTTAATAAGGGCAAATCCTTTTTTCAAAGGAGAAAATGGATGCAAAGCCAGGCATTGAATTTCTAAAGACTGCAGATGTTTTTGGCTTATCTGTATATTTCTTGCCATAGATCGAGTCATTCTTGCTTCCAGCTCATCTTTTCTCTGTGAAGCATTACGGATATGTTCGGGTAATCTTCGAAATCCTGGATGTTGTTCACATCTTTGAATGGCATCGCGGAATTTTGACAGGATGAAGCTTGTGGATTTGCGTAAAGCATCATGTTTTTGTTCCAAGTGATGATATAAATCATCCATTGTTATGGAGCTTACAAGTTCTGCGGCGGCTGTTGGTGTTGCTGCTCGTACATCTGCCACGAAATCTGAGATGGTGATGTCTGTCTCATGCCCAACGCCTGAAATGATGGGAATGCTACAATCAGCTATTGCATATGCAACTTCTTCATTATTGAAAGCCCACAGATCTTCCATGGAGCCACCACCTCTTGCGATGATGATGACTTCGCAGTCTTGAACTTGCAATTCTTTGATTGCATTGATAATGTCTTTTGGTGCAGCATCACCTTGCACGATTGTTGGCCTTAGAATAACATGAGCGAGTGGATTTCTTCTTTTGAGTGTTGAGAGCATATCTTGCACAGCAGCTCCGGTAGCTGATGTTGCGATGCCAATAGTGAGGGGAAAGTCCGGTAATTCTGCTTTTCTTTCTGCATCAAACAATCCTTTGGCGGCCAGAAATTTTTTCAATTCTTCAAAAGCCATGTAGAGATCGCCTGTTCCTAGTGGCATGATGCTATGGCAATCGAGTTGATATTTGCCTTGTGGAGGATAGACAGTGATATTTCCTCTGGCAATCACTTTCATTCCATCGGTCAATGGGAATTGCAATGGTTTTCCTTTCCACATGACAGCTCCAATTTGAGCATATTCATCTTTGAGGGAGAAATAGCGATGTCCTGAACTATGTAATTTGAAATTCGAAATTTCACCGACAACAATCACGGACCCTATGCCTTGCTCAAGCAATGATCGAATGTGCATCGTGATTTGAGAAACCGAAAGTGAACCGTCCATGTTTTATGCCATTGATGGAGTGAGATGAAGAGCTTATCAAACAATTGACAAATTAGAGAATTTCAATACATCTTCATGATTGAGTTTTTTTGCGTGTCAGGTCATGTCAAGGTGTTAATTTATCGCACATATCACCACATGTAGCATTCTTTTCAGGTGAATCAGTGAGTTTGAATCTATCCAAACGCGTAGAATCTGCTCTTGAAGCTCAGACGCTCGCCATTTCAAATACAGCCAAAAAAATGAAGGCTGCAGGAATCGATGTTGTTTCTTTGTCGGTGGGTGAACCGGATTTTGACACACCACAATGTGCGAAGGATGCAGCAGTGAAAGCTCTTGCTGAGAATTTCACGCATTATACCGATTCCAATGGCATTGTTGAGTTGCGTGAGACCATCGCAAAAAAATTCCGTGAAGAAAATGGAATCAAGCAAGCACTTGCATCCAATGTCATTGTTTCGGGTGGGGCAAAACAATGTATTTATAATACATTGATGGCATTATGCAATGAGGGAGATGAAGTGATTATTCTTGCTCCTTATTGGGTGAGTTATCCCGCAATTGCGATAATGTGTGGGGCAAAACCTGTAATTGTCTCCGGTGATTATGAACATGCATATAAAGTTACCCCCGAAGATTTGAAAAATGCAATCACAGCAAATACGAAATGCGTGATTTTGAATAGTCCTTCAAATCCTACAGGAATGATGTATACAGAAGAGGAGATTCGTGCATTTGGCGAAGTGATTGCAGAGCATGATTGTTATCTCTTGAGTGATGAGATTTATGAAAAATTAACCTATGGTGAGATAAAGCATTTCTCTCCGGCTGCAATTCCTGAATTGGCATCAAAGGTCATCACAATCAATGGCGTTTCAAAAGCGTATGCAATGACAGGTTGGAGGATTGGCTATTTACATGCACCTGATCATGTATTCAGAGAGATTTCCAAAGTGCAAGGGCAAAGCACTTCACATCCAAGTTCGATTGCGCAAAGAGCTGCGCTTGCCGCATTGCAAGATGGCGCGGGAGATGTCATTAACATGCATGCTGCATTTGCAAAAAGAAAGTCACTTGTGTGCGATTTGCTGTCGGGCATTCCTGGATTGAAGTTTCACATTCCAGATGGGGCATTTTATGTCTTCATTTCATTTGATGAGATTGAAGACGATGTTGATTTTTGCGCATTCTTACTGGAAGAATTTCATGTTGCACTTGTTCCAGGCGATGCATTTGGTTGCAAAGGAGCATTGCGCATTTCATTTGCAGCATCGGAAGAAACATTACGCAAAGGCATTGATCGGCTCGCAAAAGGTTTGCAAGCCTATGGGTTGCAATCATGATAGGCTCGCATAAATATCTTTCTCCTTCGGCGGTTGCTCAACTTGGTTCCATTGAGATGAAGGCCCGTTTGATTGTGGAAGGTTTTATGTCCGGTATGCATAAATCTCCATATCAGGGATTCAGCGTTGAATTTGCCGAGCATAGACAATATCATCCCGGTGATGATTTGCGCTATTTGGATTGGAAGATCTTGGGCAAAACGAATCGATATTATATTAAGCAATTCGAAGAAGAAACAAATTTGCGATGCACGGTTATCATTGATACCAGCGCATCGATGAGTTATGCTTCAAAGGGGAATATCTCCAAGTTTGACTATGCTGCTTGCCTGGGAGCGGCATTTACATATCTGATGATGAAGCAACATGATGCGGCAGGTTTGGCATTGTATAATGATTCTATCATTTCTTATCTTCCCGCAAAGAAAAAAACTTCATATATCGCTGAAATACTGAGAGTCTTGGGCAATGCTGTTCCATCAAATGTTACCGGTACAGCCAAAGCATTGCATGAATTGGTTGAACTCCTACCCAAGCGTGGACTCGTCATTCTCATCAGTGATTTTTTCGATGAGATGTCTTCAATTGTTCAAGCATTAAAGCATTTTCGTCATGATGGGCATGAAGTTCTTGCGATTCAAGTATTGGACCCGAGAGAGAAAGATTTTTCTTTTGGACTCGATGCCAATTTTCGTGACATAGAAACCGGCGAGGAATTGATAACTCAACCATATCATATTAAAAAGGCTTATGCAGAGGGTTTTGCGATGTTCATGTCGCAATTAAAACATGAGTGTAGAGCTAGGGGAGTTGAATATTTACAAGTAGATACAAATCAACCCTATGAATTGGCATTGAGGGAATATCTTTACAAGAGATCGCATACATAAAAAAAGTCCCGCATTTGCGGGACTTGATATTACTTTCTTTTTAATGCTCGTAGTATTGCTGCCTTAAATTCTTCCTTGCTTCTCTGACCCACAATTTTTTCATTGATTGTCCCATCTGGATTGACAATGAATGTCGTGGGGATTGCCCCTATTCCATCATAGGCTTCTGCAACTTTATCATTACCGACCAATATGGAATAAGGAATATTCTTCAAGCGAGCAAATTTGCTTACCGTATTGTATGCCTGATCATCTCGATCCATCGATATTCCGATAACGATGAGTTCGTCCTCTGAAAACTCCTTGGAGAGCTCAATGATATCAGGAATTTCTTTTCTGCAAGGTGGACACCAAGTAGCCCAAAAATTCAAAAACATCACTTTACCTGCACCATATTGGAGCAAGTTGAATTGTTTTGAGCCATCCTTCCATGAAAGATCGGCTGCTTTCCCCTGTGCTGATTTTGTAATCGTTTCCACAGAGAATACTCTGCTAGTGGATGATTGTTGGGCATAGACATTTGCCCCAAATAGTACGATAGATGCCAATAAGGCTGATGCCATGCAAAGCAATTGAGTCATTATGTTTCCTCAACATGTAATAATGCCGACAATTGTTCTGTTTTGAGATCGGAAACCATTACGCATAAATTGTTTCCAAGTCTCCACAAAACCATTGTGTTTGAAGCTCCGTTTTCTTGTTCCCAGTACCAGTCGGCTTTTTTGACTATTTCCATTGCTCTGGGATTGACGCTAAGGGTTTGATTATCAACCAATCCCTCCGGTACTTCATAGGCATAAATGATATGATCGCCAACTTTGTAAAAGAATTGAGCAAATTTAATGCCTTTCTCTTGTGAAACAACACCACCGATGAGTTCTGCATCGATATTTGGAAAATGTACGGGGTATTTTACGCCATTATTTGCAAAAAATGCAGATAATGTTTGCTTGTCAGCTGAAATCTTCTGCATAGTCAAATTACCATCTGTAAAAGCATGGAAAGTGGAATATGCGTCTTTGCAGATATTGTTTGCACCAGAATGTACAACAGAAAAATCGCCATTGTTCATGACAAATTTTTGTGATGTGAATGATGGATCGGATACAAACAAATACCCACCCAATGCGATAACCAATGACAAAGGGATAGCAAATTTCGGACTGAGCACCCCGATTATTGGATCAAGCGCATTCCAAAATGACTCAATAAATGAGTATCCGGATTGAACCGGGATTGCAGGAGAATGTTCTGCTTTGATTCCATTCATGATCGATGCACGTAGGTCAGCAGGAGCATGTATGTGTAGTGCTTCTTGTTTAGAATGAAGCACGGATTTCATTGCCGTTTGAATATAAAGTGCTGCGGATAACTCGGGATCATTCTCAAGACGGCTCTGAAGTTCTTGCTTGATGGCATTGTCGATGTGTTCACCATCAGCCAAAGATGCAAGATACTCTTCGAGTTCTTTTGGGTTTTTCTTCACGAGTATTCGTCAAATGTTGATAATAATTATAATAGTAAATGATTATTCGAAGTCTTTTGTGTCATAACCGCGCTTCTTTGCATAAGCCAACAATTGGGATGCCAACATTTTGCGGGCACGATGCAATCTGGAACGAACTGTGCCGATCGGGCACTCAATGATTTCTGCGATTTCTTCATAAGTCATGCCTTCGAGATCGCAAAGAATAATGGCAGTTCTGAATGTTTCAGGCAAAGACTCGAGGGCGGTGGAAACTTCATCATCAAGAAGGTTGTCGAAGATCTTTTTTTGTAAATCGGTTGAATCTGTTGACTCGCTTCTAATCAGATCATAAAATTCTTCAATGACATCATATTCCACGATGTCTGGTTCTCTTTTGTCTTTGCGATATTGATTGATATAGGTGTTTTTGAGAATTCTAAACAACCATGCTTTGCAGTTTGTGCCTCTTTCAAATTTGTCGAAGAAACGAAAACCTTTCATATAGGTTTCTTGCACAAGATCATGTGCATCTTCTCTGTTTCGGCATAGCCTTACCGCAAAGCTATAAAGCGCGCTCATGTGTGGAAGTGCTTCACGTTCAAAGTCCGATTGTTTGGCGGCGATTGTATTCATAGGTGCTTCTGATAATGCCGAAGGATAAGTGCCAAAGTTATCGAACTTTCGCGCTTCCTCAAAGGGATTGTCAATTATTGTTGCTGCTTCTTTCATGACAAGATTCCGGATTGATTCTGATAATTGTAGACATGTGGAGTGATTCTCCATCATGTTTCAACCGAAAAGGCAACCTGATGACCCTGTCCAAGGAAGATTATTGTATCGCGCACCCATCATCAAACCTCGGCCCGTCCTTGCAAGAGTCATCATCGGAATGGGTTCATCAACTGCATCAGGCCAGATAAGCATGATGCGAATCTCAACTTTGTTTGCTCCGAATGGAGTGTCTATGCAATGAGCATAGTTGATTTTCTCCTGAAGCATATACCCCGAACGATCTTCTATGGGTATTGCTTCAATGTCGGATTGCATTGGATTGATGATTACTCCCTTTCCGGCAAAGGCAAACAGAGGTTTGAGCACAAATGGTTCCAATGAATCCGGAATTTGTTGTAGATCGGAAAGAATACATGATGTCGGAACTGCTTCATGCTCTATGTGAGGGAGGATATTCTTGCTGATATCAAAATACCAATTGGGATGACCGGCCCATTCGACATCCAATTCTTGATTCCACTGAAATGGCAATTTTACTAAATTATCGTCTAATTCATCAGCAATTGCACGATTAAAAATTCTGCGAATCTTTATCCATTTTCCATTTCTGAGATGAAAAAGAGATGTACCTTCTTGTTTGACGGATTCAATATCAGTGGTTTTCATGCCGGTCAACCGTTCAATTGCTGAAAAATCCGGTTTTGTTTTTTGTTGATCTGGTTTGTATTCGAGAAGGCATGTTTCATCGGGGTCATGATTGCCAATCAAACTAGTGCGAAGCAAGTCCACATACCGTTTTTCATCAAAATTCCCCAAAAAAGGTGTAAAGGAATCCAGACCATATAAATCTTTCATGCACTGTGCAAATCTCAATTGATAGCCAAACAAACTTGGAAATCCTTGCAATTCAACAACTTTCGGAATATATGCTCCTTCTTCGTTTTGTGTGATTGCAAAGTCTATAACCGTAAAAAGTGGTACTCTTGTTTGATTTGGTACATTATACTTTTGGGGAATCGTAGTAGTTTCTTGATTGGAATATTTGTGTTTGATGCAGAGTTTCAAGATTTCTTTTGAACTTTGTTCAAGTTGTAATCGCAGGGAATCTTGGACAAAAATGGGCATTTCAGCCACTCGAAATTCAATTGAAGTACCACAAGATTCTTGAAGTGCATGAAGGAATTGCTCATGTTTTGCATCAGTAAAGAGATGCTCTTTGAAATATGTTTGCATTTCTGAATTCATAACTCAACTTAGTGATTCCTTGTGATTTAACCATTCGGTAGACATACTCTGCATTTCGTAGATTTGCATAATACTTGGAAATCAAATATGATACTTGGCATTGGAACGGACATAGTTGACATCGCAAGAATAGAATCTGCTATCAATCAATATGGTGATGCATTTTTGCGTAGGATATTCACACATGTAGAACAGGCATATTGTGAATCGTATGCACAGAAGAAGATGCCTCATTATGCAGCGCGTTTTGCCGTTAAGGAAGCATTCAGCAAAGCGATTGGAACAGGCATCACCAAAGGTTTTGCATTCAAAGATGTAGGAGTAGTCAATGAAAAAGGAGGCAAACCATGCATCGTTTTGTCAGGGCTCATGCTTGAAACTTGGGGTGCATACACAATTCATGTATCGATTTCACATACAGATAGTGTTGCCATGGCTGTGGTGATTTTGGAATCTGAGAAGGAGTTTAATCAAGACATTTCATTGCCGGGGTCACAATCATGATTATCATGAAATTTGGTGGAACTTCCGTTCAGGATGCCAAAGCGATGTCAAATGTGAATTCCATTGCAAGTCAATATCAAGATGAGCCAATATTGATTGTCTCTTCAGCATGTTCCGGTATGACGAGTGAATTATTGAAATTGGCAAATGACTCAGTTCATATCAGCGATGATGAAAGAAATGCTCGAATTGATGCGATGCGAGATCGGCATCTTGGTATAGCAGGTGATTTGGGAGTTGGAGACGCTGCTCGAGATAACATACTTGATTTATGCGAGATGCTTCGCATGACATGTGAGGGAGTGGCCTTGCTCGGTGAATGTACTCCACGCTCATGTGATGGTATTGCTGCATTTGGAGAATTGCTTTCAACTGTGATACTTAATCATTTGCTACAACAACACCATTCATGCATGTGGTTTGATGCGAGAAAGGTTATTACTACAGATACATCCTATCAACAGGCGAATATTGATTTTCAGCAGACGGAAATCAAGGCAAGGGAAGTCTTGCTTCCTCTTTTTGCATCAAATAGAATCATCATAACTCAGGGATTTATAGCATCTGATATCCATGACAATACAACGACATTGGGTAGAGGTGGTTCTGATTATTCAGCGGCATTGTTTGGTGCAGCATTAAACGCAAAAGAAATCATCATTTGGACAGATGTCAGTGGTATTGCCAGTGCAGATCCCCGCTTGATATCCGATGCTCATTTCATCAAGAGAATGAGTTTTGATGAAGCGAGGATGTTGTCATTTTTTGGGGCAAAAGTACTTCATCCTGAGACGCTCATCCCCGCATTGCGCAAGAATATCCCAGTGCATGTGCGCAATACCTTCAAAAGTTCTGATATTGGAACCACAATTACGCAAAAAGGTGATGAGCATGCTACGGGATTCCGTTCCGTTATTGGAAAGCAATCCGTTATATGCTTGAGCATTCATGGGATGGCAGGGAGCAAGTATCATGAAAACAAGAATACAATACTTCATGAACTCTTGCATTTGACTGGTGTAGAGCCAGTGTTGCAAGCTAATGTGGGTGATTCTGAAGTTTTAATCTATGATGCTCCAATCCAATTTTTCAAAGGATATCGTACAAAAGAGAATCTTTCAATGAATATTACTGTCGAAGAATTTTCACTGATTAGTGCGATAGGACCAAATTTGCGATCTGAGCATTCCAAAGATGCTGTGAAGATATTTCATGAAACTGTTTTACAATATTGTTCTCAGCCCATATTTATAAGTGGCATACAGCCAAACACTCTTTCAGCGCTGGTACCCGGAGATATATCGCAAAGCATTCTGAAAGAACTTCACCTACATTGTTCATGAATCGATTATTCACCATAATATATCTTTTTGGAATATTGGCAGTGATGCCGAATCTAGAGGCAGAAGAGCGCATTGATTCTGTTTTTGTTTCTGATTTCAATGCTGGTGTTGGGGATCTTTCTTATGTGGGAAATCAGATTCTTCATGCCTCCGAAGAATCACTATTGAATGTCGGCATTGTATTGGGCACATCAATTTTAGCCATGCCGCTTGATGAAGAGATGAGAAGCATCTCTCAAAGAAATAGATCCACTCTTGACGGAAGTTTGCTATCCTTTGCAAATGGATATGGTGAATTACTGTATCCGGCATTAGGCACGGTTGGAATTTATGGTCTTGGCTTGGGTTTTGAAGATGAGCGCATGCGGTTTTTTTCTCGAAAAACTTTTACATCATTAATGGTTGCCGGAGTCATGACTACTGCAATAAAGTCGATTGTGGGACGGAGCAGACCATTCATGAATGAAGGAAGTCAAACATATACACCATTCAATGTACATGATGCCAGATTATCATTTCCCTCAGGCCATACTACCATTGCATTTGTGATGAGCGCATCTCTCAGTAAATTGATTGATAGGTGGTGGGCAGATATTGTGCTTTATGGTTTGGCAACCGGAACTGCTTATGCCCGTATGCACAATGACAGACATTGGCTATCTGATACAATTCTAGGTGGAGCAATTGGGTATTTTGCAACTCAATGGGTATATGATGCCGATGAAAATACCACTAAATCTTCCTCAAAAGCCAGTTTAATTCCCATAATCTCCCCTAATTCTTTAGGAATCATTGTTAATATTGAATGAAGCTATACAGGCAATTAACAAGGGGTTGCAATTCCTATTTTTTTTGTTATTTTACATTACCATTTCATGATGTTTGACATCATGGACCACTTATATCACCAGCGGATAATATCCGACCACAGCAAATGAGCATCAATTGAGGGGTTTGCTCAAATCAAAATGATGGAATCTGTGCTCACAAGCATGGACTCTTTATTCGATGTTCCATACTCAAAATGACCGCATTATCTAGCGATAGTTCACTTTATGTATCATCATTACTCATGGAGTAAGTATGAAAAAATTGTTTTACTCATCTCTCATTCTTGGATTGATGCTGACTGTTCAGTTTGCATTTGCACAAGAGAGGGTGGTTTCGGGTAAAGTTACGAATGCAAAAGGTGCGCCCTTACCCGGTGCCACAATTTTGGTAAAAGGTACCACTTCCGGTGCTTTTGCAAAGTCTGACGGTAAATATAAGGTCACTGTTCCGGCTAATGGGAAAGTGCTTGTATTTAAAATGGTAGGAATGAAAACCAAGGAAGTGACCTTGGGTTCATCAGACAATGTTGATGTCAGTTTGCAGGATGATGCAACTCGAAGCGAAGATGTAGTTGTAACTGCTATCGGTATTGAACAACAAAAGCGTTCACTTACCTATGCAACGCAAAAGGTTGATGGTACTGCTTTGACCCAATCCAAAGAGGCCAATATTGTTGGTGGATTGGCCGGAAAAATTGCCGGTGTGCAAGTCACCAATTCAACAGGGGCAGCTGGCGGTTCTTCATATATCCGCATCCGTGGTGCTTCTTCCATCACTGGTGATAATCAGCCATTGTTTGTTATTGATGGTATTCCAATCGACAATTCACAATTGAACACCGAAAGTGGTTTGGCGGGTGTTGCATATTCAAATCGTGCCGTTGACATTAATCCGGATGATATCGAATCAGTGAATGTGTTGAAAGGCGCCGCAGCAACATCTCTCTATGGTATTCGCGCAGCTTCTGGTGCAATCATCATCACAACAAAGAAAGGATTGAGCAGTTCAAATGTTGGAAGAATGAGTGCAACTTTTTCAACTTCACTTGGTATTGATCAGGTGAATAAATTGCCTGAATTGCAAACAAAATTTTCTCAAGGTTTAAATGGTCAAATCGGTTCTCCTGTTGCTGCTGCCGCAAATCAGCGTCCTCGTTCATGGGGAGCTGCACTTGATACATTAAGATGGGTAGCTGATCCAAATTGGATTTGGGACAAAAATGGTCGCATTGTTGGTCAAAGTGATCCTTCTGCTGCAAATGGTAAGCAGGTTACTCCTTATGACAATCTTGGAGATTTCTTCCGTACAGGTTATACAACAACGAATTCATTTTCATTGTCTGGTGGAAACACATCTTCTAACTTTTTCTTGTCATTGTCGAACATGAGCCAATCCGGAGTTACCCCAAAAAATACATTTGACAGAACATCGCTTCGTTTGTCTGGCGATCATTCATTTTCCAATGAATTGAAAGTCTCTGGTTCAGTCAATTACACAAAATCAGGTGGTACGAGAATTCAACAAGGTTCAAATATTTCTGGTGTTATGCTTGGCTTGCTTCGTACACCAATCACATTTGACAATGCAAATGGCGTGGATGGTGCAGAAAATTCAGAGGCATATCAATTTGCGGATGGCAGACAAAGAACCTATCGTGGTTTTGCCGGATTTGACAATCCATATTGGGTTGTGAACAATACACCTTTCACAGATGAAGTAAATCGTATTGTTGCTTATGCACAAGCAGATTATACTCCTGCTGATTGGATTAGTGTTATGTATCGCATCGGACAAGATTTCTACTCAGATCGTAGAAAGCAGATCTATGCAGTGAATTCAAATTCTTATGTGGCAGGTAGAATCATTGAAGATCAATATTTCAATAGTGATATTACGAGTGATCTTATCGTGACATTGAAGAAAGATTTTGATCAAGATTTAAAAGGAAGTTTGATTCTTGGTCAAAACATGTATTCAAAGAGTTTGGAAAATCTCTATGCTACAGGCGATGCTCTTGTGATTCCCGGATTCTACAATATGTCGAATGCCAGCACATTAAATCCAGGTCAATCCATGGTTTCAAAGCGTACTGCAGCGCTGTATGCTGATGCAAAATTGGAATACAAAAATTACCTTTATGTGAATGCTACTCTTAGAAATGAGTGGTCAACAACATTGCCTGAAGGCAATAACTCATTCATGTTCGGCTCAGGAAGTCTTGGTCTCGTTTTGTCTGAACTTATGGGTCCAAGTGAAGAAATTAATTTCTTGAAATTGCGCGCATCGTATGCTTTGGTTGGAAAAGATGCTCCAATCTATGCGACACAAACATTGTTCACAAAAGCTGGTGTTGCTGATGGTTGGACAAATGGTATTACATTCCCATTCAATGGAAGTGCAGGTTTCCAAATGTCAAGCTCACTTGGCGCCGCAGATTTGAAACCAGAAATGAAATCAGAAGTTGAAATCGGATTGGAAGGTAGATTATTCAATAATACCGTGACATTTGATGTCAACTATTATGATAATACTTCTACCGACCAAATCTTTGCAGTTCCAACAGCAGCATCAAGTGGCTATACAAGCAAATTGATGAATGCTGGTAGCATCAAAAATAGTGGTATTGAAATCCAGTTGGGCGCACGTTTGCTTGATGTTGATGGCTTTACAGCAGACCTCAATGTGAACTGGGCAAAAAATGTAAGTGAAGTTGTTTCGCTTGCAGAAGGTGTTGAGAATATTTACATCAATGGTTTCACAGGTTCTCAAATTAGAGCTGTTGCAGGAAAACCATATGGCACAATCTTTGGCGGTAAATGGGCTAGAGATTCCGTAACCAATGAACGCATCATTGGTGCAAATGGTTATCCTGTTGTAAGCAGTGAAGAAGGTGAACTTGGAAATATCAATCCTGATTGGATTGCAGGTACTAGACTCACTTTGGGTTATAATGGCTTGACTGTTTCTGCTTTGCTTGACATCAAGTCTGGTGGTGTAATGTGGAATGGTACTAGAGGTGCATTGGTTAACTATGGTATGGCGAAAGAAACAGAGAATCGTGGCACAACCACAGTATTTGAAGGTGTTCGTCAAGTGAATGGTGCATGGGTTAAAAATGATACAGCTGTGCCTTTAAGTCAGGCATGGTATCTTGGAAATGGTGGTGGTTTTGGAGCTCAGTCTGAAGACTTTGTTGAAGACGCTAGCTATGTTCGTTTGCGTGAATTGACAGTGGCTTATGATCTCCCATCATCAATGCTTGAAGGTTCAATGCTTTCACGCATTGGTCTGTCATTTACAGCTCGCAACCTTTGGTTGAGCACAGATTACAAAGGAATTGACCCCGAAACAAGCTTGATTGGAAATGGCAATGGTCAAGGGATGGATTATTTCCAATTCCCGAATACCAAAAGTTATGTATTCAGTTTAAGTCTCGGATTCTAATTTCCACTTTCACTTCAACTACAATAGATAGGTAATTAATTATGAAAAAATATCTTGTCATTTTTATTCTGGGATTTACGGCGCTGACTTTTTCAGCATGTGATTCTTGGGTTGACAATACAATAAATGTCGATCCCAATAATCCTGTTGATGCGCCAATCAATCTAGTTCTGCCTTCTGCTGAAGTTTCGCTAGCCTATGTGGTGGGTGGTGATCTCAGCAGATTTACCGGCGTTTGGATGCAACATTTCCAAGGTGTAGATCGCCAATTCGAACCAATCAACAGATATCAACAAACTGAATCTGACATTGACAATACCTGGCAAACATTGTATCAGACCACTCTTAACAGTTTGCGTATCGTTGAATCAAAAGCTAATGAGTCTAATTCTCCTCACTACAGAGGAATCGCTCGTATTTTGATGGCTGCAACTTATGGTCATATTGCAGATGTTTGGGGCGATGCTCCATTCAGCGAGGCAATTGGTGGAAATTCCAATTTGAAACCGAAATATGACAAAGCTCAAGACATCTATGCAGGCATTCAGAAAATGCTAGATGATGGAATTGCAGATTGCGGTTCAGCTACAAGCACATTAAAACCTAATGCAGGGTCCGATGTAATCTATGCTGGTAATATGGCGAAGTGGATCAAGGCTGCTCATGCACTTAAGGCTCGCTATCATTGGAGACTTGGCAATAGTGCAAGTGCATTGACTTCAATTGCAAACGCAATCGGGGCTCAAGCAGATGATGCCATGGTAAAGTTCTCGCTCGATCCAACAGGTGAAAATCCATTGTCACAATTTATGTCACAAAGAAGTGGCTATATGACAGTCGGTGTAAAACTTGTTGAATTGATGAATGGATCCGAGGATCCACGTAGGGATGCTTATATTTTAGCAGACAAGGATGGTAAGTTCACTACTGATTGCGATCCAGGCCCATTATTTGCAAGCTCAGATTCACCAGTTCCAATTGTGACTTATGCAGAAATGATGTTCATTAGAGCAGAAATCAAAGTTGCTCAAAATGAAGATGTAGATGCAAAACAGTCATACACAAATGGAATTAAAGCTTCCATGGCATTGGCAGGTGTAAGTGATGCAGAAGTAACCACTTATCTTGGTAGAGCTGATGTAATGCCTTCAACAGCACTTACATTGAAGCATGTTATGGAGCAAAAATTCCTTGCCATGTATACTCAACCCGAAACATTCTCTGATTGGAGAAGAACGGGCATTCCGGCATTGACTGCCCCTACCGGTGCAGTTAGTAGCACACCAAGAAGATTCCTTTACCCACTTAGTGAGCGTTTATACAATTCCGCTAATTACCCAACTGGCGTGACAACCGGTACCAGAATTTTCTGGGATAATAAGTAAAGACCTAAGTCTTTGAGAATTCAAAAGCTCGGATATTATGTATCCGGGCTTTTTTTTTGTTTTTCAGGAACCAGATTTGATGCAGCTCTGTTGCCAATCTCCTGTACACAGTATTGTGAATAATTAGAATTTTGGCAATCCAAAGTTTCTTTATATTTTGCTTATTGACTTACCCCTCCAGAGCTCATTATTTTGATTGTTTTTTTTCACTTAACCCATACATATTATGAAAAGAGTGCTTCTCCTTGTATTGCTGATGGTGTCGGCAATTACATCTTCCCAAGCAGGAGG
>JBMSYN010000003.1:0-156256 GCA_049426725.1 Candidatus Kapaibacteriota bacterium
CTGCGCTCGGAGAGCTGTTTATCGCTCGGAGAGCTGTTTATCGCTCGGAGAGCTGCTTAATTTTTGGTTATCAACCCTTGTCTCTTTGCACCCCGAGCGAAGTCGAGTAGCACCCCGAGCGAAGTCGAGTAGCACCCCGAGCGAAGTCGAGTAGCACCCCGAGCGAAGTCGAGGGGAAAGCACCTCCACATAAACAAAAATCCCTTGCAATACAATGATCACAAGGGATGTATATGTAGCGAGGGAGGGACTTGAACCCCCGACCCACGGATTATGATTCCGTTGCTCTAACCAGCTGAGCTACCTCGCCACGCTGTTCATGTAAATGGTATTACATGAAAAAATAAGAATGCAAATTTACGATATTTCCACAAGGGGACAAATCACTTTTTACTTCATTGTCTCTATGCGATCTCGAAGTTGAGCAGCTTTTTCATAGTCTTCATCTTTGATTGCTTGCTCAAGTTCAGCTTCAAGTTGCTCTAATTCAGAGAGTTTTTTCGGTTGTCTTTTTTGTGCGCCATCCTTCAAAAAGAAATCAACATCTTCTTCTTGCTCTTCGCCATCATCTTCTTCAATGTCATCTGCATCATCTGTGGTTTCTAATTCATCCAAAGAAAATCCGGCTAAATCCAATAAGGAGGATGCAATGTAGATTGGAGCATCAAATCGAAGGGCAATTGCAATGGCATCACTCGGGCGTGCATCCACAACGGAGTCGGATCCTGAAAAATGAAGAGATGCATAAAAAGTGCTATCCTTCATTTCATGAATGAAAATCTCAGTGACTTTCGAATCAAATGTCTCAATGATTGACTTAATCAAATCATGCGTCATGGGTCTGCTTGTGTGAACGCCTTCTATCTCATAGGCAATTGCACCTGCTTCTGGCGCTCCTATGACTATCGGCAGGCGTCTGTCTCCATCGACTTCCTTCAAAATCAATGCATAAGAACCATTGCTTGTGGGACTTTGCGATAATCCCAGTACTTCGACTTGAACTTTATCTTTCATTGATGCATTCCATAAGTAATTGACCCCGTGACAATAATGGCCGTGAAGACGGCCATATATGTGTGTCTATGTTCGACTCATCAACCATGTAACATGGTTTTTAATTTTGCATCCAATATCGGCAAAACTTCAAAAACATCTCCCACTATACCATAATCGGCTACTTTGAAAATGGGAGCATCTTTGTCTTTGTTGATTGCAAGTATGAACTTTGATGAACTCATGCCTGCCAAATGTTGCACTGCACCTGAAATACCACATGCCACATACAAAGAAGGAGAAACCGTTTTGCCGGTTTGCCCAACCTGCTCGCCATGAGGTCTCCAACCCGCATCAACAACGGCACGAGAAGCTCCTACTGCAGCTCCAAGCGTGGAAGCGAGTTGTTCAATAAGAGGGAAATGCTCCGGACCTTTCATTCCTCTTCCACCGGAAACAATGATGTCAGCTTCGGCAACATCCAATTTACCTTCATTCTTCACAGTTGAAACTGCAATCACTCGAGCATGACTTGCATTCAAATCCGGTGTGAATGAAGAAATAGCAGCTGCTTGTGTTCCGACACTTTTCGCGGTAAATACATTTGGTCGCAATGCAATGATGCTTGCATCTGATGAAGATGATACAGAAATCTGTGCCTTGCCTGCATAAACAGGGCGAGTGGCATGGACTTTTCCTGAGTCATTCGACAATGCTATGCAATCAGGAAGCAATCCGGCTTTGAGCTTAACACTCAATCTTGGTGCAATTTCTTTTCCTGATGCATTTCCTGAAAGCATCACGATATCTGCATTTATCGAACGAGCATATTGCGCCAATGCTTCAGCTGCTGCTGTTGATGAATATGTGGCAAGTACTTCATGCTGAGCAAGTACAACGGAATTCACACCATAGTGTCCTGCAGTTTGCAATGCTTGTTCAGAACCACCAATTGCAAATGCAGTGATGGGCGCTCCACCCGCTATGGATTGAGCAGCAGTCAATGCTTCATAAGAAGTTCTCTTCAAACTTTGTGCGTCTTTTGATTCAATATAAACGATGATATGTTTCATGATATGATCTTCTGTTTGCGATTAAATAACTTTGGCTTGTTCATGCAAGGCAGTGACAATTGAGGCGATATCGGATTCGGAATCTCCTACAATCATGCCAACTCTTTTTGATGAAGGAAGCGCCATGGCTGAAAGTGCAACAAGTGCATTGCCATGACATGGAGCAATCTCTTCAATTGGTTTGCTCTTTGCTTTCATGATATCCGGTAATTTCGGATAACGAGGATCATTCAATCCTTTTTGCGCGCTGATGACGCATGGAAGAGAAGTGGTCAATATTTCTTTACCGCCTTCAATGTCACGCTCCGCCTGAATTGCAGTGCCTTCAATGTTCCATGAAGATACAACGGAAATTGAAGGAAGATCAAGCATCTCGGCAACCATAGGCGCCATGGAAGAAGAATCAAAATCAATGGATTGTCTGCCAAAAATTACAAGATCAGGGTTGATGCTCTTGGCATAACCGGCTATATTTTCGGCGACATTATAAGAATCAAGTTGAGCATCAGTTTTTACGATGCCCACTTTGTCCACTCCCATAGCCAATGCTGTTCGAAGAATCTCTTTGGAAGTTTCAGGTCCAACCGTAATGGCTGTAACTGTTCCGCCAAATTGCTCTCGCAACTTTAATCCCTCTTCGATTGCAAATTCATCATAAGGATTGAGAATGAATTTCACTCCGGCTTTGTCGATGGTTTGCCCATCACCGGATACTTGAATTTTTGTTGTGGTATCAGGAACCTGTGATATACACACGAGTATATTCATGGATCGACTCCGTTTAGTAGATGGTGATCAGACTGCAAAACTATGGAATTTCAGGGATTTTCGGACGGAGAATTTTCCACGATTTCAACGAATCACTTTGAACAATTCAACCCTGCGACATCGCTTGTTGAATATGTCTGTTGACTCTGAAATGCGCTTGTTCAAGAGCGACTCTTCACCCTTTGACTCAGATTTCAACAATGTAACTGGCACACCGAGTTTCACCAATTGCTGGACTATGAAATCAGCCCGCCTCTGGCCCAGTTTCATATTATATGCATTGCTCCCTACTTCATCAGTATGGCCAATAATAGCCAATGTTTCGATAGAACTTTGAAACTTTTGAAGATTCAATGCCACTTTTGTGATGGCATCTTTCCATGACATGGTTGTTTCATTGCCATTGGAGTCAAGCACAAATGGATAGGGATCTTTGTACTCATCAGTAGGAAAATTGATGCGAAGTGCGATGACCTTGGGTAATTGTAATGCATCGGATATAACTGCATTTGAGTCCGACATGGAGAAGGTTGTTACTAATGATCCCTCAAACAATTCATCTGATTCAGCAGATATACGGACTTGTCTATTTGTAGTGACTTTTACTTTGAAGCGACCACTCGTATCTGTCATTTGTTGATCGATGATTTCATTTTCTGGATAGAGCGTTGTTGTGACTTCTGCATTCTTAACCGGATTTTTTTTGTTTTCATCGACTACTTTTCCTTCAACGGTAATGAGTGTTTTGGGATCAAGTTTATCTGCTCTTTTCAAACTTGGAGAAGATATTTGCCATTTGACAAGTTGTTGTTGTTTGATTGTGTCTTTTTGATATGCCGGACGATACACAAACATGTCGAAAGCATATTCTTCATTCGGCGCCACTTGATTTGAACTATAATACAATAATGTGTCTTCCCGCAGTCCGGGAGTTGATGGGAATAACTCATCATAAACCGTATTGATGGGCGCGCCAATATTCGAAGGGGATTCAAATGCCTTTGCCAATGCGATTGAATCACCGGATTTGATTGCATTGATGATTGCTTCTGGATCGAACATCGATGAAAAAATATCATATCCTCCAAGATTTGCATGACCCGATGAAGCAAAGAGGAGCCTTGTGCCTTGCTTTGTGACAAATGGACTTAATTCATCACAACGAGAATTGATGATTTGACCACAATTCATTGGCTCTGTCCAAGCACCTTCAATGTTTGCTGATACATAGATATCAGTACCTTGAGTCTGCTGCTTGAGATCCGAAACAAAAAAGAGAAGTTTTCCATCTGGAGAAAGCGCCGGATGTGATTCCCAATTGAGAAGCGTAGAAACATTGAGTATCGTTTTCCCTTGAACAAGATTCGAAGTCAACTCTGCCGATATGATATTTGCATCTCCGGGATAGGCATCTTGAGACAATCTTGCAGCGATTGCTTGATCTGCAGTGCCGGTCACGAATCCTAAAGAGCCCGATTCTTCCATGTCGGGTGTGGATATTTCCGATACCATTGATTCATTCAGAAAACGCAAAGAACGAAGAATCTGACTTCCTCCGGCTGATGCTGTGCTCCAAGCAGTGGAATCACCAAGAAAAGAAATATTCCATTCATCGATAACCGGTAAGCTAAGTCCTTCTACAGGACGGATTCTCATAAATCGTTCTTTGCCATCGGAATTGGTGTCCAAAACCGGCCCAGTAAATCGCTTGGGATAACAATCCTGCGATGGCGGCGGAGGGCAAATCACATCCTTGCTCAAAGATCGAGGCCGAATAACCGCACATGCTGATAGTATCGTCAGCATCGGAATGAGCAATATGATGAGTCGGAGATGGTAATTCATCATGCAAAATACAAATTAGGGGGCTTTTGTGATCAATCCTGGGTGATGATTGTCCCTAAGCAGTAAAGCGGTATTTTTGTGCTTCAATATCAAGAATTCGCATTCATGAGTCAATTCGACATATTTTCTGATGATTCCTCGACTGTGTCGCCCAATGAACAAAGGGCGAGAGAGTTACGCAATCTCTTGCATTCTGCGGATCATGCCTATTATGTAGAAGCTCATCCGATCATGTCTGATAGAGAATATGATGCACTTTTCAAGGAATTGGAAAGTCTTGAACTGGCATATCCTGAATTATGTTCGCCGGATTCACCAACACAAAGGGTTGGCGGAGCCCCACTGAAAGAATTCAATCAAGTTGCTCACAAAAAACCGATGCTTTCGCTTGGTAACACATATAGTGAGCAGGAAGTTCGTGATTTTGATCAAAGAGTGACCGATGGCTTGGACAATCCGATGCATCCCTATGTATGCGAATTGAAAGTTGATGGTGTGGCGATAAGTTTGATTTATCGCAATGGAATATTACATCAAGCAATCACACGTGGTGATGGAGAAGTTGGTGATGAGATTACTGCTAATATCAAAACGATAAAAGAGTTACCACTGAAGATTCATGAAAATCCATTCAATACAGATATCGAAGAAATGGAGATCAGAGGGGAAGTATATATGGAAGATGCTGCATTCATTGCTTTGAATGCACAAAGAGAATCTGACGGAGAAAAAACATTTGCCAATCCACGGAATCTCACAGCGGGAACATTGAAACAGTTGAATTCCAAGGAAGTCGCAAAAAGACCATTAAAAATTGTCTGCTATTATCTCGATGCAAATCGAGATGAAACATTGATATCGCATGCTGAGAATCTTTCATTGTTGAAACACATGGGTTTTCCAACAAGCGCATATTCTCGAAAAGTTGAAGATATGCAGCAAGTGATGTCATTCATCAATGAATGGGAAAAGCAAAGAGAATCATTACCATTTGGCATTGATGGTATAGTGGTCAAAGTGGATTCTATTCCTCAGCAGCGAATTCTTGGAAGTGTGGCACGAGCTCCAAAATGGGCAATTGCCTATAAATATGAAGCGCAGAAAGCTGAAACTGTGCTGCGAGACATCACATATCAAGTTGGGAGAACGGGCATTGTGACCCCGGTTGCGGAACTTGAACCGGTATTTCTGGCAGGAAGCACAATCAGCAGAGCAACATTGCATAATGAAGATTTCATCAAAAGTTTGGACATACGAATCGGTGACACTGTAATCGTTGAAAAAGGTGGAGATGTCATACCAAAAATCACGGGATTTAATCCATCGAAACGATTGACCGATGCTCCGGCATTTGAATTTGCTCATCAGTGTCCATGCCCATTAGAAACTACATTGCATCATGTGGAAGGAGAAGTGCAATATCTCTGTTTGCATCCAGAATGCCCATGGCAAATACGAAGAAGACTCGAACATTTTGCCTCTCGTGATGCCATGAATATTGATGGATTGGGAGAAAAAGTGATTGATCAATTCGTGGAGATTGGATTGCTTCATTCTATTGCTGACATCTATAGACTCAATCTGCAAAGAGATAGAATCTTGGAATTGGATCGATGGGGTGTAAAAAGTGTAGACAATTTGCTGGAATCGATTGAACGCAGCAAGCATCAACCATTTCGGAAAGTATTGTTTGGTCTTGGCATACGACATGTTGGAGAAGGGATAGCCAAAACACTTGCACAGCACTTTGGATCCATGCAAGCATTGAAACATGCTACACTTGAAGAATTGCTAGCAATAAAAGAAATTGGCTCTTCAATAGCACTTTCAATCATTGAATTTTTCAAGGATAACCATGAATCGGAAATGCTTGAATCACTGGTTGATGCTGGATTGTGTTTTCAGCTAACCCCAGAGGAACAAGAGCAAAAGACAAATGAATTTTCAGGATTGACTTTTGTTTTAACAGGTGAACTTTCACTCATGACAAGAAAAGAAGCCACTGAGGAAATTGAAAAAAGAGGTGGTAAAGTAACTGGTTCAGTTAGTAAAAAAACCATGTTTCTCATTGCAGGTGCACATGCAGGTTCGAAATTGAAAGCAGCACAAGAACTTTCTATACCGATTCTGAGCGAGGAAGACTTTGCACAAGTGCTACAAGGCACAAAAAAATTGACATCATTTACAGGTATATCATGAAGCTTTACAGTTTATTTTTCATCGCATTGTTGTGCATGGTTCAATCCATGGAATCCGGCACTCTGAACATTAGCATTGCTAATCCTATTAGAGGCAAGGATACTGTTACATTGTATTACTCAGCTTCAAAAGCATCGCTTTCAAAAGCAAAGAAATTATATGTGATAGTTCATAATTATACCGCCAATGAGCAGAAGCCCTATGCATTGCAATATGAATTAGAGCCATATCCTAATGCAAAAGACAAAGATAATGTGACATTCATTACAAAGTTTGTTCCCAAAAATGATGCTGCTTTGCTCTTGCTTAAAGTGACAGATGCAAGTAAATATCAAGACAATAATGATGGATTGTTCTGGGAGATTACTCCAAAAGATGAAAATGGTGCTATCCCTGCAGGACAAACATTGCGATTGATTGCATCCTACTCTGAATCTTTACCAGAACAATGCAAGAGAAAATCAAATATTCAATTGGCATTACAGTATCTTTCAACAACTACGGATAGTTCACTGAGTCCTTTTCAAAGGAATTTCTTTGCCACTATCCTTCCTTTCATGAACAAGGAATATAACAGAGATAGCTTGCAAAAGAAAATGGGGGAATTTCTTAACAGTCACAAGGTTGATCCTGAGTCGGAAACAGAGATTCGAATGCTTTCGCAAGCACTTCGTATACTGGGTAGAGCAGACATGGCAGACTCCGTGGAAAAAGAATATGAATATTTGCATCCACTCGATGAGTTTTCAGAAGATGCCGCATCTGCGAGAGTATTTTCTTCAAAGACCAAAGATGAATTTTTACTTCAAGCAGAACGCTTCTTGCAATTGTATCCAAATTCATATTCTGTGTTGAAAGTTGCCGAGAGCTTTGTGAGAGTAAAACTTAAAGATGGCAATATTGCTCAATTGACGGAACGTTTTTTGCGTGATCCAACTTTGCCAACAATTCCTTCTCTTGATTTGGCAAACACATTTCTTGAATTGGATTCATTAAAAGAAGCGCTTCGATGGGCAGAGCGAGCAGTATTTTATGCCCGTGATGAGTCGACCGTGCTTCAACCTAAATATCTTGCGCCTTGTGAATTTGCAGAAGAAAGAAAAAAGACAGTCGCAGAGGCATTACTCGCTCCCGCTTTTGTAAATACGCGAATGAAAAAATATGATCAAGCATTGAAATTATATAAAGAAGTCATCAATGATTATTTTGATAAGCTTGACATCATGCAAATTACTTCGGCTTATCAAAGCATGATTGAATTGCTTGATGCAATGACAAATCAACAAGAGGCATATACAATTGCCTCAAAGGCAATTTCTTCCGGATATTTTTCTGACAAAATATTGTCTGATCACCAAAAACTCTTTGAACACCTGAAAAATGATCAATTGGTCAAAGGCGAATATCAATCTGAAATTCTCGCATTGTTGAAAGTTGGAAATATTGCGAAACAACAATTGATTCTCAATGATCAACTGTCGATTCCTCCTGTGATACATCAATTGAAAAGAGCAGATGGTTCTACATTGACACCTGTAGAATGGAAAGGCAAAGTTGTGTTTCTAGACTTCTGGGCTACATGGTGCGGGCCTTGTATTCGATCTTTCCCCGGCGTTCAAAAGCTTTATGACAAATACAAGAATAATCCTGATGTTGTTTTTGCGATTGTCAATGTGTGGGAAAGAGTTGAAGATAGATTTGATGTAGTGAAATCATTTCTGAATAAAAATACCTATACATTTCCGGTGTACTATGATCTCAAAGATGAAATGGTCAAAGGATATGGTGTAACAGGTATCCCAACAAAATTCATTCTCGACAAGAAAGGCATTGGTCGCTTCATGGAGGTTGGATTGGCAGAAGAACAAGCATTCATTGAAGAAACCTCAATGAAAATAGATGCATTATTGGCACAATGAGAAGGAATTATGTCTGACTTACATTCAGAGATTAAAAGGCGCAGAACAATTGCCATTATATCTCATCCCGATGCGGGAAAAACTACATTGACTGAAAAACTGTTACTGTATTCCGGTGCAATTCGAAGTGCAGGTGCAGTAACGGGCGGTAAACATAGATCAACAACATCCGATTGGATGAGCATTGAGCAAGAACGTGGAATATCTGTCTCTTCAAGTGCCATGCGCGTGGAGTATGATGGTTTTCTATTGAATATACTCGATACTCCGGGGCATCAAGATTTCTCAGAAGATACCTATCGCACTTTGATGGCAGTGGATTGCGCCATCATGTTGCTCGATGCGGCAAAAGGCGTAGAAGAGCAAACCGTAAAGCTTTTTAAGGTTTGTCGTGATAGAGGAATTCCCATCATCACATTCATCAATAAAATGGATAGACCCGCTCTTTCTCCATTTGAGTTGATGGACAATGTCGAAAAAGTTCTTGGCATTACTGCAGTTCCTTTGACGTATCCCATTGGCGATGGTCCTGGTTTTCGAGGTGTATATGAACGCTCCTCCGGAACACTGCATTTGTTTGAAAAAACTGAGGGAAATAAGTATCGCGCTCCGGTAAGCACAAAAGGTATTCATGATCCCGGTTTCAAAGCATTGATTGGAGATGATGCACATGCTCAATTTCTTGAGGAAATTGAACTTGTTGAAGCAGCATTACCTCCATTTGAACATGAAGCTTTTTTGCAAGAGATTATCACTCCTGTTTTTTTTGGAAGTGCAATCACAAATTTTGGAATTGAGAATTTCTTGCAGTATTTGATTGAACTTGCCCCTCCACCTCAAGGAATGGCTTCCTCTCAAGGGCATATCTCACCCGATGCTTCATTCTTCTCGGGATTTGTCTATAAAATGCAAGCCAATATGAACAAAGCACATCGTGATCGCATTTCTTTTTTTAGAATTGTGAGTGGTGTGTTTGAACGAGGTATGACTGCAAAGCATCCAAGAAGTGGAAAGGAAGTAAAGATTAATTATCCATTCCAGATTTTTGGTCAAGATAGAGACATCATCGATATCGCATATCCAGGTGATGTAATTGGATTATCGAATCCGGGTACTTTTTTAGTAGGTGATGTATTGACAACAGGACCCGACTTCACCATTCCTCAATTTCCTCGCTTTGCTCCTGAAATATTTGCAAAACTGTATCCTGCCTCAGGATCTTTCAGCAAAAGTTTTAGAAAGGGAATTGAACAGTTGGGTGAAGAAGGTGTTGTACAAATATTTAGCGATGCCCAACATTCTCCCACACCTCTCATCGCAGCTGTAGGTGAATTGCAATTACAGGTGTTTCAAGCAAGAATGGCTTCCGAATATAATGAACAAGTCAAGCTTGATCGCTTGCCATTCACGCGCATGCGATGGTTGGGTTCAGAAGTGAAACCCATGAGTTCTACATTAACATTTGCTTTTGATGATGCGGATCGAGAAGTGATTCTTTTCAAGAATGATTGGGAGATTGGATATCATCAAGACAGAACAGAAGGTCTGACATTACTCGAAAAACCTCCTTTATCATAAAAAAGCCCCGAATTCGGGGCTTTTGTTGTTGTGGTGAAAGCGGGATGGGAATTGCGATTATTTTCACAATTTGCTTTCAAAGTCAATAACGCTTCAAGGCAGTGAAATGTTCCAACTTTTTTGCAGTATTTTTTTGATTCTACCCTTGATGGCACAAGCTCAAGGGGCAGGTAGATTGGTCTATCCTGTTGTAAATGAGTCACTTATTACAATTTTCATTGATATTGTAAAGGGGTCAGATACCTCCATAAATGCCGATGAAAACAGCCCCCTCGCTTCCTTTGATAGTGTCTTTAAGGTTCTTGTTCAGAAAACAAAAGGAATGAAAGGCAATATTCCCTGTGCTGTGCATGTGAAAAAAGGACATTATGTTCTCAAACAACCGATTGAGCAAATAATGTCAATGTACATGCCAAATGGCAATGATGGCCCTAAACTCCACATTTCATTTATTGGTATTGAAGATTCAGTCATCATTGATGGAAAAAATATCACGAGAACCAGTGGCTATGGTTTGCTCAGGATTTGCGGTAGCAATGTGACATTATCCAATTTCAGGTTACAGAATGCTCCATCATTTGGAATTGTTCTAGGGCAACCATTTGCAAGAAGTAAGAATGTATTGATTGAAAATGTGACTATTGATACAACTCTATCACATGGATTATTGATTGGTGATATTGACTCTAAGGAGCAAGACACGGTTATGATTCGACGGTGTTCATTTATTGAAACCAATAGAATGAATGTTGGCGGGTCCAATCCGCAATGGGGTAGTGCTCTGAAATTGTTTGGTGCTTCTCATGTGTGGGTTGATAGTTGTCACTTTTCGCGCAATTGGAGCGAAGCAATTTCTATCAATGAAAGCAGAAATGTTCGCATTACTCGATCCACATTCATAGATAACTTTGCTCCATCTGTGTATTGCGACATTGCGCAAAATGTGACAATTGACAGAAATTTGTTTGTATCCACAAATGACTCCACCATATTCAAAACCGGTAAAAGAGGCATGGTTGCGGTATTGCTAAGCAATGAAGCATGGAGTCCAACTGCGATAGACCATTATACAAGCGGTATTGATATTCATTCGAACATCATGATAAATCAAGGGGGAGTCTTGGATATTTGGGAAGGCACTGCTTCTTTCCTACAGAAAGCGCATGTACAAGATATTCGATTTGCATTTAACTCTTGTTTCGGCATGTCAGCCGGAAAAGGCTCAACAAATGCTGGGATCATAACAACTGTTTACTCCGCACCTTTTCCCTTTAACAGAACACTGAGCGATATACTGATTTATGGAAATATCTTTTCAGTAGATCCGGCAAAATGGTCACCTAATTATTGGATGAGAACCACGAAAGATCTCTTCTCAAAATTTATGTTTCAACACAATAGATGGAATAGAGAGTACCCAACTCTTGGCAAATATGTGAATGACGATAGTGGGATGATGCCTGACACATTTTCATTTTCCATGATAGGACAGACATCTTTAAAAAAACGAACGCCATCACTTCCACATGTAGAAGAGGATTTTTTTGGTCGGAAAAGAGAAACTGATTCAACCTATGCAGGTGCATTTGAATTATCAGTCAAGACGAGTATTGAAGAATCTTCTCTCGATAATCAAGAATATGTCTATGACTATTTTCCAAGTGAACAATTTGTGAAGCCCTATCATTGGGAGATTGATCGCATTTTATGCGTGGATTTGAAAGGAAGAACAGTTGTATTGAATTGTGAGAATGGAATATGCCTGCTACCAGGCAAGGGACCCTATTTCCTCATCCCCAAGAGATAATCATTCGAATCTTCTTTTTATCATTCTCATGATGCCATGGACATATTTTATGACTCGCGCATGAAAAATCGTAAATGAAGAAATAACATGTTTGTTCAAAAAAAGAACATCAAAGTGTGTTTTTCTTGAAAATACAATACATGCAAAACCAAGTGATTTCATTCGCGAAATTGTATTCAATACATCTTGTTCCAATCTCATTTCAGGGATGAAATCATGAAACTCGACAGTGATTTGTTTGATGCTTTTGAGTAATTCATCGTTCATACCTTTGAATACTCCAATCTCCGCACCCTCGATGTCCATTTTCAATAAATCAATCTTTTCAATGTTATGCTTCGTGAGAAATGAGGGTATTGAAATTGTTGGGACTTCAATGGATGTATGATGTTCATCTGATTGAAGAATCAATGAATTTGACTCAGGATTTGATGCAATGTGAAATGTCATTGTGCCATCAACATCGCTTGCTGCATAATGATATGCATGGAATTTTGGATGTTTGGGTAGGGCATGAAAAAGCTCCGGCATTGCTTCCACAACATGACATTGACATCCATATTGACCAATCAGGATGGAACTGAACTCTCCTTTATGTCCACCAAGATCCAAAACAGTCGATTGAGGACCCAGTATTGAATCAAATACATGATGACCGCGTATGCAGGGAAATGCCATAATCTTTCTCTTTCCAGCAGAATTGTACCTCAAATTAGGGTATTGTGAACAATCCCCAAAAGACACCTGAATTTCTGGTAACTTGGTATCACGAGTCTATGCAACCTTTTTTGTAATTTTGCTCATGCAAATTGGGATTATACATATGGGATGGATTGTATAACATGACTGTTAAGAGATTTCTACTTCTTGTCATAGGGGCAATGCTCTTAGGGATCATTGGTCTGACATTTTACATTATGGTTTTTATCATTGACGAATTGCCTTCTTTTGAGCAATTGGAAAACCCTCCTCAGGAACTTGCAACGAGAGTATTCAGTGCAGATGGAAAAGTGCTCGACATGTTCTACATAAAGAAGCGTTCTTATATTCCTTATGATAGTATTCCCGCTGATGTTGTCAATGCTCTCATTGCAACAGAAGATCGTGCATTTTATGATCATTGGGGAATTCACCCCATGAGGATTGTAAAGGCATTCATAAAAAACATCATTGCCTTGCGAGCCAAAGAAGGAGCTTCCACGCTTTCTCAACAGTTGGCAAGAAATTTATTTTTGAATAGGGAAGTCAGCATTCGAAGAAAATTGAAAGAAGCCATAACGGCTGTTAAAATTGAGCAGACATATACAAAAAAAGAAATACTCGAATTGTATTGCAATACAGTGTATTTCGGAAAAGGTGCTTATGGTGTTCAGGTAGCGTCTGAATTGTATTTCAAGAAGAATCCAAAAGAATTGTCAACTGCTGAATGTGCATATCTGATTGCACTTCTGAAAGGACCTGAAAATTACTCTGCTATTGGCAATCTTGAAAAAGCTTTGAAGAGAAGAAATCTTGTTTTGTCCATGATGGCAGACATGGGATTTCTCGAAGAACAGCAATATTATTCTTCAATGATGCAGCCAATCTTCATCAATCCCGGACGATTGGGAATGAAAGAAGAATCCATCGCTCCTCATTTTGTGGAAATGGTGCGTCAAGCGCTTGAAAATGACGATACCTACAATTTGCAAGACAATAATCTGTATCGTGATGGATTGGTGATCTTTACCACTTTGGATACTCGAATTCAGAAAGCGGCAAATGAAGCAGTGAAAGAACATTTGGCTGGATTCCAAGATTCATTTCGGAAGAATTGGAGTTGGAGTGGAAAACAAAAACTACTCACTTCTCTCATCAAACAAGCGGTGATGGAAAAACCGGAATATCTTGCTTTGACTGATCCGGCTAAAAAAGAAAAAATGATACAAGATGCAATGAATAATCCGGCATTTGTAGATACGGTAAAGCGTCGTGCAACAACCGTGCAAACAGGAGTAAATGTCATTGATCCCAAGACCGGTCATATTCTTGCAATGGTTGGCTCTTCACCGGAAGCAACGGCATTGTCCGGTGGTTCTCGATATACACTCAATCATGCAGTGCAGATCAAAAGGCAACCGGGTTCTTCATTCAAGCCATTTGTCTATGCAAGTGCAATGCTCAATGGATTGACTCCGGATAGTACAATTGAAAGTGGTCCTTTTACCTATACATTACCTTCTGGTGGAGTATGGAGTCCAAGTGGTTCATCTAGTGGTCGAATATCTTTGTCAAGTGCGCTACGCTATTCCATCAATACTGTTGCCGCTCGTTTGATCACCGAACATACTTCTCCATCAGAAGTGATTGCCTTGGCTCATCGAATGGGAATCAAAACTGAGCTTGATCCATTTCCAACTTTGGCATTGGGCGCAGAAGAAGTGACTCCCCTTGAAATGACATCTGCATTTGGAACATTTTTGAATCATGGAATCAATGTGGCTCCATCATTCATTCAAAGAATAGAAGACAAGCGTGGAAAACTCATTTATCAAAAATCTCGTGTCATTGAATTGGTCGATGCATTGAATCCCGGCATAGCAAAATCAATGATCAAAATGATGAAGGGTGTTGTAACGGGTGGTACTGCCTCAAGTATCCAAGATTATTTTTCTTATGATGCTGCAGGAAAAACAGGAACGACAAATAAATATGCGGATGCATGGTTTGTTGGATTTACTCCTCAATTGGTTTCCGGCGTTTGGGTTGGATTTGATGATCAACGCATCAAGTTTACCGGCTGGTATGGGCAAGGCGGAAAAGCGGCAGCTCCAATATGGGGTAGAATGATGCAAAAGGTATATAGCACCCCTGGAATCCGATATCGACAAAAAAACTTTCCCGGCATAGCGAAGTCTGATTCAACTAAGATGTCAACCGGTCCAAACTCTGTTATTGATAATCAAATTCCATCGCCACCGACATATCAGAGTGATCAATGAAAGAACATCAACGTTCATCTACATTTAATTTGAATGATGATGTGTCGATCCCTGTCGGCACATTTTACTGCATAGGAAGAAATTATGCAGCGCATGCCAGAGAAATGGGTGCGGAGGTTCCATCATCACCATTGGTGTTTTTGAAACCACCTAGTGCATATCTTCCATTTGAGAATGCAGTATTGCATAGACCGGATTTTTCAGAAGAAATGCATCATGAAGTTGAAATTGCGATTGTGATTGGAAAAGACATCCCGCTTGATTGCACATCCGGTTTTCAAGAATATATCGCAGGGTATGGCATTGCATTGGATCTCACATTGCGTGATATTCAAAAGAAAGCCAAAGAGAAAGGCGAGCCATGGGCATTGAGCAAAGGATTCAGGCATTCAGCTCCGGTTTCCAAGCTCATACCATTTCAATCATATCCGCATTTGACATTTTCTTTGTCCATCAATGGTAAATCACGACAGATCGGTGATACAGCATTGATGGAGCGGGATTTTGAATCATTGATTGCATATTGTCATTCCGTGTTTTCACTTCGAGCAGGTGATTGCATCTTGACGGGAACTCCTGAAGGCGTAGGTCCATTATATCCGGGAGATCAATTGACCGCAACGATTGATGATTATTTCACTATCCATTGTGCCGTGGCATAATTCCCCTCATTTAACAATGAATACTTTCTTCTTTCCAGTCATCCTCATTTCATTTCTTTCTTTGTTCATGATAGGTTGTTCTAGCCTCATCAATATGAGTAGCATTGATCAAATGATCACAAGAACAGAAAAGGATATTTATACCAGAACACTTCGAGATACTGCCGTGATTGATGCAGTTCGAAATGCTCCCGGTCAAAGAGACAATGGCATTGTGTATCCTACATCACGGATTGTCGAGATGCGAAGAGATGTGATGCAGGTGGATAGCACAACAACAAGAGATTATCCCAATTTCATTCGCATAGGTCTTTTTGAAACGATTGGCATCGTTGGCGCTGGTTCAATAAATAATTCGCTTAATGGCGGCTTATTTGGTATTTATGGATATTTCAACAGAAATTGGGACAGAACCATTCAAGGTTCTGAAAGCAAAGTGTTTCCCGGAGCAATTCACAGATTTGGCATCATTGAAAAAAGGCTACGTTGGTTCAATGATGCTCCGGATTGGACATTAGGCACTCATACCTTTGAAACAATCATGGGTGACAGAGATCCTGATAATCAATTGATGGGTGTTGGTGCTATTTATATCAGAAAGAGATTTTTCTTAAAAGAAACAATCCCATATGTAGCTGTGACTCCATCAATTGGATTCTCACTTTTTCCAGATACCTATGTGAATCTAAGTATATCAGGAGATCTTGGCTCGATCGGTGGATTAAATCTTCGAACTTATGTAGGTGTTGGAATACCTTTTGGCTATAAAAACACGATTCCATATGCTGGTATTGGAACATCATTTTTGGATTTTCTCAATAGAGTACCTGAAACTGAGAAAGAATGGAAATATCATGAACATTCCGGTTGGCAAATTGGATTGGCTTCGATTGCAGGTGTTATGTCCAGTGCAGATAAACCATTTTTCGACCCAAATACCAATACGCCATTCAAAGGCATGATTGCTCGCATAGCTCCTGTCTCGATGTTCCTGCCAATTGCAAATAAAAAATTGACACTTGGTACATCATTGTTCAATCTCTTGCTTTTTGGGCAAAGAGAAGGCGGCATCGGAGTCTTGCCAATACGATTGGGATATTGGCAAAACATCATTTCGCCGGATGCATCCATTGAACCATTTTTGGAATACAATTATTATCCAACAAATATGGTTCATTTTGGTGCGAAAGCTGCATTCAGAATTAGTAATCAAATCAATGCATTTCTTCAAGCCGGTTATTCATCCGGGTCACAAACAACTCAACTGCATCGTGATTATTCCCAACTTGGAGATTTCGATATCTACTATATCAGCCTTGGTATAGGTATTTATGATCGATTGTTCTATCGTGATGAATTGCGTTATGAATAAACGAAATGCACGATCTTCAATTCTTCAGCGGTGCACAATAATCCTCAGTTTTGCTTCACTGTTTTCGCTCATTGGGTGCATGGAATATGTAGAAGGATTTCTTCCTCCTGCCCCGGATGTATTTGAATGGCGTAGCGGATTTTTTGTTCGATGCAATGGCAAGATTTTGTCTCCCTTGGAAACCGTACTCATTAATTATGAAAATGGTTATGTGATGGGTGAAAAGGGAAAGGTTGCACTTTCCGTACCTCGCGTCACTGATTTTAGACTTCTCATGAATGCAATGGTTCAGCAGGGAGATGGAGTACGAATAGTACTGAGAAAGACCATACATCAAGAATTGCAATTGCCCGGAGTAACATTGGATTATACCACAAAAGGCATCACAATAAAGGATGGGGAGCGCATTGTGATGCAAACAGACACCATTAAAGCAGTGCCCGGAACAGATGAACTCATCAAGATTGATTCAGAGGGAAAAACCATCAGAATTGAGATAGGTTGCTCAAAACCCTGTATATTTACAACTGAAAGTCTCGGTACTGAGTATGTCTTAACAAGCTCATTGCCGGGTTCAAGAGTTGCTCTCACTGGTCTTGAATTCATTCCAACGCGCTTGACAAGGCCAAGTATCAGATGATTATGAAGACTTCCATTCTCAATTTTTGCCTTTGTTTGATCTTGTTTTTTTGTCTTGGCTTTCAAGTTCAAGGACAAGTGACAGGCGCAATTAAGCTTCCAAAACCTGGTTTGATGAAGCCGGGTGAATATGATACAACAGCCATTGAAAAAGCGGAATTGATGGCGAAAGAAACGCTTGGAATGGTTGAAACCCCGGTTGATCCGGCAACTTATATCCTTGGTCCCAATGACATCCTCACGCTATTCATAGCTCCAATTTTGTATAAACCCGAGATTCCATCACATGCAGACATTCCGGTTTCACCCGATGGTCGTTTTGTAATTCCCGGAATCGGCGCAATCAATGTTGGTGGTAAATCAATAGCGGAAGCTGAACAACTTGTAAAAGAAGAAGTAACCAAGACCTTGAAAACAAATGGAATTTCATTGTCATTAAGAAAGATGCGGACATTCAAGGTATTCGTTCGTGGTGCCGTGAGAAAGCCCGGAATCATACCGGCAACTCCGGCTGATCGCGTTTCGGAAATAATTGATAGAGCAGGTGGATTAATGTATGATGCATCCATGAGAAAAATCAATGTCACAAGAACATTGTCAGTCAATTCCACGGTCAATGTCCCTGTCGACTTGCATGATTTCTATTTCAAGGGTGATAAAGCAGGCAATCCATTCCTTCATGGTGGTGATGTGATTTTTGTTCCTGCGCAATCATCAACTTCAGTCTATGAAGTTAGTGGGGAAGTTGGCAAACCCGGAACATTTGAATTCAAGCAAGGGGAAATGCTTTCATCAGCAGTTCTTTCAGCCGGGGGATTTCTTGAAACGGCACGATTGGATTCGATAGAAATCTCACGATTCAATGCTGACAATCGAACTATCAAAACATGGTTCATCGATGCATCCGACATGGATTCCAAAACGATGCAATGTGCTGCTGATATTCCATTGGAATCGGGTGATCGTATTGCAATTCGAAAAAAACATGATTTCAGAAAACCTCATACGGTAGTGATCACAGGTGAAGTAATGAAGCCCGGACATTATGCCGTTGATCCTGAATCCATCACCGTTCATCAATTGATTGAAAGAGCAGGTGGATTCACAAAAGAGGCCTATCCACAGAGTTCACTTCTCATCAGACAAAGCGATGACAATAATGTGTACGACATTGAATATTGGCGTTTGGTCGCATTGCCACCTGATGCATTGTCCGATCGAGAAAAGGCATTCATGCGAGAAAAGAAGCGCGAGATTCGTGGATTGATTGCCGTTGATTTTGCCACTTCTTCATCAAACAAGAGTATTCAATTGTCATTGGAAGATGAAGATTCAATTCATATCACAAGAAAGAAAGATTTCATCAATGTATTTGGCAAGGTGAAAAATCCTGGAAGAATAAAGTTTAATCCTCAATATTCATATATGGATTATATCAAATCTGCCGGTGGATTCTCGACAAGAGCGGATGAAGATGAAACACTTATCCTCAAGCAGCGTGGAGAACAATTCATTGCAGACGATGATGAATATGAATTGCAACCTGGAGATCAGATTTTGGTTCCGGAAGTCCCGGAATCTACATTGACATTCTCTCAAATCTTAAGCATGGCATTGACAATCACTGCACAAATCATAACGGTTGTGGGTGTCATCTATACGATTTCTCAGCAATCGAAATAAAGCACATGAATACTTCAATCCAACAACCATTCCTTTTCATATTTCTCAAACACAGATTGAGAAGCATTATGATTATTGCTTTGCTTTCAGGTGTGTTAGGATATGGAATAAGTTGGATAGTCCCACATGCATATCTCTCGACTGTTATGGTGCTCCCTGCTGAGCAGAAGAATTCCGGTATGGGACTTGCTTCTTTGCTCTCGGGATCGCTTCCAAGTGGCCTTGGTGGAATGCTTCCCGGAGCTGATGCAAAAAACAGTTTTTTGTCACCCGAGATAGTTCTTTCCCGTTCACTTTCTGAATCAATAGTACATTCAAAAGCCCTCGACACATTTGAATTATTTACCATGATTCAACCTGAAGATCGAGTTGAAACAATACAAGAAGCATTGAATATCGATACCCGTAGAAGTGGAATCGTTATCATTGAAGCTCAATGGTCAACGGGATTTTTCCCCGGATATGAGACAAAAAGAAATGCTGCCAAGATTGCATCTATCATTGCAAATGCAGCTTCCTCCGAAATTGATGCGCTTATCAAAAATAAAAGCATGACTTCTGCCAGAAGAGCCAGAATTTTCATAGATACTTTGCTTGCTGAAAATAAACATGCATTGGATTCAGCATATACAGCAATGCAAATCTTTCAGCAGCAGAATAAAGTCCTTGAATTGGAAAATCAAGCAAAAGCTCTGGTGGAAAGCGCAGTGGCAGCTGGCGCTGAATTGTCAAAGGCAGAGATTGAATTATCAGTTGCCCAGCAGCAATATCAATCGGATGCTCCTGCAATTGCATTATTGCAAAAGAAAGTATCCTCACTTCGCTCTCAATATGCTAAAGTTCAAAATGGAGGTGTAGCAAGTGATGCATTCTCCATTCCATTTTCCAAACTACCTGCACTCTCAAAGACATATGTAATGATGGTTCGTGATATAAAGATCATGGAGCAAATCAATGCATATTTACAATCACAAAGAACACAAGAGTATATTCAAGAAATTCGTGATGTCCCCGCAATTCAAATCATTGAATCAGGAGTACCTGCGCGAAAACAACAATCACCAAAAAGACTGGTCTTTGCCGTGCTTACAATGTTTGCAGGTTTGATTTTTACCTTTGGATATCATATATTTCGAAGAATTTTTTCAATACATTGAACACTTGAGGTGCCTCCTTCGGGAGGAGAATAGGGAAATCCGTGAAAATCGGATACTGTGGCGCAACTGTAAACCATCAAGAATGGAAAGTCAGGAGACCTGCCTCAAGAATTTACATCATTGTCTTTGACGACAACATTCGCGCTCTACGAATGAGATGGAATACCACATCGCATACATGGATTGTAATGTTTTACAAGCATGCTTGCAATGTCAACTCCTTTCTTTCGGGGCGATGTTCATAAGGAGTATTTATGAAACAAGCCGCCTATCTATTTGCATTTCTCATTTCTCAATGTGGTCTTTTTGCAAAAGATCCCCAATTGATCATCACCGGTTATCAGCCATTGGCAATTCATAGAGTTGCGGATACTGTTCATGTATTTTGCAATGGACAAGACATAGATTATGATGGTGTATATGAGCAGGAAAGTGGTGAAAAACCTGCCATGTGGCTTATGTATGATGCCAATACCTATTCACTTCTGAATGTGGTAATCATGCAAAATGGATATTTCGATGTTCCATTCAGACCTGGATTGTCAAAAACAAGAATGTATCTCCCCCGAGGAAATAAAGTTGAAGTGTATGATTTATCAAAGCAAGAACTCATTGATTCTTCAATGTTTATACTGCCAGATCCCAAATCCAAAATCACGGCAATTCATGTCATTACAACAAAAAACTCCTTTGGTGAAGCAGAGATGGCTCTTGCATTGTCTCATAAAACTTCATTTACAGGTAAGGGAAACATGTCAGTGTTTAGTCTGATCACAAGACAACCATTGTTTCAAACCGAGATAGGCATCAATCCACAAATGATTCGTTCATATTATAATCTTCAATCTCAGTTAGAGTTCGCGATTTTGTGCGAGGGTACTTTTGGTGGAAAAAATTCCACTTTGCATACAATTAATCTAACAGACCCAATGCAAGGAATGGTTTATGAGCTTGGAGATACCGGTAATTTCTTTCTTATCCAGGATCAATTAGCACTCACTGTGATGAATGGATCACATGAGATCATACCAATCAATCTTTCGATGAAATCATTATTGCCTTCAATTCCTGTTGGTACTACAGGTTATGATGGACCTCGAGAAATCGTTTTGGATTCCATTCAAAGCAGAGTATATGTCTCAACATATGCATCTGATATTCGGATTGGTTCTTCCATTGATGGAACTGTGCTTGGTCTATGGAATCCCAAAGGTAAGCCGGAAGGTATGGCTTTAATCAATAATACTTTATGGGTTTGTAATGCTTTCAAGACAGGAGATTATGCCCCGGATTCCACCATTGCATTGTTTTCACTTGATGAATCTACCTCCATACACGAAGAAACTCCGGCAACAAAAGGTTCTTTTCTTTCACTAGCCGGATCTAGCAAAGTCATTCAATTGCCAATTGATATCGAGCAGGCGGAATATAGAGTGATTGACTCAAAAGGCGCAACTGTCTTAAGAGGCATGGTTGAAGCATCCGGTAAAGAACTTTCATTTGACGGCTTACCCATTGGTTTATATGTAGTTACGGTGCATTCTGCCAAGTTTGCATATAGTGCACTGGTATTATTGGGACCATAAAAAACCCCAATCCAAGTTTCTCTCCGAAAAGGGAAGAATTATGGTATTTTTGCACATCATTGATTTCTTTCCGGATTTAGGATGGACCTGTATTTTTTACGACATACGACCGTAGCTGTTGACAATGATGTGTGCTATGGTCAAACGGAAATTCCTGTTGCATCAAGTTTTTTGCAGGAAGCCTCTGATACCATGAAATTGGTACCGGATAAAATGCATGCGGTGTATTTTTCCAGTCCAACACGTCGATGCATTCAACTCGCTGAATTCATCAGCAAAAGACCTTCCATGCAAGATCCTCGTTTGTCAGATCTGAATTTTGGCACTTGGGAACGCAAGAAGTGGAGTGAAATCGACGAAGAAGAATTGGAATCTTGGATGAATGATGTCATCTACAAAGCACCACCCGAAGGTGAATCCTATGAACAATTGATTTTGAGAGTCAAGGATTTTTTTGAAGAAGTCATCACCAAGAATTATAAGACTGTTGTTATTTCCACTCATGCCAGCATTGTCAGAGCAATTCTTTCTTATGTCTTGGAGATTCCATATCAAAGAACATTCGACATGCAAATTGCATTTGGTAGCATCACAAAAATTAGTGTTGATGGCGCATCTGTCACTGTTGAATATATAAATCGAGTTTGATTCATTATGTCCATGCAAACATTTTACGATGATTTTGCGGAAGAATTTGTTTCTTCTGAGTCCAGACAATCGAATTCAATGGCAGATTGGCTATTGATCATGGTTACTACATTGCTTTTTGCGATGGGACTCATTTCGATTTATAGTGCAACTTATGAAGCAGGTATGAGTGAGTATTTTACAAAGCAACTATTGTTTGGCATTGTTGGTGCCGGCATTATGCTCAGTATAATGTTCATGCCGGAGCGGTGGCTTTTTGACTATGCTTATATCTTCTATGGTCTGGCTATGCTTTTGCTCCTTGCCGTCATTTTGGTAGGGAAAACAGTGTATGGATCTAAAAGTTGGCTGACAATAGGACCATTGACATTTCAACCATCGGAACTTGGAAAAATTGCCACGCTGCTTGCCGTTGCACGATCGATATCTTCTCGAGGAAGAGATCTTAGTTCATGGAGTGATCTCATCATCCCAATTTTGCTATTCGTTTTTCCGATATCACTAATCATGCTGGAACCTGATTTTGGAAGTGCTTCGGTTTATGGTGTCACATTCCTTGGCATCATGTTCTGGGGTGGAGCCAATATCAATCTCATTATGTTTCTGGTTGGCGCTCCGATTTCGGTAATCATGGGTTTCATCGGTAGGGAATGGGTTTTCCTTTCTAGTGTATTGTTTGGCTCAGTTCCGATGATATTGAAAAGAGATCTAATGAAAACGCTTGCTTTGCTTCTCTTTTTCATTGCAATCGGGTTTTCCTCTCGATATGTATATGGCGTTTTAAAACCTCATCAGCAAAGTCGTATTCAGACATTTTTGAATCCGGATAATGATCCACGCGGTCGGGGATATCATGTGATTCAATCAATCATGGCTGTTGGTAGCGGTGGTTTAACAGGTAAAGGATTCTTGCATGGAACGCAAACGCAACTGCGATATATTCCAAAGCAATGGACTGACTTCATATTCTGTGTGCCTACAGAGGAATTTGGTTTTATTGGTGGTGTTATTGTGATTGGATTGCTGACAATTTTAATCATGCAATGTTTGTCTATTGCCAGGCAATCCGGCAATGCTTTTGGCTCTTTGCTGAGTGCCTCGATTGGAGTTATATTCTTTTATCATGCAACGGTGAATATTGGCATGGCAATCGGTGCATTTCCTGTCATGGGGATACCTTTGCCATTTCTCAGCGCTGGTGGTTCTTCACTTGTGATGAATATGGCGTCGGTTGGAATTGTATTGAATGTATATAGAAATCGTAGAAAAGTTGGCAGAGTGAAAGTATAAAACTTAATCTTTTTCATTATTGATGATTGTACTCTTGATGCCGGGAATCAGTGGGGGTGAAATACTGAAGTGTCGAATACCCATGTGAATCAATGTATTTGTAGCATCCGGGAATCCTGCAATTTCTCCACAAATTGAAACATCTTTATTTGCAGTAGTGCATGTCTTGACGATCTTTCGAATGAAACGAAAAACAGATGGATGAAAGATGTCATACAAATCAGCGACATGCTCATTGATGCGATCTGCTGCAAGAAGATATTGTGTGAGATCATTCGTTCCAATGCTGAAAAAATCGCAATGTTTTAGATAAGAACGTATTTCCAATCCAACCGCCGGTGTTTCAATCATGATGCCAAAGGGCATGAAGGGGTCAAAGCGTATTCCTTCTGCAGTTAATTCTGCTCGACATTCCTGTAATAATTCTTTGGCTTGAAGTACTTCCGACACATTTGTTATCATGGGGAGCATCAACTTGACATTTTTTGATTCAGACGCTTTTAATACTGCTCGCAATTGTGTTTTGAACACATCTTTTCTTTTAAGCAAATAGCGGATTCCGCGCACACCAAGTGCAGGATTGGATTCATTGGGAAGTCCCTCCGCAAATTTATCGGAACCAATGTCAAAAGCTCTGATAGTACACCATTCGGGATACACTTTTTGTGCACATGATCTATACCATTCAACCTGAGATTGTTCATCAGGAATTCTTCCATATCGAGCAATCTGAAATTCAGTTCTCAATAATCCAATGCCTTTTGCCCCGTATTGAATAGCTTCCGAAATATCACCAACAGAATCAATATTAGCACTAATGATAATAGGTGTTCCATGTTTGGTTTGTGATTCAATCTCGGTGAGTGCACCTAATTCCAAACGATGTTTAGATTCTTTTTCTATCTTTTTTAGATAGGAATTCGTGGTTTTCTTACTTGGATTGACAATGATGATACCATCATTTCCATCAATGATAATGGATTCACCAGTCTTGATTTTGTGAACGATATCATTTATTCCAATCACTGAAGTCATGGAGAGTGATCTAGCAAGAATAGAAGCATGTGAAGCAATACCACCAATCTCAGTGACAAATGCTTTGCATTTTTCCTGCTTGAAAGACATGATGTCTGTCGGAGTGATGGAAGTTGCAAAAACAATACTTTGTTCATCTACCTTGTGACTGATTGTTCTTTTTCGTAAAGCTGAAAGCAATTGTGAACTTACATGATCAAAATCAACGGCTCTTTCGCTAAGCACAGGATCTTTAGCTAGCAAGAAAAATTGTTTTTGAGCATTGAAATTATGGAAGATTGCATTTTCTGCGGTATAACCTTCGTTTATCTTGTTGCGAATCGCCTGATGCATATATGAATCATTCAGAATCATTGCATATGTTTCCAAGATATGTGACATTGAAGGAAATTCGTTTTTGCTGATATTGATGATATGATTGAATTGCTGCTCACTTCTTTCTACTGCTTGGGCAAAACGCTCAAGCTCATGGGGAATCTGACTATTGTCAATATGCTCCTCATAATCACTAATGAGATCATTATGTATGACAATCGCATGACCAAACACAATCCCGCGTGAAGCAGGTATGCCATGATATCGCCTTTCCTTATTGTCTTCTCTATGTTTAGAAGTTTGAGGCACATTGATTCCCATTAAAACAGAACATTATCTCACAAAGCGCAATGCGTGAACTCCATTCTCTGTTCGAATACTTACAATATACATTCCTGATGCGAAGTGTGGAAGTTCGATTTCGTTGAATTCACCTGCATGGATGAAAAAACGGTTTGAATATAATTGCATGCCCCTGATGTCATGGATTGTCAACATGACATTTGATGACTCTTTGGCATGAATCGAAAGATAAGAGTTATCGGCAAAACCTCGAATTTCAGCCATTGTTGACTTCTCTTTGTCTTTTTCAACGGAGAGATACACTCCGGAAACTGTATCTGCTTCCATCAACACATCTGATCGAGGATCAATTATTGCTTTTTTTAAAGGTGATTTTAGTGAAATGAATCCTTCATGTACTTTGGTTTTCATGACTGATTTGTAAAGAACTGTATCTTTTTCACCTATGAATGAAATCGTGATAGGAATGTGAAACACTTCCGGAATATTGTTTCCTGATTGTGTTTGCTGAATCACAAAGTGTACATATTTGTTCTCTTGAGCATCGATGTCTTCACGCAATGTCGTAAACTTCACTGTTGGATGTCCACGTTTCATAAGCCATTGATCAAAAAATACATCATACTCAACTGCAGGATTTGGTGCTAATGATTGAAACAATCCCTTAAACTGATTGGTATTGGCATTTCCAAAAGCATATTTCTTCATATATGTTTGCATGATCGGGTAAAATACTGAATCACCCAACATTGTTCTGAGCATATGATAAACCCAGCTTGCTTTTGCATATGTTGTTGCATAATTAAATACATTTTCAATGGGAATTCCAAATATGGGTGGTTGGAGATTTCCGGCATTGATTCGTAGATAATCATTGCGCTTTGATCTCATCATTGAAATATATTCCGGATAGCCACCCCAGGTTTCATACCAAAGAGCTTCTCCCCATGTTCCAGCTCCTTCATTCAGCCATATTTCTCCCCAAGTTTCACATGTGACCAAATCGCCAAACCATTGATGCATCACTTCATGCGCCAAGCCATTGCTCGACCAACCACGAAGCCATGTTCTGTTGATCGTTGACATTCTTTGATGCTCCATGCCGCCTGCCCAGAAAGGTTGTGCAGCAGTATGGCCATACGATTTGAAGGGATAAGGTCCGAAGAGAGGAATATATCCTGAAATCATTGATGGTGTGTAGCTAAGAGCATGTCTTGCATTATATTCACTGCCATCGGTTTTTGTACCATTAAAATCGTTTTCCCATACATAATTGTAAATGGGAATGGAATCAGTGGAGTTTGGAATTTTGGCCCACAATGTAAAATCCACAAATCGCGAAGCATTAATAACCATCAAATATGTTGGAATCAATGTTGTATCATAAAATGAAAAATCACGATAAGCAATCTTCCCAAGTTCTTTTCCAATTTGCAATGAAGTCAAATCACCATTTGAAGTAACTCTAATATTCTCCTGATCGGATAGTGTGGAATCATATGGAACTCGCACTGTGATGCGAGCACGAGCTTTGTCATCTGGTCTGTCATTGCATGGCATCCAATAGCGCGCATCTTCAGGTTGGCTCATCACATAAGCAAGATCTTCTTCCACGAAGTTTGAATCCAGACCCTGAAATTTACGAACGAACATCCCCTTTGGATAATAGAAAAATCCATCCTTGGCATTTCCGGAATAAGTATACCAAATTTCCAGAGAATGTGTGTCAATGGAAATGGGATTTGCTAAACGTATACTCCATTTTCCGCTATCAGGTTGTTTGATGGAAGATATGGAAAGCATTGATCCGTCAAGTTTAACAGAGTCGATTTTCATTGAAGCACCATTCAATGTGATAGCATTCAATGATTTGAGCGTTCTAAGTGTAAGAGTATTTTTTCCGGAATAGGTATAGATAGGTAAAACAGTATCAAATGTTGCAAATGGCAATCGCCAATCCATGAATAGATCATAAGTCAGAACATCTATGTCCGCTGAAATGGCAAGATTGTTCTCTTGTTTTTGGACTCTTGGTGCATGCGCTCGTGAACAAGTTTCATATTTGTGTTCATGCTCAACCGGGGATACAATGGAAGGCACATGCTGAGACATGGACGCAAATGTTAATGAAATGAAGAGAATGATATTTAGAAGTATATGTTTCATGTATGTTTCTCATATTAATCAACAATTTCAGCTTCTATTTCAGTAACGCCATATCGTATAAAATCCAATTCTTCGGCGGCAGATTTTGACAAATCGAGAATTCGATCCGGATGAAAAGGACCTCGATCATTGATGCGAACAATGACTGACAATCTATTTCGAACATTTGTTACACGCAATACTGTTCCAAAGGGAAGAGTTCTATGTGCAGCAGTCATAGCAGTTTCATCATAGATTTCACCATTGGCAGTTTTCCTACCATTGAATTCAGATCCATAATACGAAGCTTTTCCCTTTATAGAAAAAGTAAGACTATCAATTGAGGTATTTTGTTCAAGGGAATCTTGCTTGAGAATATCACGGGAACTATGTTCCGTCGAAGTGTCTTGGGCTTGCATCGTGGCATAAGAAGCACATAGAATCACAAGAATCAGTAAGATGAGATTATTCGTGGGCATCATGTTCTCCTTGTGATAAGAAAATCTTGGAAATCAATTGTTTGACTGTTCCAAGATCGCTAAAAGGAATGATGTCTTGTCCGATGATCTGATATTCTTCATGACCCTTTCCGGCAATGAGTATCACTTCACGATCTTCTGACTGTTTAAGCGCATGAGTAATGGCTGACAATCGATCACTAATGCTTTGTACTTTGTGACGATTATTGTCATCAACTCCCAAAAGAATATCATTGATGATGGATTCCGATGGCTCATTTCTTGGATTATCATCTGTAATAATGACATTGTCGGCAAGTTCGGCAGCCAACTTTCCCATGACGGGTCTTTTTGCTTTGTCTCGAACACCACCACATCCAAATACTACCGTTAAACGTCCCTTTCCGGTGCTGTTCAATAATGCTTTGCATGTTGAAAGGGATTTTTCCAATGCATCGGGTGTATGTGCATAATCGACCAGAACGAGTGCGCCATTGGGTAGGCGAATTCTCTGCATTCTGCCAGGTGCGCCTTCTGAACCTTTTAATGCTTGTTGAATGACTTCGGTTTCAATACCTATGAGATGTGCCAAAGATGCTGCAATGGCAGTATTCTCTACATTGAATCTTCCAATCAGCGGGGAAACAACTTGAAATTCTCCATGCTGAAATTCCGGGATGTCTCCGCCAAATGTCAAGCGATAGGAAGATCCTGATAAAGAATGATTTTCTTGATCGATGGTTATGTCGAAAGCATTTGATCTTCCAACTCTATATGTTTCTTTTGCTTTTGTATCGCTCAGCATCAGATATGAATAAGGTGAATCGCCAATTGCAATAGCAATAGCTTCTTTGGGAAGCAAATCAAATAAGCGTTTCTTCGCTTGCGCATAACGCTCCATTGAACCATGAAAGTCCAAGTGATCATGTGTGAGATTCGTGAATAATGCACCAGCAAAGCGTATCCCTTCAACTCTGTGTAAAGCAAGCGCATGAGAACTAACTTCCATAACGACATTTTTGATTCCTCTTCGAACCATCATTGATAATAATTGACATAAATGAGGGGATTCGGGGGTTGTATGTGTTGCGGCAATACGTTCATCGGCAATATAATTTCCGGTTGTTCCAATTAAACCTGTTGGTTCACGCGAAGCTTCGAAAATTGCTTTGAGCAAAAATGATGTAGAGGTTTTACCATTGGTTCCTGTTATGCCAAAGATTCTTAATTGATTTGAAGGATAGTCATAAAAGGCATTAGAAATTCTTGACAAAGCAATGCGAGTATCAGGTACGCCTATGATAGTGATGTCATCAGGAGCTTCAAAATCCGGAGCATCTGTCACAATTGTTTTGGCACCTTTATCAATTGCATCTTGTATATAAGCATTGCCATCTGTGGGAGGATTTGTGCTCCCAGGAATTGCAACATATATTGAGAACTCCTGACAACTTCTGCTGTCATATTCGATCGAAGCAACAGGTTTCTCCGTAGGCCCCTTCACCGTAAAGCCATTCAGAGCAGTCAACAATTGCGATAGATTTTTCATATTATTACACCAATTGTAATGTCATGTCAATATGCGGAATGCCATCCAAGTCATAAGGCAAACCATTGATGATGAATCCAAAAGATTCATAAAAATCAAGTAAATATTCTTGAGCTGAGATGTCAATTCTATTGGGAGAAAAAATGTTTTTGGCACTGGTAATTGATTGACTGACCAATTCTTTTCCATAGCCATTGCCACGGGCGATTTTGTGGACTATGATACGCCCAATAGTAACGAATTCAGTGCTTGATCCGGGAATGATCCGAGAATATGCAATCAATTGATTGTCTAGATAAGCTAATATATGATGGGATACAAAATCTCTATCATCAATGTCTTTGTATATGCATTGCTGTTCGACTATAAACACTTCTTCTCGCAATTTGAGGATGTCATATACTTCTCTTGCAGTCAATTCATGAAATGACTTGCATTCCCAAATGATATTCATGATTGTTCTCCCTTCACTGTAGGTGTAAAGTCGACATGATACTTTGAATCAGCCAGGGCAGGATTAATTGTCTTGCCATCCTGAAGCATGATCAATCCTAAAGATGCAATAAAAGTAGGATGTGACTGACGAAATTCAGGATAAGGACTCTTTTCAATCATGCTTACATAATCACCAAGCACAATGGTTTCATCATCTAGTATTGACTGAATCTCATGTTGTGAGAGTATTGCAATATTTGATTTTGTTTCTCTTGAATGGTCAAATGTTTGGACAAACCAAGCATTCCCATGTGATTTCATGATGATGGCAATGTTCTTTTGTGAATAATTCGGATATTTTTTGATGAATCCATGAATCATTGCATCAAATGTCGGAACTGAGATCAACATTGTATTGCCATCTGCACACCAACCTTTTGCAAATGACATTCCAATTCGTACTCCGGTGAAACTTCCCGGGCCTTCAGACACAGCGATTGCTTGTATTTGCTTTGTGTTTATGTGAAGGTCATTCATTGCATCGCGTATCATTTCCGCTAGCATTGCATCATGCATATTTGGCTTTTCAAGCAAGGATTCCTTGACAATGATGCCTGAATGCACATCTGCAAAAGCTATTCCGCAGAAGTGTCCAACGGTGTCAATGGCAAGTAGATATGATGAAGTATCACTCATCGAATATTGAACTCATCAATAAGAATGTTTCCTATCAACTGAATTGCATTGTCATTGACATTCAACAGATGCAATGGCATATGAAGAAAGACCATTGTATTTTCATCATCCTTAACACCAAGAATAGGCATGCCTTGCCATTTGGGATTTGCTGTCAATGTGTATATGGCTTTTGCATTGGCTTTTGGATAAAGAGGATACACCAATACCGAACCTCGCTCTTTTGTAAGATTTGGATACATTGTCCCACCAGGATTCATGGCAATGAATTCCGTTCCATTTCTGATTGCCAATGGATCACTTGACACTTCATTTTTTCCAATGGAATCAACCGGAGAAAAATCTCTGATTTCAGTACGCATATCTTCACTCAGTGGAGCAGGTAAATCTGCTATAAAAAGAACTTTTCCTCCGAAACGAATATATTCTGTGAGTGATTGTTGGGCCAGTGAAGTGCTCGGGGATTTATCGGTATACCATATCACTGCTGAATAGAGTTTTAACGACTCAATGAACATCGGATTGATAAAGGGTGGTATCGTCTTGGCAGGCGCATCTGCAGTGCGTGTTGTATTGATGTCAAGCACATCATATTTACCTGTAAACATTCCTGAACCTACAAGTGATAAGGCTCTTGCATAAAAATCATCGATATCCTTATTAGCACAATCCTTAATAAGGAGTATTGGTCCTTTGGTTTTTCTGACATACCAAGTTTTACCGGAAGAAGGATAGCGAAGGATTGGACTTGAAAGTTTGCCAATATCTTTTGCTTTCATATAGATAACATTATCGGCATTTGGAATCAAGCCATCTTTTGTGCTCACACTAAATAAGCGAGTGCCCTTTGGAAGTGTGCGCCAATTGGCATTTGGAGTGGAATCATTCAATGACCACTGAACGGATTCGAGTGTTGCATCGCCATCCGGATCACTCACAAAGATTTTGAATGTGGCATAAGCAAATGTTGTATCTGGTAATACAACTGATTGCGCAGATTTTGCTGTTGTATCATTACCCCATGCTATGATTGGTGGTGAATTCTTAATCGGAAATGAAAGTTGCGCCGGTGATTGATCAATAGCTCCTTGAAGTTCCGGAAATTGTTCTCCGAAATCGAAGAGATTGTTATTATTCTTATCCAAAAAATTGACCTGTGCGCCTTCACTTGGGTATTGCTTTAATGAATTATCGATTGCCGCAATGGAAAACACAAAGTTTGTATCTGCACTTTGCACTTGCAAAGCAAAAGTGGAATCATTTTTTCTGGTGAAATACCATGAGCTTCGATCCCATGAATAGACATATCCAACAACCATTCCATCGGGGTCATCGCCTGACCAACTGACAAATACTCTGCTATTTTGTTGATTTCTGATTGAGTCCAAAAAAAGTGATGTTTCCGGCGCTTGATTGTCATTTGGTGAAAGAAGTGAATCATTGCATGACAATACCATTAACGTTGTCATAACTAGAATGAGATATCTATAAAGTTTCATGAATTCCAATCCTTAATTCAATCTTGCAGTAGCAATAGTCAGTGCAGAAACACGACGAGCACCGTGTTCCAAAAGTAACTCAGCGCAGGATTCTAGTGTAGCACCTGTAGTGAGTACATCATCAATGAGCAATACATGTTTATTTCTGATATTGATAGTATCCTTCAATGCAAAAGCATTGCTCACATTTTGTTTGCGATCTTCAATAGTAAGTTTTGTTTGCGTTGTTGTATAATGCAATCGCTTAATGCAATCGTGCACTTTCAATGAAGTAGGCATTGCATATCCTTTCGCAATTTCAAGTGATTGATTAAAGCCACGCTCCCTTTTTCTTGCATGATGCAGTGGAATGGGAGTAATGATATCAATCTCGGGAATCATGATGTTCTTACCCATCTCCTTTCCGAAATCAAAAGCCATCTGTTTGCCAAATCTGTATTTCATCTCATGCAAGGCAACTTGTATTGAGCCGGCATGATGAAATTCAAATGCACTATCAGCATAATATATGCTTGATTCTTTCTTCTTTCGAAACAGGGAATTCAGAATCACATCACGTGTAGGTGCAGGAGAAAATAAGAAATAGCATGAGTCACATATTCGATGAATGATTGATTGAGAAGCAATGCGATCCGAACAAATACAGCAATGCATTGGGGCAAGAGCATCCAATACTTGTATTAATATCCCTTTTACTGTAACATTACTTTTCATGTTCAAACATAAATTGCAATCGGGTTGATATTGATTCCGGCAAAGCAGGTATGATTCTCCTAGGTATCAACATTCCTGCTAGGGAAGTAATGTCTCCGAATACTCTTTGCTTTAGAGCAGTATGTGCCAGATAATTAAACCCACTGGATCCACCGGTTCCGATTCTTGCACCAATCATGCGCATGGTCATGGATGCATGACGATAACGCCAAATGGACAATGTTTCATCAAATGCACAAATGGCTTGGAGTAATTCATTAGGTCTGTCCAATAAAGGATAATCACGATACAATTGAATGAACAGCGCAGCAAGAGTTGCTTTATGCGAAAGTCTGCGATCTCCTGCATCAATCAATGTTTGATATGTGTTTGTGTCAAACAATGAAGTAAATGCATGCTCGGCTTGATCGATAGATTGCATTCTCGAGGTTCGGTCTTCATCTGTTAAGATATCATGAGCTTCAATGTCTGCTCTGTCTTTTGCAAAGCTTGCAGATACCGCATGCTTATACTCTTCCCAGAATTTATAATCATCGGTTTCAATGAATGGTGTATGTTCAAGCCATGATTGCACAGCTGCAAACAAAGTTGTTTTCTTCTCAGCAATCTGAATCATATTCTTGTCGAAGTCTTTCATAGCAGTCATATATGCACGATTCAGTCTTTTGTCAGCCGTCAAGCCAAGTCGCATTTCCAAAATCCGAAACTGTACAGACTGAAATCCGCTGGCAGGATGCAAAAGATCTCTAAAATCCATGAAGTCCAGTGCGGTCATCGTCTCGAGAATGGTAAATTGCTCCATGCTCATGGATAAGATATTCTTCATTCTGTTTAATCTATGAACACAAACCGCAATCTCATGCTCTTTTACAGAATCTTGTGAAAGAATGCCAATGACTGAGTCCAATTCAAAGAGTATCTGCTTGAACCACAATTCGAAGGCTTGATGGGTAATGATGAACAGCATCTCATCATGTGCTTCAACCCCGACTTTGTCACTTTCAGGAAATTGTGCCTCAAGTATATGCTGAAGTTGCAAATACTCAGAATAATACACAGCATTGTCTGGACTTTGACTCATAGTACATTTGGATAAATCTTTAAAAAAAAGCCGTTATCAGCATCAAATTCATATTGGATATGAATTGCTGCTTGAAGACTTGCAAATATACGATTATCCCTTGCCAAAAAGGGCCTTTGAAGCCGTGGAACAAGCGTAAAATCTTCCTAATAGCTACTGTAATTCCGGGGAATACTTGATTTTTGCAATCAAAGGTCAATCAGACATGGCAGTTATAAGGCAAAATTTTCCTATTTTTGTATTCTTGCTTTTTTGCGTTCATACAGAGGAGTATGTTCATCATGTTGAAAGTTTCAATTCTTGGAATGGAAGACGGCGATCATGCTTTTCGGGTAACTTGTGATTCTTCGGCAATTCAGGACATGTTTCCGGAATTCACCGGTTTGGTTCAAGTGGAAGGAACAGTGAAGAAACAAGGCAAACGTTTGACAATTCATGCGAATGCAGCTTGTGATGCCCAATTGATATGCGATGTTTCAGGAGAGGAATTCATCCAGAACATTGAAGCGGATATAAACAAGCAATATCGATTGGATACTCAATTGCATGCATTGCGCACAGTAGAAGATGAAGGTGATGAAATCATTCTTCGAGATGATGAAGAACAACTTGACATCACAGAGGAAGTTCGACAAGAATTGGCAATTCATTTGCCGATGAGAAGAGTTGCACCGGCTTATGTTGATACAACATTTGAAGCTTTGCATCCAGAACTTCGTGAGAAAAAAAAAGAATCTGATGCTTCGGATTCTCCCTTTGCGGCTTTACAACATTTGAACATACAAAAGAACTGATTTTTTATTGGAGCATTCTGATGCCAAATCCTAAAAGAAGACATTCCAAGTCACGCAGAGACAAGCGTAGAACACATTATAAAGCCGTTGCACCAACGGTTGCTTCCTGTGCTCATTGCGGAAGCATGAAGTTGAATCATACAGCTTGTCCTTCATGCGGTTACTATAATGGTCGCAAGATGGTTGAAATGAATAGCGGAGCTTCTGCTGAATAAGCATGCCATTGCTTCACTTGCCTGCAAGTATTACGACTATTAACTCTGATGATTATGCATCCCATTCGCATTGCAATTGATGTCATGGGTGGAGATTTTGCTCCTTTGAACGAGATTCAAGGAGCAATTCTTGCTTCTAAGAAGTTCAAAGAACTTTCCATTGATGTTGAATTCATCTTTGTGGGAAAAGAGGAAGCCATCAAAGCTGCAATGAAGGGTTTGTCATTTCCTTATCTTCATTATTCGATTCAGCATGCCGATGACATTGTCACGATGCATGATGATCCCACTTCCGTATTAAAGTCCAAAAGAAATTCCTCTTTGTTCATGGGCATCGACATGCATGCTCGAGGCAATGCAGATGCATTTGTTTCTGCAGGGAATACGGGAGCAGTGATGAGTACTGCAACGGTCGTTCTCGGTAGAATCAAAGGCGTGAGCCGACCAACAATTGGAACATTTCTTCCAACGCAGCATGGACGTCCGGTATTTTTACTTGATGTTGGAGCCACGATTGAGTGCAAGCCCCGATTTCTCTATGAATATGCGATCATGGGAGATGTGTATTCCAGAATTGTGCTTGGCATCGAAAAGCCGAAGATTGGACTCCTGAATATTGGTGAGGAAGAAACAAAAGGTATAGAGCCCATTTTGCAAACACATGCACTTCTTCGTGAAAGTTCATTGAATTTCATTGGCAATGTAGAAGGTCGGGATGTTTTGGCAGGTACCTCTGATGTAGTGATTTGCGATGGTTTTGTTGGAAATATCGTGCTCAAGTTTGCAGAAAGCATGCTTGGATTGCTAAAGGCAAAAATCAAAGGGTTTGCGGCAATTGGATTTTTGAATAAGTTGATGGTTATGTTGATGCTTATTCCACTAAAAAAAATCCTCAAAGATTTTGACTATCAAGAATATGGCGGTGTGCCTTTGCTCGGAGTGAATGGAGTTGTCATCATAGGACATGGAAAATCAAGTCCGCTTGCCATTCAAAACATGTTGATAAGAGCAGCGGAAGTCATCCAAGGAAATGTCAATCAATCCATCAAAGACGCATTGTCTACTGTGACAGAATAATTCATTTTCTTAAAGCAATACTATGTCAGTTTTCATTTCATCCATAGCACATTTTGTTCCTCCCGACATTTTCACGAATGCATATTTCGAGGACAAGATTGAAACAAACGATGAGTGGATTCAATCGAGAACCGGCATCAAAGAGCGTAGATTTCAAGTTTCGGGTGAATTATCTGACTTGCTTCTTCCTGCTGTTGAACAATGCCTTAAAGAGCGTGGAATTGGGCCAGAAGAAATTGATTGTGTTATAGTAGCCACAATCACTCCCGATAATCGTTTTCCGTCAGCGAGTGCAACTTTGCAATATAAAGCAGGGATGGTGAATGCATGGGGATATGATTTATCTGCTGCATGTTCGGGCTTTTTATATGCCTTGATGACAGGTGTTGGTTTGATCGAGTCTGGCACTTGTAAAAAAGTCCTGGTTTGTGGTGGTGATAAAATGAGTTCCATTTTGAATTTCAAAGACAGAACCACATGTATTTTATTTGGTGATGGAGGCGGGGTTGCTTTGCTTGAGAAAACAGATGATGATTCCATCGGAATTCATGACAGCATTTTGAAAATGGATGGCAAGGGTGGTCAATTCTTGTATATGAGTGATCATGGTGATGGAGCAAAAGCACCATTCGAAGAATTTCCTGATGAAATCAAACAACATTATGTGATTCAAGACGGACAATCGGTGTTTAAGTCAGCTGTTGTTGGTATGGCAGATGTTTCAGCCGAGATTATGGAAAGAAATAATCTTAAGGCTGATGATATCTCATGGCTTGTTCCACATCAAGCAAATCTTCGCATCATTGATGCTACGGCAAGAAGAATGGGTTTGGATTCATCAAAAGTGATTGTCAATATTGATAGATTCGGAAATACCACTGCAGGAACCATCCCTATTTGTTTGTCTGAATTACATCATGATGGAAAATTGAAATATGGTGACAAAGTTATCTTGGCAAGTTTTGGAGCCGGTTTCACATGGGGAAGCATTCTTCTTACATGGGGGATTAAATCATGAGTAAGACAGCATGTATATTTTCCGGACAAGGCTCTCAATATGTGGGCATGATGTCTGATCTCACTCGTGATTTTGACCATGCCTCCATGAGAATGAAACAAGCTTGTGACATAGCAGGTTTTGCTTTGGACACAATTTGTTTCGAAGGTCCTGCTGAAATATTGAAAGAAACTCGTTATACCCAACCGGCTTTATTCGTCCATGAAGCGATTCTATGGGACCTTGTTGGGAATCACCTTTCAAGCGATGCCTTTGCCGGACATTCACTTGGTGAATATTCAGCTCTATATGCCGCGGGAGTTATGTCATTTGAAGATGCACTTCGATTGGTTCTCCTTCGAGGATCTCTCATGTTTTCTGCCGGCAATGAAAAGCCGGGAACAATGTTCGCTGTTATTGGAATGAGCGATGAACAAGTTGTTTCCTTGTGTGAGGAATTGTCTGCAGATGGAGTGATTGTTCCTGCAAATTTTAATTCACCCGGACAAATTGTATTATCCGGAGATGCAGAATATCTGCGCTCAAAAGCACCGCTTTTCAAAGAAGCCGGTGCACGCATGGTGACGGAATTACAAGTGAGTGGAGCATTCCATTCTCCATTGATGGGATCAGCTGCCGATGAATTGGGTAAAGCAATTGATGCAGTACACTTTAATACACCAACACATCCAGTTTATCCAAATGTGACTGGTACCTCAATCACTGATCCGCTGGAATTGAAGCGCCTTCTTTTGGCACAATTGACAGCACCCGTATTGTGGGCTCAAAGTCTTCAAGCTATGCATCAATCGGGAATTGAAACATTTTGCGAAATAGGTCCGGGAAAAGTTCTCCAAGGACTCGTAAAAAGAACCATCAATGATCCGGCAATTCACATTCGCGGCATTGATACATCCAATGATATACAAGCAATCATTGGGCAAGGAGCATAATCATGGAATCGCAACAAAAAGTAGCACTGGTAACAGGTGGCTCACGCGGAATAGGTGAGGCAATCGTCAGAAGATTGGCTCATGATGGCTATATCGTATATGGTACATACAATAGGAATCCCGACAAAGCAGCTGCTATTTCAGCATCACTCGAAGCTGAAGGAAAAACCGCTCATTTCATCAAAATGGATATTTCATCCGGTGAGTCAATTCAACAAGGCATTGATGAGATTTTGGCAAAATCTGGAAGAATTGATGTATTGGTCAATAATGCCGGCATCACCAAAGATACATTGCTCATGCGCATGAGTGAACAAGATTGGGATGATGTGTTGAATACCAATCTCAAAGGCGCGTTTTTATGCTGTAAAGCCGTCGCCAGACCAATGATGTCTCAGAGAACCGGTAGAATCATCAATATCTCCTCCATCGTAGGATTGCGTGGAAATGCAGGGCAAGTCAATTATTCCTCATCAAAAGCAGGTATGATTGGGCTTACCAAATCACTGGCACAAGAACTTGCATCTCGTAATATTTTAGTAAATTGCATTGCTCCTGGTTATATCGAAACCGATATGACCGATAAATTGAATGAAGATCAGAGAAAAGCCTTTTCCGATAAGATACCTTTAAAGAGGGCTGCAAAACCCGAAGAGGTTGCAAGTGTTGTTTCCTTTTTCGCACATTCTGACTCTTCATATGTGACCGGACAGGTCATCGCCGTTGATGGCGGTTTAGCAATGTAAATCCTGTTTTTTCATACTATTTTCTGAGGTTACCTCATGGCTGCCGTAGCAGACAAAGTAAAAGAAATCATCGTCACAAAATTGGGCGTTGAAGAATCACAAATCACACCATCAGCTTCATTCACAAATGATCTTGGTGCTGATTCTTTGGATACAGTTGAATTGATCATGGAATTCGAACGCGCTTTCAATATCACGATCGAAGATACCGATGCAGAAAAAATTCAAACAGTCGGTGATGCGATTTCTTATTTGGAAACACGCGCTTCCTGATTGGTTGCTTTCCTTTGATATTTCTGAATATCAATTTTTAGAAGCTCATGTATAGCCACTGATCCGGTATTCACTCCAGGAGAAGTGGCTTTTGTTTTCTGAGAAAAAATTGAATATTTCTTTGTGAGATCTCATGCCACGATATAATTATCCCACCATTGTTGTAACCGGTGTAGGTGCCGTTACTCCCATTGGTAATACCGCTCAAGACTATTGGAATGGAATGATGAATTCTGCAAATGGTGCAGGACCAATCACTCGATTCGATGCAGCGCAATTTGATACGCATTTTGCCTGTGAAGTCAAGAATTATGATCCTCTACTCCACATCAATAAGAAAGAAACTCAAAGGATGGATCTATTCACTCAATTTGCCATCAGTGCATCTGCAATGGCAGTGGAGGATTCAGGAATAGACTTTGAAAAGGTTGATAAAGAGAGAGCAGGCGTCATTATTGGTTCCGGAATTGGTGGTATGTGGACATATCATCATCAACAACAAAATCTTTATGACAGAGGTGGAAATCCTGATAGGATTTCTCCATTCTTTGTTCCAATGCTCATTAGTGATATTGCTGCGGGGCATGTTGCCATACGCTATGGTTTAAAAGGACCAAATTATGCCACTGTATCAGCTTGTGCAACTTCAAGTCATTCAATTGCTGATGCACTCATGATCATGCAAAGAGGTGATGCGGATGTCATGCTTGTTGGTGGAAGTGAAGCTGTCGTGTGCCCAATGGGAATTGGTGGTTTCAATTCCATGAAAGCACTTTCTACACGCAATGATGATCCAATGACCGCTAGCAGACCATTCGATTTGGGAAGAGATGGTTTTGTGATGGGTGAAGGTAGCGGAGTGATGGTTATTGAAACTCTTGAACATGCCATGAATCGTGGAGCCGAAAAAATTTATGGCGTTCTTGCCGGTATTGGTTTGACAGATGATGCATTTCACATCACGCAACCAGCACCTGGTGGAGAAGGAGCCGTTCGTTCAATGAAGTTGTGTATTCAAGATGCTGATTTAACCCCGAATGACATTGATTATATCAATGCTCATGGTACATCAACACCATTCAATGACAAAAATGAATCAGCCGCCATCAAAACCGTATTTGGCGACCATGCATATAATCTGGCTGTAAGCTCAACAAAGTCAATGACAGGTCATTTACTTGGAGCTGCGGGTGCAATCGAAGCAATTGCAACAGTGCTTGCCATCAAAAATTCCATGGTTCCACCAACAATCAATTATACGACGCCTGATCCTGATTGCGACTTGGATTATATACCGAATAAAGCTATTGCAAAGCCAATAAAAGCGGCAATCAGCAATACCTTTGGCTTTGGTGGACATAATGCCTCAATTTGCTTTAAAGCATTCGAAGGGTGAAAAACCCATCAACATATGAAACTATTTGCAGGTTGAATACTGAATTCAACCTGTTTTTTATTGTTTGCATGAAATGAAAACCCCGGTCATTGTTCAACAGATTTACGACAATTTTTTTCGATTGCCAACATTCAAACGCAATCCGAAAAAGCCACATTTCCCCTCGCTTGGATTGATGAATAAGTCCAAAAAGGTCGAGCTTGAACAATCACTAGGAATCAAGATTGATCATATAGGATATTTTGAACAAGCACTCACTCATCGTTCATATCTTCAGGTAAATACAGAACTTCAACTCATAGCTAATGAAAGATTGGAGTTTCTTGGAGATGCGATACTTGGCATGGTGATAGCTGAGTATTTGTTTTATCATTATGAGCAGGATCATGAAGGTGAACTCACCAAAATGCGTTCATGGTTGGTGAATAAAAAATCACTCGCACATTGCGCAAGATCATTACATCTCGAACGATTTCTCTTGCTTTCATTTAGCGCTGATCAATCACTTCAAAAAGGCAATGAAACAATTCTTGCAGATGCCATGGAGTCAATCATTGCTGCCATTTATCTTGATTCAGGTCTTGAAGAAGCTCGATCATTCATCCTGGAGCGTCTCATACCAATGCTCACAAATGAAATGATCATGAAAGATTCCAATTTCAAGAGCATCTTACTTGAATTAGTGCAATCACAAGGAAAAGAAGCACCAAAATATTCGGTGATTGATTCTACCGGACCTGATCATGAAAAAGAGTTTCTTGTCGCGGTTTTCGTAGCCGGTCAAGAAATGGGTAGGGGGTCCGGAAAAAGCAAAAAACAAGCTGAACAAGCTGCTGCACATCAAGCACTTGAATCGGTATTCCGTGAGCATTCCATCTTGAATGGAAATGATAAGGATTCTTGATTCGTGAAAGACTCCCCATATACTTCATTGCCATCTGTTTGGAATACACTAAAAGATTTCAAACATGTAATCATATCATCTCATATTGATCCTGATGGTGATTCAATCGGTAGTGCACTCGGACTCTATCATATCTTGAAATCACAAGGCATTCACGCCACCATTATTAATCAGCATCCCATCCCAAAAAATCTCGAATTTCTTCCTCGTGATATTGATACATATTGCACTCCCGAATCTCAAGATATTCAGGATATATGTTCATCGGCTGATGCATGGTGTATACTTGATTTGAATGCTCCACAAAGGCTTGGTCCGGCAGTCAGGCCTCTCTTTGAAGCATTTTCCGGCTTTACTTTTGTCTTTGATCATCATGTTGAACCAGTGATTGAAGTCGATTCACTTTCCGTCATCATAGAAGCTTCATCAACTTGTGAAATCATAGCAAGATTGGCATTGACATCAAGTCTTGGTATTTCCAACGATGCTGCACAATGTTTATATACCGGAATCATGACTGATACAGGTGGATTCAGGCATTCGAGAACAAATGCTGATGTGATGAGATTGGCTGCAACATTGATTGACTGTGGAGCTGATCCTGTCATGATTTATGATAAAGTCATGAATGCGCAGTCTTTTTCTTCCATGACATTACTTGGCAAAGCATTAAGCAGTTTGCAAGTCGAACATGATGGGGCACTTGTTCTTATGATCATGAGAAAGGAGGATTTGCACGGATATTTTTCCGAGGATTTGGAAGGATTCGTCAATTATACGCTGAGCATATCGGGAGCAAAAATAGGGGGCTTGATTACGGAATGGGCTGATGAAACAGTTAAAATGTCGCTCAGAGCCAAACCTCAATATGAAGTTCGATCAATCACGGAGCACTTTGGCGGGGGAGGACACATGCAAGCCGCCGGTGCTAGAGTGAAGCACGGTAATCTCCCGGAAATTGTTCAAACAATCATCAACCTTGCCGGAGAAGCCATCAATAGATAGGCATTAACTCAACCCAAATTGTATCGCCTGCTTTTAGCTTGGAGTTCGTACGACCATAATCCGGGCGGATAACCGGATCGGTGTCCGGCGCGAATGTCTCTAGCATTTCTGGATTTGCGATGATTAAGATCAATTCATTTTGAAAAGCTCGATTTCGAGCATCACTAAGTGTGATATCACCTTCAAATAATGACAATTCAATTCCTGGTGCTACTTGATTCACCCTTAATCTAATTGTTGAGCCATATGGTACATACCCGGTTGTTAGAGATGGAGATTGACCTAAGACGATTCCATCTGGCTTGTCTTCAACTTCTTCATATTCTATGTCGCCAACATTAAAACCAAGACGCATAATTTCAAGCCAAGCATCCCTTTCATATTTTCCAATGACATAAGGAATTCTCACTTTTTCAATTCCACGACTTATCGTTATGTATAATCTTCTTCCTTCACGAACTTCGGATCCGGCGAAGGGCAATTGACTGATGATTCTCCCTTTGGGGACAGTCTCACTATACACCTCTCTTACTTCAGCTACGCGAAGTTTTGAGCCCTTGATGATGTCATCTGCCTTTGTAAGTGTCAATCCCGTTATATTTGGAACTTTCACAACAGCTATGGAATGAACATACGGTGGCATCACGCAGGAATCAATGAGCCAAAGTATGAGAAACAGAATAACGAGGATGACGGCAATAGTTTTGGAAAACTGCTTAATCCCTAAGCGCTGTTCAAAAAATTCTTTCATCATGAAAAACCTAAAACCCTATGCTAAACACGCTGCAAAATAGCAAAAACCTCTTTCTTGCCCTAATTTCACTGCAACTCATCATGTTTATTGAAGTTTCTGCAGAGGCATGGCCAAGAGCCAAAGGGAAAGGCTTTATCCAATGTGGGATTGGCTCGATGTCCGGCTCCAGTTTTTTTGAGACTGATGGCCTCAGAACAAGTGGTTTATATGACAGCGTGGCTTTGAGCACCTATACATTCGATTTTTACGGGACTCTGATGACTTTGTCAGGAGAATATGGTTTGACCGATGATTTGACGGTTTTTGCCTCTATACCATTCGGTTCGTATACGTTGATTGAGAAATTTGTGACTGATTCCATTGGAAATAGACCCATCAGAAATGAATTGAGCCGAACATTGCTTTCATGGTTTTCAGTGGGATCAAGATATAGATTGTATTCCGGATTATTGACCGCGACCATAAGCGGTGAATTGCGATTACCACCATTTCAGGGATTTCCCAATGATCCATCTCAAGAATTTCTTGGTGGTGGCTCAAATGAAGGCATTATTGGTCTTCACATTGGTATTCCTTTTGAAAAAAGTTGGATTGAATTGAAAGGTGCATTATCGCTTCGCGATCAATATTGGAATGATCGTTTTTTTGTGCATGGCGAAGCAGGGTTTTCTTCAGTTGAAAGAACAGCATTAAAATTCTTTGTTGATTTGAATCAACCACTTGGCGCTTTGAGAGATGTACCAACATTTGATGTCAGAAGAATTCATCCTGCAGAGTTTTTTGCCTCCACAGGTGCATCGTTTACGATTGCATTCCCCGATGGATTATCTCTTGAAGCCATGTATAATCTTCGGATACTTGGCTCAACAGCATGGAGTTTGGGAACAGTCATCCTTAGTGCAGGGTATGCATTCTGATGCCAAATGCAATGGAACTCATAGGTTTTGCAACCGGTATTGCGGGAGTATATCTGACGATCCGAAGATCCCCATTTTGCTGGCCAATAGGAGCAATCAATGTATTGCTTTATTGTTATTTGTTTTATAGTGAGAAACTCTATGCCGATGCACTTTTGCAAGTGGTGTTTTTTATCTTTACCCTTTATGGTTGGTTTCTTTGGACACATAATGCCGAATCCTTTCACCCTGATGATTCACCGTTGAAAGTTTCAAAAAGTAGTCTGAAAGAGATCATGTTGGGCATCTCTTTGATTCTGCCATTGTCATTCATTCTTGGTTATGTGCTCCATCAATATACTGATGCTTCATTGCCATATTTCGATTCTCTCTTGGCAGTCATGAGCATGTGGGGACAATACCTTCAAACTAAAAAAAGGATTGAGCATTGGTATGTGTGGGTACTAGTCGATGCTTTGTACATCATTCTCTATATCATGAAGGATCTCATGCTCACTTCATTACTGTATGCAGTGTTTTTGATTTTGGCAGTGCAGGGTATTATTGCATGGAGAAAAGTCTTAGGGTCTCCAACCAAAAACTTTGCGCAATAATGCAGATGCTTGACCAAGAGGATCTTTTCTAATCGATTTTTCTTCATTTGCAATCGTAAAGAATAAACCTTCCAATGCTTTTTCGGTGACATATTGTGTGAGATCGGGATTGATTCTTTGTACAAAAGGAATTTTGTTATACGCATTCATCACAGTTGACCAATGCTTTGTTGCATCAACTTTATCTAATGATCCTTCAATGACAGGTCTGAATGCTGCTGTCAATGCATTGGTGGTAGTTTTCTGAAGAAAGCGAGTACCGGCGATGCTATCTCCTTTTACGATTCCAATCGCATCTTGAAAAGTCATGCCTTTTATGGCATCAACAAAAATTGGCAATGCTTTTGTTGCGGCATCTTCAGCGGCGCGATTAAGTGACAAAACGGCATCATCAACGGTTTTTCCCATTCCAATCTTTCGAAGTGAACTTTCGATTTGCTTTGCTTCCTGAGGAAAGGGGATTCTAATCAATTGATTGCCAAAATATCCATCCGGTTTTGAAAGTGTTTCCGTTCCTTTGGTAATTCCATTCTGCAAAGCTTCCTTTAATGCAGAAACCGCTTCTTGCTCGGTGAATCCTCCTGCTTGCTTATCACCCTGAAGTATTCCTTTCGCCTTATTTTTCAAAGATTCAAATAATTGTGCTTGAGATACTTGAGTGGTGAGTCCAAAGACAACAAATATCATCAAAAGTGGTAGTTTGCGACTATGTTTCATGAAGTAGCCCTTTGTGGTGTACAGAATTTCCGTAAATCTATGAATATGTATGAACATTTGAAAGGAAAGAGATTGCTCGCCTTAGACATGGGCAAAAAAAGGATAGGGCTTGCCGTCTGTGACATACTCCATGTCACGACCACACCTCTTCTTACCTTGGAACGGAACTCTGAAGTCAAACAAACTATTCTACGCATCATCGAAGATGAACATATTGGTGCTGTGATCATTGGCTTTCCTCGTGAAGCAGCCGGTCAATCAAATGCAATCATCAAAGACATCAGAGACATGGAACAATTTCTTCATTCACAACTACCGATTGAAGTAATACTTCATGATGAATCCTATAGTTCAAAAGATGCAGTCTCTCATTTGATTACTTCGGGTCGATCCCAAAAATATCGAAGAGATAAATCATCCATAGACAAAACAGCAGCTGCAATCATTCTCCGTTCTTTTCTTGATGAACATGATATCTAATTTGTTTGTGTTTGCATTTCCCTTATTGCTTGTACTCACTTCATTTCATGGATTGATTGCACAAGTGCAAAAAAATGGAAGCTCACTCTATCCCACATTGGATTCTCCCAGAGAGCCATTGTATTCAGAATTACGCGCTCTTCCTCATAAGTCATCTGATTCCATGATGATTCTTGCCTTGTTTCGGATTCAATATGATGTTTTGGTATTCGAAAAAAGCAATTCATTCAGAGGAGAATTTGTTGCAATGCCTTCATTGGAAATTGAATTGAAAGACACTAATGGGATAATCCGCGGAAGAGTACAATGGAAGGATTCGGTATTTGCCAAAACATTCGAGCAAAGTAATGATGAATCAATGTATGCATTCGGCATGCGTTCACTCATTCTTCAAAACAATCACTATGTGGCCACACTCTCACTTACAGACAAAGGACGTGTGATAAAAAAGATGCGACTACCAACATTGGCTGTTCGTGAGATAGGTCAACCTTTTTTTACCTCCGGAAATCCATTCTCTGATGCTTTCACGCCGGATATTTTCAATGGGAATATTCCATTTTCTCAATTCAGACAATATGCTATTTTCCCCATGTCATCAGATATTTCCATTGCATCAGCTTCTTTGAACAGACAAAGAGCCAATGAAGAATATGCCAAACATGTGAAACCTGCCACCGCAACCAAGACTGAATTGCGGAAAGATGTTTTTATCATGCCCGAACACATGGAAGAGTCAGCATCTGCCAGACCTTTCCCATTATTGATCAATGAAGTGGAAGGTATGAATGTATTGATTGTACAATTTCCGGATAATGTCATTGCTCCTGGTAGATATTCCATTGTCTTGCAACATGCGGTTAAAAAGGGAAAGAAAGACAGTACGCGATTTGATTTTACTTGTCAATGGGAAGAAATGCCTAAAACACTGATTAGTGCTGAATATGCCAGACAAGTAATGAGATATCTTTTGACCGATGATGAATTCGATAAATTATCAGCAAATAATGATGTGGACATTCGAAGAAATATCATCGATTGGTGGAAAAGAAATGATCCCACCCCAACAACCATCTATGATGAACCGATGGCAGAATATTTTAGAAGGGCTGATAGAGCATTCACCGAATTTCAAACTATGTCAGAAGCCGATGGCAATATGACTCAAAGAGGGAAGATTGCTTTGCTTTACGGATTCCCCAAAAAAAGAGATACGGAAATTCCTGCTCAAGGTGTCAAAAAAGAAATTTGGACTTATCCCTCTCCCATTAACAAACGCTTCACATTTGTCCAGCAATCAGGCAAGAACTTTGCCCTGATCACGATTGAAGATTTGTAATGTTCCATTGTATTCCAAAAAGTATGTAATTCCCATCAATAGCCACAATATCCCTTCAAATATTAAAGATTCTTGAGCAGGTTCAATTGCATACATGGCATATGTCAATATCATGATGCAAGCAATAAGCGGGAGACTTCTGAATCCATGTATGCTTCCAATGAATATGATCGGTATGAAATACCATGCATGCACTTTGGGTGAAATGAATACTGTTATGAGCAATACAAGATAAAGGGAAAGTGTCAATGCATGATTTCTCACTTTCCCAAGTATACTCATTCCTATAATTGAAAATGCTCTGAGTGTTGACACTGCTTTTGGTGCCATCAACCACCATTCATTGAAGGATAATGTTTCAAACAGCCATCGAAACAGATATAAAACCATCCCATTGAAATAGGTGCCATTGTAAAAAGATAATACCGAGGCATATCCAATGACTGCTGAAAAATCTCCTATAATTATTCCGGAAAACCATGGCATTGCAGAGACAATGATTGTAAGTAAGCATGCTGATAAAGCCGTGATCGACTGTTTGAATGTCATTGTTTGTATCATGATCGGAATCAATAATACTATAGGATAGAGTTTTATAAGCCCGGCGAAAGCACAGAGAGTCCCAATCATGAAGACATATGCATTTCCTTTCGCATGCTTTATAACAGTCAATATTCCTGCTAGTATGGGAATCAACAATAATTCATTGTGTGCTTGACCAATCCCTTCCAGGGCAGTTAATGGAATAGCCAAATACAAGAAAATTGGGAACAGAGATTGTCCGCTTTTTTTCAGCATCACATAGAGTATCCATAAACCAAACCCTTCGCATATCAATAGAAGAGTTTTCCATATCCATAATGAAGTGAAAAGTGAAGAAGGGAATGCTGAAGTTATCCATGCAGATAAAGTCATGAACATTGTTGCAATCGGAGGATAAATATTGTGATATGGCTGAAAAGCCATCAAATCAAAAGCAGAATCTCTGAGATGAAACAGGGAAGGATGATCAGCAGTGATTGCATAAAGATTTGCGCCGTGAAGTGTTGCTTTCCCATAAAACAGATATCCAAAAACATCATCCGAGAGCCATGGATACATCCCAAACACAGCGAATCTTGTGAGAATAAATATGAGTGCTATTGTTGTGGGACGTGGAGCTTCGGAATAGTGTCGTAAGAGAATTATTCCACTAAGAGCATGGAAGGTGTGTAGAATCAACAATAATTGGGTATTCTCTGCATTGCGAATGGCTGGGATGAGAGGATACAAAAAAAATCCCGACACATACACAATAAGTGCGAGATGTCGGGATCTGAATGTATCGATTGTCTTACTGAACATTGAGTAATTCAACTTCAAAATTCAATATTGAATTTGCAGGAATGTCGCCTACGGCTCTTGAGCCATAACCAAGTTCCGGTGGAATCTGCAGGATGCGCTTCCCACCAACTTTCATGGTGGAAACTCCCAAATCCCATCCTTTTATCACTTCGCCCACTCCAATCGTAAATGTGAATGGTTGCTTGCGATCTCGTGATGAATCAAATTGTTTGCCATTTGTCAAAGTACCAACATAATGTACGGTAACTTTGCTTGCAAATGTAGGCTGAGCACCATTGCCCATAACAATATCTGTGATTTTTAAATTGGGATATTTTGCCGGATCTTCAAGTGTGATTGGTTGCGAGGGTTCGCATGCAATGAAGAGAACCGAACAAAGAATCATGAGAAAAACTGTTTTCATTTTACACCAATAAAAAAGCCTGCTTCCACAGTAGAAACAGGCCAATTTGAAAAGCTTCATTAATCTATGAGAACTGTGCCATCAACCTCAATGTCTTTTCGAGAATCAATGATCATTGGCTTCGTATTCTCAATTTTCTCTTGAATTGTCATCAGTGCTTTGAGCAAAGCTTCAGGGCGTGGAGGACAACCAGACACATAAGCATCAACGGGAATGAACTGGTCAATTCCTTGAACAACTGAATAGCTTCTGAACATTCCGCCGGAAGAAGCGCATACTCCCATGGAAATGCACCATTTTGGTTCGGGCATTTGATCCCAAATTTTTCTTACCACCCAACTCATTTTATATGTTACAGTCCCTGCAACGATGAGAAGATCTGATTGACGTGGGGTGAATCCAAATTTTTCAGAGCCAAAACGAGCACTGTCAAAACGAGGTCCTGCAAATGCCATCATTTCAATGGCGCAACAAGAAATACCCATGGGCATTGGCCAAAGTGAATTTCTTTGTGCCCAACTAATTGCAGCATCAACAGTGGTTGTCAAAAAACCATCTTTTGTCAATTGATCTATTGCCATTCCAATGCTCCTTTTTTCAACACATAAATATAACCGGCAAAAAGCAATACCATAAACAATGCCATGGCTACTAGCCCTACCATACCCAGAGCTTGAAATTGAATTGCCCAAGGGTACATGAACACAATTTCAATGTCGAAAAGAATGAACAGCATGGCAACAAGATAAAATTTCACGGAGAATCTCTCTCTCGCACTCTTGATTGGTTCCATGCCGCATTCATATACACTGAGTTTCTCTTTTGATTTATTCTTTCGAGGACCAACAAATTCTGCGATCAGAATATTGGTCAACCCGAAAATGAAGCCAACGGCTATCATCAAAAAGAGAGGGAGATATGTTTCAAACATAGCGGTATTCCAGTTTATACGATAACTTGGGCAAAGTTAGGTATTTTTCGCCTTCTTGCAAACTCAAAACAGTTGATCAACTCAAGAATGTTCCCTTCTTCTTTGGTTTAGACCTCAATACCTTGAAAATGGGGAAAAGTAGGACAATTTGGAGCCATTCCACATCCAATTTGAAGCGAATATTTGCTGCTTGAGTAAGTGCATAAATGAGGGATACATAGATGAGAGTTCCTGCCATGATCCACAATAAATGCCCATGTTCCGAAAATGCTTCACTGCGAAATATGAGGAGCAGGATTGCAATCAAAGTGGCAATGAGTAATGTCGTTTGGGGGATGATGCGAGAAATGAGAATTCCACTTTCAAAAATACGGTCCGAATATCTATCAGGAATCAGCCAGAATTCTTTTACTCTATGCAGACACTCTCTAGCATATGTATCTGGGGATTGATTAATGCGCTTGCTGACTACTTGTTTGTAGAATTGTTCCATCTGCACATCATTATGTGTTTTTCTGGCATTCTCAATGAATGCAATATCAGATTGAGATAGTGTTGGAGCCATTCCTTCATAGACATTCATCCACATTGGTGATTTCATAGGAATGAATTTCTGGAAAGTCAATGCATTGCGCAGTGACCATGGAGCAAATACAATGAATGCAGAAATGCAGAGAGCCAATAATGTCTTTTTCGAAAGCGGTCTTGCATATAGCAATTGCATTGCGAAGATTGCAGGAAGAAGTATTGGTTGACACAATCCAATGATGAATCCAAGAATCATGAGCCAATATTGATGATGATTTTGCTTTCTATAGAATTCGCAACCATACCAATAGAATATCATGAGTGGAACTGTGAGTGTGGTTGATTCAATAACAAATGGATAATACAAGTATGCAGGATGCAATGCAAAGATGAATCCTGAAAGGGTAGAAAATTTCTCACCGAAACGCAATGAACATGCACGCATGAATGCGAGCGCGGCAAAAAACCAGATGATATGTTGCGTAGCAGAAGCAATGCTTAAACCGAGATCACCAAATAGTGCAAAGGGAATGAGAAAAAAGGGATAGACCGGAGTTTTTAATGCTGTTGGTCCAAGCGATAAACTATATCCTTGACCACTCACGATATTGTTTGCGATATACCAATCTTCAATTGCATGTGGTGTGATTGGAAGAATGAATAGGAGTAAGACTTTTACGATTAACATCATGGCTGACACATACATCAACCATCGAAAAGAACGATTCTGATGAAAAAACTGTCGCAAGTCTTGAATCATCATCACAATATTCCATACTTGTGATACAAAGATTCGAGATGTTGATTGACCTGTTCATAAGAATGATATCTTTGCACCCAATCCCGACCTTGTTCTCCGATTGCTTTGCATTGTTCAGGTGATTCAATCAAATGAATCAATTGATCTTCCAAACTTTTGGCATCATTTGCAATAATAAATGGATTTTCAGGCAACCAGCTTGCATACTCTGTTGTCATGTTTGTTATTGTGGGAATACCCATTGCCAAAGATTCAATCCCGGCCTTTCCATATCCTGTTCCGCCATGAATACCACCAACTTGATCAATGGAAATGGTGCACTCAGATTTGATTGACAGAACATCGGCTCTCGACATGTTTTCGAGCAAAAGGAACTCAAATGCATAGGACTTTTGTAATTTTTCTATGACAGACAAAATCACTTCAGTTCCTTTGTACAGTCTATTTGTGGGCGAATGAACTATGCGAATGCGAGAGAAATCTTTTTCTGTTGGAATATTGGGCAATTCTGAAGAATCATAAGGATAGAACACATATTCAAGATTTGATTTCAAAGCCAGATGATCAAATTCAGAAGTAATATTTAGATCTGCGAAATCATCCATTTCCTTGATGATGCCTCTTGCCCGCAAATCACTTCCGTAATAGCAATTCACAATTGGCTTCTTCATTGATTTCCATCGCTTGGCAAATCGTGAGTCTCTGGTAAAATCCAATCCGCCATCATACTGTATGATGTCAAATGCATCCAAGTTCAATGTATGAATCATCGACTCAATAGTTGAGACTCTCATTTTTGTTTGCAGAAAGAAATACAGTTGTTCAAGAAAGGAATGTGGTTCCCAGAAATACTCTTCGTTTTTTCTCCCTTGCTTTGCCAAGGAATGGTGAATTCGATAGGATTTGGCAGCTCGAGAACGAGGAATTGCAAAATCACAACAGATATCTTCTTCAAATCCAAGTGGATTTCTATGGAGGGTTATAAGTCTGGAGTGATTGCCAAATCGTTCGTGCATGCGCTTGAAATCATGTGGCACACCGGCAAAATTTTCAGGCGCAATATGGAGAACAGAATAACTCATGAATTGGATAAATCTTTTATCAAGGTATCACGAAACACGCCTCTGCTACCAAAATTCTCCTTGAATCTGCCAAGCCCCCAATTAGGATCCATATTGACGGTGAAGATACCAAAATCCAAATAAGAGAATCCTTGTTTTGATGATTCATGCATGATGGTGGCAAAGAGTAAATTCACCGCGCGATATTCTTGATACTCATCATCATGACTGATATAAAATGCGAGAATTACTTGTTCATTTGCAGCAAAAGTGCAAACACCGGCAATCATGGTGTCATTCAAATATGCTCCCCATAACTCAATTTCATTTGGAAAACGCTTTGCCAAATCCAGTAATTCATCCAAACTATGTGTAGGTTGCACCCCATGTCGCATTCTGAGATTGCGTTTCAGGATATCATAATATGCAGCATAGTCTCTGGATTTTTTGATGATGATTCCGGATTTTTTGGCTTTGTTTAGTGCAGTTCTAGCTTCAGGTCGGAACTCATGTTCTATCATTTGAGGATTACGAAGATCCACAATGCTTGAGATTTCTCTTTTTGCATACGTGAATCCATTCTTTATGAATGCAAAGTCAATATAATTGGAGAGATGCTTTGCATACATGATTGGTGGCAGTGTGACTTGAATGGCATCAAATCCTTGTTCCTGAGCATGTTTGATGAGATGCTCGGTCATCAAGAACGCATCTCGGATATTGCATTGCGAAGGATACACAAATCCACCATAGGATGCCCCGCCATGAGAATTAAGAATGCGCTTACCATTTCTTTCTTGATCGATTGCAGGGAATACGGAAAACAGTTTGTCATTTCTCATGACATATAGTGAGTGATCACGGAATCTGTCTTTCGGATGATACCCCAAAAAATCACGAAGATGGAACATCGTTCCATTGTCGGATGTTCGGACAAATGCATCCCATTCCTGATCAGACAAATGTTCGTCCGAAAAACGATGCAATGTTATATCAGCATCAAATTGAAATGTTTTGTCTTGATTTGACATGTTTTCCAATAAAAGTCAATGAATGGCACAAAATTAGTGCTATGATGCAAATTCACACATTTCTCCCGAATATTTCATGTATCCACTCATTCTTCTGCAACAAATCATCGCTTCAAGTACGCACCTTTTCGCAAAGAATGTCACTACGCTTCTCCATCCCTCCACAGTAGTCCTATTCCGTGGCTGCTTTTCTGCAATTGCTTATGGTCTGTGGTTGACATTGACCAGAAAGCAAATAAAAACCCTGGAAAAGTCAGATATACCTTGGTTTTTCCTGCTTGGTGCTCTCAATATGCCCATCAATCAACTATTGTTCATTTGGGGAGTGAAATACACAACTCCCGCAAATGCTTCACTGGCTTATGCTTTAACACCTGCTTTTGTGCTCCTCATAGCTGTCTTTTTTCTTGGTGAAACGCTTACGAGGAAAAAGATATTTGGCATCGTACTGGCAATGGTTGGAACAATCATCGTTTTGTTTGAAAAAGGACTGGCATTTGGAAGTGAACAATTTACCGGGAATATCATGGTTTTGCTTGCCAGCATGTCCTGGGCTGTATACACAACCCTTGGAAAGAAATATGCAATGAAGTATGGGGGTGTTTTTATGACCGGTGTGACCATGATTACTGGCTTGGTTCTTTATATTCCTGTAGTTATGGCTTTACCGGTATCAATTGAGCCATGGGAATATGATGGCAGCATTTGGTTTCAACTTTTTTATCTAGGCGTTATCACCAGCGGCTTGGGATATGCTCTTTGGTATGTTGCTCTCACAAGAATGGAAGCAAGCAAACTTGCTGTTTTTAACAATATACAACCTGTCTTAACGACAATTATGGCGTTTTTCTTGTTTAATACGGTACCAAGTGAAACTTTCATACTCGGTGCCATTGTTGCGATATGTGGTGTCATCATCACTCAAAAGGGTTGAATTCATTGTGGAGCAGAAAAACTGGAATCATTTTTGATAGTATTACTATCATTCATTTACATGTTTACCATTTGATTTATGAAATCAACATTAATATCGGTACTTGAATCACTTACTTCCACTGATAGGGAATTATTTCCCAAACAAGTGGACGATTTTTTTGTTGCATCTTCAGAGACTATTGCAGAGTCATTGGTCTCAGAGTTTCATGCAGGGTTAAAATATCCGTATTGGACAAGTGGATTCATATTGAAGGATGCCTGTAAGCTTATGGGCATCAATTCATCTGTATATGTGTTTGATGCAATGTCGATGAGTGAAACAAATGGTCCAATTCGATATCCGGCAGTTATTCCATTTTGGAGAAATCAAGAAAACATCCATGATTTGGATACAGCTGAATTATGTGTATTGTTTGAAAAAACATCTGATGCTTTTCTTGGAGTGGTCTATCCTTCAAAAGAAGAAGTGACTTTGACTTTACAGGACATTCAGCGCTTGATCAATGAATATAATTTGATTTTGCGAAGAATGATAGAAAAGCATATAAATGATAATACTCAAAAGCATGACAGAACATATTCTGTGGAATGTTTGAACACAACTGATACGTCCACTTTGATTTGTCTGCATGCAATAGCATTGGAGAATACTGAAACCGAAGATGAATATGCACGATTGATTAGTTCAATGCTTTCTTCAGAAAGGGAACAGGAGCTTTGGAGAGCGCATCCATTCTTTACTGAATGGTTGTCTATCCATCATGAGGGACTTCCTCTTTTAATCTTAAATTCCGAAGTGCATGAAGAGCAGGCACCAAAAGAAGTGCATGAAATGTCTCCCGTTGAAAGAGCTTTGCAATATGTAAAGTTCGAGAAGCGAGACATATATGTCATCATAATCTATGCAATATTGATAGGACTTGTTTCGCTTGTCACTCCTTTAACCATCAATGCGCTAGTCACGACTATTTCAGCAGGCGTTTTTACAATGCCATTGATTGTCCTTTCTGCCATCATCTTTACAGGAATTCTTGTTGCTGGTGGTGTTGGAATTGCCCAACTCTATGTGGTTGAATTATTACAACAAAGAATTTTCGTTAATACTGCATTTGAGATTGGCTATAAATTTCCGCATGCAAAACAAGAATTGTTTAGTGCCACCTATGCACCAGAATTACTCAATAGATTTTTCGACATTGTCACTCTTCAAAAAGGGATCAGAAAATTATTGATTGATGGATTGAGTGCGGTGGTGATAGGTACTGCCGGACTTCTGCTTCTTGTATTCATTAGTCCGGAATTATTGGCATTAGGGGTATTGCTTTTGGTCTTTTCTCTGCTGCTTGTGTATGTGCTCGGGAAAAATGGATTAAAAACAAGCATGGCAGAATCCAAGAAGAAATATGATGTAGCAGGATTTTTGGAAGATATGGCAAGGAGCGTTGGATCATTCAAATTGATTGGATCCAATGAATACATTTTCAAAAGAATTGACACACTTGCATCGGATTATATCAAGTATAGAAATCAGCATTTTAAGATATTGCTTCGACAACATTTAGGTTTTACCTTCATTCGTGCTGCGGTGAATACCGGTGTTCTTGCAGTAGGTGGATGGCTGGTTTTTGAAAGGCAAATCACGCTTGGTCAATTGGTGGCTACAGAAATCGTGATTGTTACTTTGATCAATTCACTAGAAAAACTCACCAATCAATTGGAAGTGATCTATGATACATTGACAGCTTTTGATAAAGTATCCCTAGTTACGGATATTCCTTTGGAGAGAAGAGGCGGCGAAAAACTGATTGATTCTGAAAAGGGAATTTCTGTTCATTGTGAACATGTATCATTTGCCTATGATAAAAGACCTCTACTCAAGGATATTCACTTTTCGGTGGATGCAGGAAGCCATGTAGCATTGGTTGGAAAAAGCGGAGCAGGAAAATCAACTCTTTCTCAATTGTTTCTCGGTGTGATGGAAACATCCATGGGAACAATTCTGATTGATGATGTTGATGTCAGAAGATTGGATCTTGCCAGCATCAGAAAGAACATTGGTTTGGTATTCCCACATGATGAAATATTTGATGGAACCGTTTGGGATAATATCACGCTGGGAAGAGAATGGGTTACTGGACGAGATGTCATGAAAGCCATTCGTCTGACAAGACTCGATGAAGAATTTTTGCGATTCCCCAAAGGTTTGCACACAAAAGTGTTGTCTCATGGAAGAAATCTATCAACCGGACAAATCAGACGCTTAATGATTGCGAGAGCGATTGTGCACAAACCTCGGCTTTTGATCTTGGATGAAGCATTCACAGGTATTGAAGAACACATGAAGCTTGCAATCATAAAGGATTTGTATTCTTCCGAATATCAATGGACAGTGATCTCCATAACGCATGATCCGGAAGTTTTGATGTGTTCTGATTATGTATATGTTTTGGATAATGGCATCATAGCAGAAGAGGGAACACCCGAAGGTCTGTCTTCTCAAAAGGATTCCGTATTGAGCTCCATGTTCCCTGAATTAACCATTCATATCCAAGCACAGAAAATGTCTCATAATTCAGCAGGAAAGAGCAACCGTGGATTATAGTAAAAAACAAGGCGTCACCGTTCCATTTCGTGAGAGCAAATCCGGATTCATTGCTTCCAATGCAATATCCGCTGTGCGTTCACCAAATTCACTGCGAATGATGGCATATATCATTACAGGATTATTGGTATTGCTTGTCATTGTCCTTACTTATGTTCCTTGGGTGCAAACAGTTGCAGGCAAAGGGCAAGTGACAGCGCTCATTCCCGGGCAAAGACCTCAGAATATCAATGCTCAAATCACTGGTCGACTTGTCAGATGGCATGTACAGGAAGGACAGCATGTTGAAGAGGGAGACACAATTGCCGTTTTACAAGATATTGATGAAAAATTCTTGGATACTGCACTTTTGCAAAATCAAGAAGCACAACTTCTTGCCATAGAAAGCAGAAGAAATAGTATCATGTCACAGCTTTCTGCATTGCGTCAGCAAATATCCGCTGAATCATCAGCAAGAGATGCTAGTGTTCGATCTTCACTTGAAAAAGTGCAACAAGCAAAACAAAAGCGAATTGCTTCCGAAGAGAGGATTAAACAAAATACATTGGATGTATCAGTTGCCAAGCAGCGATTCCAAGATAGAAAAACATTGTTTGATAAAGGCCTTTTATCCCAAAGACAATTTGAAAATGCTCAGCTTGAACTCCAAAGAGCCGAAGTAGGATACAATAGTCAGATTGCCGAGGTTGAAGCTGCAAGAAGAGCTGAAGGAGAAGCTTTGGAAAATGTGAAGAATAAGGAATCAGAAGGTACTTCAAAAATCGTCAAAGCGATGGCTGATGAATCTAAAGCACTTGAAACCGTGGCATCAATAGACAATTCATTGTTTAAAGGCAGATCTGAAATGAATGCCATGTTTTCGCGAAGAAGTGCTTCAGTGGTTAGAGCTCCAAGTAAAGGGAAAATTGTCCGACTCTATACAATCGGTGCCGGTGAAACTGTTAAACAAGGTGATAAGCTTGCGATTCTAGCTCCTGAAATGAATACACCTGCAGTTGAATTAACTATTTCCGGAAATGATGCACCACTATTGAGCAAAGGAAGAAAAGTTCGTGTTCAATTTGATGGCTTCCCCGCATTTATCATTCGTGGTTGGCCCGGTGCTTCAGTTGGTACTTTTGGTGGTGTGATTTCCGTTATTGACGCCATCGAGGATGAATCGTTTGGTGGACAATTCAGAATAATCGTCAAACCAGATCCAAATGATGAACCATGGCCTTCTTCTGACTATCTTCGCCCGGGAACACAAGCCTCCGGTTGGATGCAGTTGAATGTTGTTTCACTCGGATGGGAAATATGGCGTCAGCTCAATGGCTTCCCACCAACGGTGAAAAGACCAGAAAATGCCACATATCCAAAAGAAGTGAAAGAAGTTGAATCGGAGAAAGAATGAGAATATTCTCTTGTATGATTCTTTGTTTTATCGCCGGCTTGTTTTGTTGCTTCACTTTGAAGTCGCAAGTTCAAGATGTAAAGCCAATCGATACTTTGTCTCTTGATGAGGTACTTGCAATTGTCAATGCAAATCACCCAAAATTACTTGAGTTTCGACTAGGTAGAAATGCAGCGGACGCACAGTTAATGCGTGCGTGGTCAGGATTGGATCCTCAAATCAATGCTGAAATCGGCGGCAAGAATGAGAAAGAATCTTTCAAATCACAAACATCGATTGCTACAATGGAAGTGCCATTATATTGGGGTCCTAAATTTGTTGCAGGATGGAGAAGAAATCTTGGGTTATTTGATGAAGATTTGAATACTCAAATTTCTGGGGAAGTTTCTTTTGGAATCATGGTTCCACTCTGGCGCAATATTTTGATCGATAAAAATCGAGCTTCAATTTTGAAAGCGGAGCAAATCCCAACCATAGCCGAGGCTGAAATTCTATCTACGCGAAATGAATTGTTTTTGAAAGTTTCGGAAAAGTATTGGGACTGGTCTGGTGCCTTGGCAAAACAGGCGATTGCTCGCGATCTCCTTAGCATAGCAGAGTTTCGTTTGCAAGGTATTACTGCAGAACTTAATAGTGGGGAAAGAGCTCGCATTGATAGTATTGAAATGATTCAGGAGATACAAAGAAGAAGAGGTGCATTTTTTAAAGCTCGAAGAGAATTGGAAAAAGCACAAATCGCACTTTCGGTATTTCTCTGGAATAGCAATGGAACACCTGCAAATGTTCCGGTTGGAATTGTACCTCAAAATCCACTAGATGTGTTTAGACTCGATACGGGATCATATATTCGAGACAAAGAATTGGCTTTGCAAAAAAGACCTGAATTGACAAGAAATTCAGCGGAATTGAATCAAGCTGATATTGATATCAGATTAGCTCGTGAGCAACAAAAGCCAGAGATTTCACTGAAGGTATTGCCTTATTCAACGGTCCAGACTATCGATGGTTCTGTTCCGGACTATAAAGTTGGCATTCAAGCCGATATGCCTTTACTATTCAGAGATGCACGAGGTCAAACTGCACTTGCTGAAATCAAACAACAAACGCTTACCTTTAAAAGGAATGCCATCGAACGAGATATTTCTGCCTCCGTCGATGATGCTGCATCTGAAATGATTGCCACTTATGATCAAGCATTAGCCGCGCGAGAGGAATTATCAGCGGCAAGACAAATGGAAGCTGCTGAAAGGGAATTGTATGAACGCGGAGAAGGGAATTTGTTCACAGTCAATTTTCGTGAACGATTCACCGTTGAATCAGCATCAAGGGAAATCGATGCAAGAATGAATTTCCGCAAGGCAATAGCATATTATCTGTGGTCTACTGCAGGATTCTGACACATTGGATAACATTTCACATATCCTTGATGAGATTTCAGGTTTTACAATTAAAAACCCTCGCCAAACAGAACTTGGAAGATCCATCCTTTTTCATGGTATTAACATGATTTCGGAAGTTGGTTTTGAAGATTTCACTTTCAAAAAATTGGGCAATGCAATAGGATCTCCTGAAGCTTCCATCTATCGCTATTTTGAAAATAAACACAAGTTTTTGCTCTATGTGAATGCTTTATATTGGGGAATGATTGATGTCAGATGTCAAGATATTATGCATGCGGACAACTCACAGATTGAGAAGGCACAAACAATCATCGATATTCTATGCAATCCACCAAATATTCATGTTTCTGAAATCATTATCGAGGGCGAACTGATGTACAGAATTGTGATGAGTGAATCGGTGAAAACGTTCATGACAAAACAAGTAGATAATGATAATCATCACGGTGCATTTAAAACCCTTAAATCAGTGACTAGACATCTTTCATTTGTGATAGCAAGTTTGAATCCACATTGTTTATACCCAAAAGCACTTGCATCAACAATCATTGAAATCTCACTATTTCAAAGATACTTTTCCGAGCATCTTCCATCCATGACGGATATTGGAAGCAGAAAATCAATTGGAGATGATTTGAAAGAATTAATGTTGGAGATGATATATGCCGGTGGAAAACAACGTGCATAGTATCAACTGTTAAGGAAGGATTGATATGATTTCACTTCATGCGCCAATCGTTTAAAGATTGCTGAAATGACCGCTACATCGTCAATGTAACCAATGATGGGGATAAAATCGGGGGTTAAATCAGCCGGTAAAAGAAAGTATAGTAACCCGGCAATCAATAGCGTTTTCGATTTCCAAGAAAGATTGTAATTCTTATCCTTCAACATCAAAAAAGCAAGTTTCACATGATAGAGCAATTCCTTGATTGTTGAATTATTGGATGCTTCCAATTTCTCAACTTTGGAACTCACATCATGCAATACTTTTTCTTCATCGGCAGATGCTGCTTTATTGGCAAAAGCATCAATCATTTCTTCGGTATGTTCTTGTTTGCTTTGCAACCGGACTCCTTAGGAATCATTCCCTGGCTCTTCTTCGCTTTTCTTTCTTGCAAGCAAACCATAAGGAATGATTGCGCAATATCCAATGGCAAGTAAAATTGGGGCAATAGTTACTGCCATGGGATTATTCCATTGTGTTGGATCATCTGAAATACCGGTGGACATAAGTCCATATCCTATTGCAATTACAATGGCACCAATCCCCAAAATTTTATAGTTGTATGAATCCAAAGGGAATTTCCATGAGGCTGAGGATGTGGTTGATTGTCTTTGTTTAGTGATATTTTTTTTGTTTTTTGGGGTGGACATAAGAATCTCCATGAAAATAGATGCACAAAGATACAAAATCAGTATTGAATGCATGATATGTGCATGTTGAAAACTCAGGGCTGTATGGTCGGTCAATATTCTGTAATTTTACTTTTACTTAAGCCGTTTCTCAGCAATAATGCTCTATGAATCAAGCCATCTCCCATACCAATATACCAGGCATTCCGCTTTTTAGAAGGGGGAAAGTGAGAGATGTCTATGATTTAGGTAATGCTTTGCTGATTATTGCAACGGATAGGATATCTGCCTTTGATGTGATTATGCAAGATCCAATCCCAGGAAAGGGGGCATTATTGACAGAGCTCTCTCTTTTTTGGTTTGAAAAAACCCGCCACATCATTCAAAATCATATCATTAGCACTAATCCGGAAGAATACCCGGAGATACTCACACCTTATCGCTCCTTATTGGAAGGAAGATCAATGCTTGTCAAAAAGACAAAGCCGCTTCCTATTGAATGTGTGGTGCGTGGATATCTCGCAGGCTCCGGCTGGAAAGAATATCAACAAAATGGAAAGGTTTGTGGCATAGAGCTTCCTCCCGGTTTGCAGCAATCAGAGCAGTTGATGAATCCCATTTTTACTCCGGCAACAAAAGCAGAGGAAGGACATGATGAGAATATCTCACTTGAACAAGCGATTGAATTATGCGGTAACCGAGCCATTGAAGCAAAAGAGTATTCATTGAAATTGTATTCCTTTGCTCATGACTATGCTTATAAACGCGGAATCATTTTAGCCGATACGAAATTTGAGTTTGGTGTGGATGAGCATGGTGATTTGATTCTGATAGATGAAGCATTGACTCCTGACTCATCGCGCTATTGGCTTGAAGAGCGCTATCAGCTTGGTAATCAACAAGAGAATTTCGACAAGCAAGTTCTAAGAGATTATTTGGAAACACTTGACTGGAATAAACAGGCTCCTTCACCCCTATTGCCTGAGCATATCATCGATGCAATCAGAGATAAGTATCAACAAGCTATTTCTATTTTGACAAAGAGTTAATCAATCATGATTCAACGTTATACAAGACCCGAAATGGGTTCGATTTGGGAAGATCAAAACAAGTATTCTATTTGGCTGGAAATCGAGATTCTTGCATGTGAAGCACAATCCGAACTTGGCCTTATTCCGAAAGATGATGTACGCATCATCCGAGAAAAAGCAAGATTTGATGTGGCAAAAGTGCTTGAGATTGAAGAGACAACTAAACATGATGTCATTGCTTTTTTGACAAATGTTGCTGAATATGTTGGACAAAGTTCACGATTCATTCACATGGGGATGACTTCAAGCGATGTGCTCGATACATGCCTTGCAGTTCAAATGAAGCAATCCGGCGAATTATTGCTGCAATCTCTTCATTCTTTGAAAACTGTCCTTGCAGCTAAAGCAAAAGAATTCAAATATGCTGTATGCGTTGGACGCACTCATGGTATCCATGCTGAACCCACGACATTTGGATTGAAATGCGCATTGTGGTATGAAGAGTGCAAACGAAATATCACTCGACTTGAATTGGCGGTTAAACATGCAGCAACCGGCAAGATCTCCGGAGCTGTTGGTACATTTGAACATCTCTCTCCTTTTGTTGAAGAATATGTGTGTGCAAAGCTTGGCCTTTCTTTTGCACCGGTTTCGACTCAGGTCGTGCAAAGAGATCGTCATGCTGAGTTTTTGTCTGTTATTGCAATCATTGGTTCTTCTTTGGAGAAAATTGCAACAGAGATAAGACATTTACAGAAATCGGAAGTATTGGAGGCAGAGGAGTTCTTCTCGAAGGGCCAAAAGGGAAGTTCTGCCATGCCTCACAAGCGCAATCCTATTGTATCAGAACGCATTTGTGGTCTGGCTAGATTATTGAGAGGGAATGCGATGGCTGCAATGGAAAACAATGCATTGTGGCATGAACGCGATATCTCACACAGCAGCGTTGAGCGAGTGATTTGTCCGGATTCGACGATAACATTGGATTATATGTTGAATCTCACAATCAACTTGATGGATAAATTGCTTGTTTATCCTGATACCATGAAGAGCAATATTGAAAAAACTTATGGTCTTGTGTTTTCTCAAACCATTTTATTGGAATTTGTCAGACGAGGATTGACTCGAGAAGCGGCCTATGCCTTAGTGCAAAGATCTGCAATGAAAACATGGGAGGATAAAACTTCATTGCTTCTCAATTTGACGCAAGACAAAGAAGTTGTTTCCATCATTTCTGAACAGGAACTTCGCGAAATATTTGGCAAGGGAACAACACTGCACAAGAGTGTTGACATCATTTTTGAACGCTGCGGATTATAAAAAAAAAGCCCTGAAGAAATTCAGGGCTTTTATGTTAATCCATGATCTTTCGCAAAAATGCCGGCTTTTCAACAACCGAAGATTTGGGGTCTCTGATGATAACAGGTTGTGAATTGCTTCTAACTCCTGCAGGTAAATCATTTACAGAATTAATTCTAATGGAACCACCATTTGCTTGGCGTACTGCATTTGGATCGCTACGGCGCATATATGCAGGTTGATTGCGAGTTATGGCTATTTGTGGTTCTTGTGACTTTTCTTGCGCGGCTTGAATGAGTTGAGGAGCAGATTGCTCATCATCAATGTCCCCATATACTTTCACGGGCTTGATATTCAATTTCTGTTGTCTTGGTTCAGGCTGTGCTTGAACCGGTATGGTTCTGATTGAAGGTGCTGAACTTGGAGTCGATGACAAAGGAATTGTTGTTTGCGTATTTGTGGGTCTTTCAATTGATTGCTGTGACGCCTGGACACTCATGTGAGGAGCAGTAAATGATGCTGGTGCTTGATATTGACCACGCTTGAAACCGGTTGCAACGACGGTAATCATCAATTTGTCATCAAGAGTTTCATCATAAACAATACCATGAATGAGATTGACATCATTACCTGCACTTTCTTCTATGATTGATACAGCTTCGCCAATTTCATGCATGGTCATGCTGGCACCACCACTAATATTCACAAGTATGCCTTGTGCGCCGGTAATGGAAACACCTTCCAATAATGGAGAATTCAAAGCATTTTGTGCGGCTGTAATTGCACGATGCTCACCTGATGCGATGCCTATTCCCATTAATGCATCACCCATGTCCTTCATGATTGAACGAACATCGGCAAAGTCAACATTGATATATCCATTTCCGGAGATGATATCAGATATGCCTCTTGTCGCATTGTATAGTACATCATCAACTTTCTGAAATGCTTCTATGAAAGATGTATTGCGATCAATGATTGACAAAAGTTTTTCATTTGGTATCACAATCAAAGCATCAACATATTCTCTTAATTCATTGATGCCTTGCTCTGCAATATTTGCTCTTTTTTTCGCTTCAAAGTTAAATGGATTGGTTACGATTCCAACAACCAATGCGCCAAGTTCTCGACCAATTCTTGCAACGACTGGCGCTCCGCCTGTACCTGTTCCGCCGCCCATACCGGCTGTTACAAAAATCATGTCACTACCGGCTAAATGCTCACGAATATCATCGGCATTTTCTTCGGCTGCTTCCTTTCCAATTTCAGGTCTTCCACCGGCACCAAGACCTCTTGTGGATTCTTTACCGATATGAAGTTTTGTGGAAGCTGAGTTTTTCGACAAAGCTTGAGCATCGGTATTCGCTGCAATGAAATCAACGCCGCTCAGACCTCGTTGAATCATGCTATTGATGGCATTTCCGCCACCACCGCCAACTCCGATTACACGGATTTTTGCTCCGTAATTGGTTGAATCTGTATCAATAGTTATCACATTTCCCCCCGGAAAAGTGTAGGAAAATTAGTTATTGTCATTTGGATATAAAGCATTTTAAGCATACGAAACCGTTGCTGAAAATACAAGAGAGTGAGAAAATGCATGGTCGATATATTGGCTGCACAACATATCATGCGCAGCAATATAGGAATTCAGCGAGCAAAAGTCAAATTAAAGTTCATCAAAAAAAGTAAAAAATCTTTTGATGAATGATTGCTTGCCCTGTTGTTCTTGTTGTGGAGCTTCTTCACGGGGCTCTTGTCCGGTAGGTGATTGTGGGGTTGTTTTTTGCATTTCTGCATCTTTGAAAGATTGCAATAGGAGTCCTATTGAAGTAGAAAACATTGGATGTTCTATCTCGGCTCCAAAGCCTCCAAATTGGCTTCCATTGGGGATTCCAAGCTTGACCGGCATACCAAAAATCCTTGAAGCCAAATCATCAGAGCCGTGGAGTAGTGCGCTTCCGCCTGTCAAAACAATTCCTGCTGGCAATCTGTGGATATAGCCGGATTTTCGTAGTTCCTCAAAGCAAAGTTCAAAGATTTCTTCTAGTCTAGGACCAATGATTCTGGCAAGTAAACTCTTATTGATTTCCATTGGATTTCTGCCGCCGATGCCGGGAATCATGATGGTTTGTTCATTCAAGATACTTTCCACGGTTGCATGACCAAAATCTCTTTTCAATCGTTCGGCTTGATTATGCAAAATTCCCAATCCCGTTGAAATGTCTTCAGTGATTTGATTGCCTGCAAGAGAGATGATAGAAGCGTGACGTATGACATTGTCTCTAAACACCGCGATGTCTGTTGTTCCACCGCCGATATCAATCAAGGCAACTCCCACTTCTTTTTCATCATTATCAAGAATTGCCGTGCTTGATGCTATAGGTTCCATAACCATATCGATTACTTGCAAACCGGCTCTTTCAATGCACTTTTGCAAATTTTGAATGGCAGAAAGCAGTCCTGTTATGACATGAACATTTGCTTCCATTCGAACACCACTCATGCCGATTGGATCAGTCACGCCATCTTGTCCATCAATGATGTATTCTTGTGGAAGTATGTGCAGGATTTGTCTATCAGCGGGTAACTTGACATTCCTTGCATCGTCAATGATGCGTTGAATGTCTGATTGTGAAATCTCTCTTGTTGCATTTGGTATTGCAATGATTGACCTGCTGAGAAGTGATTGTATGTGGTCGCCGGCAATGCCCACAGAAACCTGTGAAATCTGCACACCAGCTTGTTGTTCGGCAACTTCAACTGCTTTCCTGATTGCCTTGACTGTTTTGTCGATATTGATTACAACCCCTTTTTTCAAGCCCTCATTGACGGATGCTCCTACTCCCAAGATGTCAATCCCGCCTTGCGCACCACTTGTTGATGCAATCAATGCAACCACTTTTGTTGTTCCAATATCCAATACTGCTTTGAATTGACCAGTAGCCATGGGTATATCCTCAATGTGTAGTCGTCAAGAATCCTTGCTTGCTAGCAGTGGTTGTTTCCCGATGACAATTTGATTTTTCCAACGAATGTCTACATATGTTGGATGACCCTGCCTTGTTGCTGAATGCACCATGTAGAGTCGTAATTTTTCAAGTTTTCTGTCTATATTCTCTGGCGTCCCAAACTTTATTTGTGTTTCTCCATCTGTCGTAATGAACGTGTATTCATTCTGTTTTTTGTCGATATCAATTTCAGACAGTAATTCTTGCAAACCCATGTCCTTCAATTTTGCCATCTCTATGATTGAAACAATACTCGAGAGCATCTTGCGATTGATCTTCGAACCTTCATGTATGCCATGGACTATCGGTACATCTGATGTATGTGAAAATTTTTCATAGGGTAGTACAGTTCCTGTTGAATCCACATAATCAATCTTCCCCATGGACGATGGAAATGCAATATAGGGTTGCTTTTCAGTTACCGTGATTTTTATACCCTTGATTCCACTAGTTTCTACAATGACATCCTTAACATAAGGGTGTTTCAGAATTCTGTCTCTAATCACAGCAAGTCGCTTTGAAGATGCGCTTTGCGTTGTATCGGCAATTGTCAATGATGCCAATGAAAGAATCTCTTCATGACGCAATGCCTTGACACCTTCGATAACGATAGACTGCACATGCTGAGTTGATTTCCAGCGGATGGCTAAAATCAATACAGCAACAAGCACAAGTCCAACAACGATGAGTTGACTTATCGCTCCTGCCCTTGCTTCCGGATTCATATCCGTAGCATCGTCATTATGTGAAAAGAAAGTAAAGGACATCACAAATTCCGCATAGGATACAGCCATTACACCGATGTAATAGGGGGAATGAATGCATCAACTATGAAGATACACGATTGTGAAATGAAGATGAATGAAACTATGCTGCAGAAACATTCAAAGGCAAACATACGAGACTAGGGCATGAATGACAAGAAAAAAATGACATCTAATTCTCTGTTTATTGATATGGTATCAATAGGAATGCAAAAGAAAATGTATTTTACATCACATGAAAAAGCTTCACGGAAATACTACTATGTCTTCACGGTCTCGATTTGCTTGGTACATGTATGATTGGGCCAGCTCTGCATTCACAACAACGGTGATCACAGTTTTTTTGGGTCCTTATTTAACATCGATTGCAATAACAGAAGCAGGAAATTCAGGTTTATTGCATGCCTTTGGGATACCAATAGCACCTCAGTCACTGTTTCCTTATGCTGTATCTGCTTCGGTTTTCTTGCAGTTTTTATTGCTTCCAATTGTGGGACATGCATCTGATGGACCACTTGGTAAACGGATTGTCATTCTTTTATGCACAGCCATTGGTGCACTTGCAACAATGTCCATGTATTGGATTGAAGCCGGTAATGCATTGATGGGTGCCTTATTGTTCATTATAGCAAATGGGGCTTATGGTTCATCTATAGTGGCATATAATGCAATGCTGAATGATGTTGCAAGTCATGATGAACGAGATCATGTGTCGTCACGAGGCTTTGCTATCGGCTATGCGGGTGGGGGCTTGCTATTACTGATGAATTTGGGTTTATATATTTCTCGAGAATCTTTGGGAATAGATGGCGGTCATGCAGTAAGAATTGCAATTGTTTCAGCAGGTTTATGGTGGGCTATATTTACTTTCATTCCTTTCTTGAAGATTCCAAAACGGGAGAAGCAAGAGAGTGGTGAAGGGCTTTTGGTATCGCTTGCTTCATTGAAGAGTATTCTCCATCAACCGAAAATTCTTCTATTTCTGATTGCTTTTTTACTGTTTAATGATGGGATTCAAACGGTTATTTCCATGGCTGCGCAATTTGGAAGCGAAGAATTGCATCTACCATTGGAAACATTGCAAATATCGATTTTGCTCGTGCAAATCATTGCTGTTTTTGGTGCATTGATGTTTGGAAAATTGGCGGAATCATCCTCGGCATTGAATATGCTCATGGTGAGTTTATTTCTGTGGATGAGCATCATTATATATGCTTATGCTTTTTTGCCACCGGGTTCATTCATTCACTTTTATCTATTAAGCGGAATCATTGCTTTGGTCTTGGGTGGAAGTCAATCGCTTGCGAGATCAATCTTCTCAAAAATTATTCCGATGGGGAGTGAATCACGGTATTTTGGGATTTATGAACTTACGGATAGAGGTAGTAGTTGGCTTGGCCCACTTCTTTTCGGAATCAGCCTGCAGATGAGTGGTTCATATAGATCTGCACTGCTTGCTTTGATTGTCTTCTTTGTTTCAGGAATTTGCTTTCTTTGGCTCTTTTCAAGAAGGTATAAAGAATGAAAACTAGGGTTTGATAGCCTGGTCTATGAGATATAGTATTGAACGGTATACATTTCCTGTCCCTATTTGCATTCCCAATTCACAAGTGGGATTTATTGAATAATATCCCAATACATTCCTTTGGGCAGAAATTTCTGCTCTCATATCCTTACATGCATGAACTACCAATTCCGGATGATGAAATCCATGGTCTCCGGCGAATCCACAACATCCTACTGATTCCGGAATAAACACTTCCATTGCACAGCGTTCTGCAATGGCTTTTAATCTTTGTACTCCATGTTGCATTTGCAATGAACATGGAGGATGCAAGATAGCAGTGCCTTTTATTGGTTGAATATTCAAAGAATCTAGCACAAGTTCAGCGAAATCTATGATATCGATCGTCTTCATGGATTGTTGAATATGTGCCTGACATGAATATGCATCCGTCAATAGCATTGCATTGCTCGGAATATCTTGCTTCCATCTATCCATCGCAATATTGCCGGATTCCGTATCTCCTTTTGAGTCAAAAGCCAATCCACAGCATCGCTCTTCTATGGATGATGGAATTGAAATGGCTATTCCTGATTGCTGAGCCAATGACATGACAAGTTCGGGAAGTGACTGTAATGCACCCTCGGGTTTTGTGAAAAAACGCGTCGTGCATGATGGTATATAGTAAATTTCAGCATTTGGATTCATATGTGATATCGTAGTACTTATGCCTGGCATCGCAGGAATCCATTGTGGGATTTGTACGATATGTGAAAGAAATCCTGTTAGGGATTGCAATTGCTTTCCACCGATAATGTTTGAAACAACATGGCCAATTTTGAGTCCGGCTCGTATTGTAGCATCTCTTTTGTCAATGTGTTTAGCAGCCTTGTGATATGACTTCCCAAGCATCTTGTTTGTCTCAGCTCGTTTTGTCAGCATGTATTCTCCGGTATTGATGGTAACCGGACATGCAAGTGAGCATAAACCATCAGTTGCGCAGGAATCTATTTGGTGAAACGAAGCAAACTCAATCAATTCATGCTTTGCTGTTTCATCCTTGACAAGTTTGATCTCTCTATCCAATATGATGCGTTGTCTGGGCGAAAGAGTGGAGTGATGTGTTGGACAATGCGATTCACAATATCCACATTCGATACATGTGTCGATGATATCATGAACAATCGGAAATGACTTGACATTTTGCACATGCGCTAAAGGATCATCATTGATAATGATTCCCGGATTGAGAATTCCATTGGGATCAAAAAGATTTTTTACTTCTTTCATCAATGCATATGCTTCTTCGCCCCATTCATGTGCAACAAAGGGAGCGATATTTCTACCTGTCCCATGCTCTGCTTTCATTGATCCATCATAGGTGTCTATGATGATGGTTGAAAGATCTTGCATGAATGCTCCAAATTGCTCGATATCTTCCTTTGTGTCAAATGCATGAGCAATCACAAAATGGAGATTCCCTTCTTTTGCATGACCAAATATGATTGCTTCATCAAAATGATAAGCAGTAAACAATCTTCGTAAATCTCTGACAGCATCACTTAATGAATGAACTGGCACAGCGATGTCTTCATTGATTATCCCAGTGCCTTTGGCTCTGGATGCACCAATGGAAGGAAACATCCCTTTTCGAATTTTCCAATATTGATTTCTGGTTTTTACATCAGTTGTGAAATGAGGAGCTTCAATCAATGATAAAGAGTGTTGTATTTCATGGAATGATTGTATTGACTCCTGTAATGCTGACAAATCGGAAGATTGATACTCTATCAAAATGGCAGTTGCATCATGACCAAGATTTGAGATGATCAATGGAGCGCCCTCTTGCTTTTCAATCGACCGAAGAGCTTGCCTATCCATGATTTCAAGAGCAGCCGGATTAGTACTGGCGAGATTTGGTATTGCCGAACAGGCCGCATCCATTGAATGAAAAAAGAGCATTGCTGTACTTGCAAAAGGTAGAGCAGGCAATGTATGCAATGTTGCTTTTGAAATAAATCCTAAGGTTCCTTCAGAACCAATGAGTAAGCGTTTGATGATTTGTGAAGGAGCATATTCATCCAAGAATGCATTTAAACAATATCCAACAGTATTTTTCAGGCGATATTTTTTGCGAATGATACTTGTCAACTCATCAGATTCACGGATGCGATCTCTTATGGAGATGATTCCATCATAGAGGGATTTGGAAAATTGTTTCAATACATCATCAGCATTAGGAAGTGCACTATCAAATATGTTTCCATCCGCCAATATGCATTCAATAGAAGAAATTGTATGATAAGAATTGAATTCAATTCCACAGCACATGCCGCTGGCATTATTTGCCAATATTCCACCCATCATGCATGCATTCATTGAAGCAGGATCCGGTCCAATTTTTCTTTGATGCTTTGCTAGTAAACGATTGACATGCCCACCAATAATCCCGGGTTGAACAGTGACGAGATTTGAATCAGAATTGAAAGAACAGTCCTTCCAATATTTTGAACAATCAATGATGATTCCTGCTCCAACTGCCTGTCCTGAAAGTGATGTCCCGGCTGATCGAAATGTTAATCCGATGGAATGCTTTTTTGCCCAGTCGATCAAAAATACAATGTCTTGTTTCGTTCTTGGAAAGACGATTCCTTTGGGTACAATGCGATATGCGCTTGCATCATGAGCATAGAGTAATCTCTGTGCCAGAGAAGTGAATACATCGTCCTTGGGGAATTGTTTTCTCAATTCTTTGAGAGCAGAATCATGTATGGTATTGATTTCAGACATTTGACGTAACAAAATCCTGATATAAACCAATAAGCTCACTCACACACATTGCGGTTGCACCCCATAGATGATTCTTGGGATGAATCTCCCAGCAGGGAGCAAGTACCTCCATGTCCGGAGATCGCATTTTGGATACATGCTTTACTTCATGCATAAATGCCAAATCATGCAAAGAAATATAAAATGCTTCATCCACTTCTTGAGGATTTGGAAGAAGGTTTGGTTTTGAAGTGAGATGTCCAACAATGACATGCATCATCGAATGTGATGGAGGAACAAAGAGGGAAGACAAATTACCCAAGATGGAAATATGTTCACGAGCTATACCAAGTTCTTCATGAGTTTCACGAAGAGCAGTTTCAATGATGCTTTCATGTGATTCAGCTCTACCTCCAGGAAAACAAATTTGTCCTTTATGATGAGATACATGTTCGCTTCTGATTGTAAAGAGTAATTCCGTTCCAAACTCACCGGGAAAAAGCAAAGCCGCCACACCGGTTTGTTTTGCATCGGGAGGAGTCATTCGGGGTTCAAGGGTCTTGGCTCCTTGCACATAAGGACTCATTCTTTGTTGATACTCCCAGCCGGGCAATGGTTCCTGTAATCTTCTTTCAAGAAAGTCAATAAATGAAAGATGTGTATTCATCGCTTTATACGATTCGGATTTTCATGAATGAATTGCATCCAAGATTTTGCGCTCTGTTTTGGCGTGCTGCGTTTCATTCCATGACATAATGCGACAGCCAGGGCATCGGTTGCATCAAAGAATTTTGATTCTTCTTCAATCTTCAATAAAGACTTTACCATGAATCCAACCTGTTCTTTACTCGCATTGCCATTTCCCGTTACGGCTCTTTTCACTTCCTTTGCCGAATATTCAATCACAGGTATGCTTCTCTGATTTCCTGCAAGCATTGCAACTCCACGAGCATGTGAAAGCTTAATGAGAGATTGAGCATTCTTCGCATAAAATGTTGCTTCCAATGATATCTCATCGGGCAATGTTCGCTCAATCACGGCAATCAATTCTTCATAGATCATTCCTAATCTTTGAGGCATGGACTCAAAATGCTTTTTTGCCTCTACAACACCATATTCAAGAACATGAAATGAACTTGTGCCTGTTTTTTCAATCACACCATATCCACAAATCACGCTGCCTGGATCTATACCCATGAAGATCATGAAAGCCCCGCATTGTATTTAAGAAACATTTGAAAGGCCTCTTCTTCACTCAAAAATTCTGCAGGACCTGATAAACGAAGTCCACTACTGCCAATTATCTTGTCAATGGTTAAGACATAACCTGATTTCACAATGAGAGATTTGGGATATGTGTGAGCTTGACCTGATAAAAATGGCGAACCTGATTGAGAAACATATGTAAAAGCTGCAGCCAAAGCGCCGGTTCCGCATGCAGCAGTCTCTCTTTCAACACCACGCTCGAATGTCCGAATGAGGAGAGTTCCATCCTGTCTTGCATACACTATGTTCACATTCGCGCCTCTTGGAAAGAGTTTTGATTTTCGTAGTGGCTTGGCAAATGTATGCAGTGGAAAATCTTCAAATTCATATTCATGGTTCATGATTTGTTTTGCATCAATTACTAAATGATCTGAGCCATTTTCTACATAAAATCCATGTATGATTGGTTTTGTGGGTAATTCTACAAGTGATATTGACGGTGTATCTTTGAAATATACTTTGACAATATCACCAAAGAGAATATAATCAGCTTGATATACTTTACCTGCCATCATGAATTCTACATCGCCAATATCTGGTCTCAGATTCAAAATTTCCTTCAGATAATATGTAACTGCACATCGAGCACCATTTCCACACATGGCACCATGAGAACCATCGGGATTTAAAAAATCAACTTCAAAGTCATATTCATCACTCTCTCGAATAGCAATGAGACCGTCTACAAGCCAATTGATTGGGATATCTTGCACGATAAACTTTTTGAGTTCTTGGATTGACAAGTTGAGTTTTCTATTGTCGATGACGCAGAATATATTACCTGCACCATGCATAAATGTATATTCGATATGTTTACTCATGGAAGTCACCACTTTGATATATCAAATTTACTTTCTGCAATTCAATGTTTATGTCTTTAACTAACAATGCATTACCTGCAATGATTGATGATGATTGCAACACATTCAATTCTTTTCCGGCATAATCAATCACAATTCCTCCTGCTTCTCTAACCAATAATGAACCAGCGGCCATGTCCCAAGGTTGCAATGCAATTTCCCAGAAACCATCAAATCTTCCTGAAGCAACATAAGCCAAATCAAGAGCAGCTGAGCCTAATCTTCTGACAGGTATACCAAGTGAGACAATATGAGCAAAGTGTTCAATGCAGTGTCCCGGATTTTCACTTACCGAATAGGGGAAACCGGTAACCAAAAAAGCTTCTTTCAACACTGATGTATGTGTGACTTGAAGTCTGGTCCCATTACAATAAGCACCTTTTCCCAACTCAGCTGTGAACATTTCATCAGTCATTGGAGAGTAAATCACTCCACAGAGAATTTCGCCTGAATTGACTGCGGCAATACTAATGCAAAAAAATGGTATTCCATGAGCAAAATTAACCGTTCCATCCAGCGGATCAATGATCCAAGTGATTTCACTTTGGGATTCATGATGACCGGATTCTTCTGTCAATAGAGCATGATCCGGAAAGTGTATGCGAATATGCTCCATGATGATGGATTCCGCACGATGATCGTATTCGGTCACCAAATCATGGAAACGAGTTTTGGAAGAAATGGAAAAGTCAGACCTAAATCCCTCTTTTAAGAGATCTCCGGCTTTTCGCGCTGCTTCGATAGCCGTTCTTAACAAAGTGTTCATGATTGCAAAGTAATGATTGTATTGCAAAAATACGAACAGTCTCTGCCTTGTGAGAGAAATTAATTTGAAGCTTCACATACATGAATGCACCCCTCAAATTGCTATTTTGCATGAATTCATTGTATATATGCTTTACAAAACCATGGCAACACAAGAACAATTAAAAGATACAGTATCAGTAATCACCCTTGGCTGCAGCAAGAATACCGTCGATTCCGAGGTATTGTCGGGGCATTTACAATCAGCCAAATTGACTTTGGTAGATGATCCTGAACAGGCATCTACTGTCATCATCAATACATGTGGTTTTATTGACTTGGCAAAAGAAGAAAGTGTCTCGGCTATCCTTGAAGCTGCGGAGTTAAAGAAACAAGGGAAGATAGAAACTCTCATCGTTGCCGGATGCTTGTCAGAACGCTATGGCAATGATTTAAAAGCAGAAATCCCTGAAGTCGACCATTTCTTTGGAACCGAAGCATATGCAAATATTTTGAAAGTGGTTTCCCCTGATTTAAAGTATGCTCTTTTGGGTGAGCGCATCATTTCTACACCGAAGCATTATGCATATATGAAAATCAGCGAGGGATGCGATAATCCGTGTTCATTTTGCGCGATTCCTCTGATGAGAGGGAAGCATCGTTCAAAGCCAATAGAAGATTTGGTTCGAGAAGCACAAGCATTGACTCGTCAGGGAGTTAAAGAACTTGTTCTTGTTGCCCAGGATTCAACTTGTTATGGACTCGACATCTACGGCAAAAGGAATCTTGATGCACTTCTACGAGGATTAAGTGATGCATCAGGTGCAGAATGGATACGTTTGATGTATGCATATCCATCTAAGTTTCCAAAAGAAATCTTGCCAGTTATTGCCGAAAGAGAGAATATCTGCTCATATATCGATATGCCGCTTCAACATATCTCAACCAATATGTTGAAGTCAATGCGTCGTGGCATCACAAGAAGAGCCACTGAAGAACTTATTCATCACATTAAAGACACAGTTCCCGGAATTACACTCAGAACAACATTCATCGTTGGATATCCCGGAGAAACTGAAGAAGATTTTCAGGAATTGTGTGATTTTGTCAGCACCGGCATTCTAGATCGTATGGGCGTGTTCACATATTCGCAAGAAGATGACACCTATGCATATATCTTGGGCGATCCAATTCCACAAGAAGTCAAAGATGAACGAAGAACAATATTGATGGACATACAAAAACAGATTTCACATGATGCCAATCAAGAATTGATAGGGAAGCACGTGAATGCAATCGTAGAACAAGAAATTAATGGGGAATTTCAATGCAGAACAGACCGTGATGCACCTGAAGTTGACAATGAATTATATGTTCGTTCAGACTCACCACTGAAGCCAGGGGATATGATTCGTGTTGAAATTGATGATGCTGCAGAGTTTGATTTGTTTGGTCATGTAGTGTAAAAAAATACCCCCAACCGCATTTTGCAATTGGGGGCATTTACATCATAATTAAGAATTTATTTCACTGAATAGCGAAGCAATTCTCTTACATATCCATCGCCTTTGTATTGAATTGGTTCAATACCTGGGACGCTTACTTTTAAATTTAATGCGGGGAATTCTTCTTTAACAATTCCAACATTCTGTGCTATCCAAATGGATTGTTTCACCATGATTGAATCAACGGCAAATGGTGTTCCGAAAAGTGTGATTGTTGGTTTCAATGTAACTGTCAAATCAAATTGAGAAGTATTTGGGAATGATTTTCCATTGATGACTTCTGTCTTTGTAGCAACTTTCTTACCCTTCATGGAGATTGATGATGACAATGGGATATTTTGACCATTAAAGGGAATAGAAACTCCTGTAATGCTGGTATCTGCAATGATCCATTCATTAGTTGCAGCAAAATCAGCAAATTTTGACCATCTGTAATTTTGTGGGATAATTGAGTTAATCAAGTCAGACAAAGTGATTCCCGGTGGAATATATTTCCAATATCCCCATACTGTTTGACCTTCCTTATAATAAAAATCAGTTCTGATTTTTTGATTCATTCTATATACATCAAATGGAAATGCAGTTTTGTTTTCTTTGGAAGTAGAACTACCCACTACTAAAGAATCAACTTGCAGTGCATTCATATCGCGATTGCCCGTTATGGAATCTAGTCGGATATTATTGTACACAAAATAGCTTCCGGTTGTTAGAGGGAAGATATCACTAGTTGGAGTTGGATTTGTTGATGAGTCGTCTGAGCATGAGGCAAAGAGGAATGTCAAACCAATCATGATTGACAAAAAGAGTGATTTCATGAGAATACCTTTATGAATGAATTACATATTTCTTCTATATTGTCCGCCAACTTGATAGAGCGCATTGGACATTTGACCTAGAGAACATACTTTCGCAGCTTCCATTAATGCTCCAAAGATATTTCCATCGGCAATGGCGGTTTGTTTTAAGTTTTTTAGAGCTATTTCTGCTTCTTCTGCATGATGTTTTTGAAATGCTCTGACATTCGATATCTGTTGTTCTTTTTCTTCGGTGGTTGAACGAATCACTTCTTGGGGAATGATTGTTGGTGAACCATTTTTGGAAAGAAATGTATTCACTCCAATGATTGGATATTCACCGGTATGTTTTAATGTCTCATAATACAGCGATTCTTCTTGAATCTTATTGCGTTGATACATTGTCTCCATTGATCCTAAAACACCACCACGCTCTGAGATTCTATTGAATTCGGCATAGACTGCTTCTTCTACAAGATCGGTTAACTCTTCTATGATGAATGACCCCTGTAGTGGATTCTCATTTTTTGCTAATCCCAATTCACGATTAATGATAAGCTGAATGGCGACTGCTCTTCTGACGGATTCTTCAGTTGGAGTGGTAATCGCTTCATCATAGGCATTTGTATGCAAGGAATTGCAATTGTCATAAATGGCATAAAGCGCTTGCAATGTGGTTCGAATATCATTGAAGTCAATTTCTTGAGCATGCAGCGATCTACCTGATGTTTGAATATGATATTTCAACATTTGCGAACGTTCATTTCCACCATAAATATTCTTCATGGCTTTTGCCCAGATTCGTCTGGCAACTCTACCAATGACGGCATATTCTGGATCTATTCCATTTGAGAAAAAGAATGAAAGATTTGGCGCGAAATCATCAATATGCATGCCTCTGGAAAGGTAATATTCCACGAATGTGAATCCATTTGCCAGTGTGAACGCCACCTGCGTAATTGGATTTGCACCGGCTTCAGCAATATGATAACCACTGATTGACACGGAATAGAAATTTCTAACTTGTTTTTCGATGAAATACTCCTGAATGTCACCCATCATTTTGAGAGCAAATTCAGTGGAGAAAATACAAGTATTCTGCGCTTGATCTTCTTTGAGAATATCGGCTTGGACTGTTCCTCGAACTGTTTTTAATGCCCGCTCTTTACACTGTTCATATACATCAGGAGGAAGAACCTTATCTCCGGTGATACCAAGCAATGTTAATCCCAAACCTGTATTTCCCTCAGGTAAATCTTGTGATTTTGTCTCGGGATCAGAGCAATATATTGGTTGACCTTGAGTTGATTCAGCATAAAAGGCCGCAATCTTTGCTTTTACTTCATCAATCAGACCATGCTCATGAATATATTTTTCACATTCTTGATCAATGGCGGCATTCATAAAAAATGCCAGGAGCATAGGTGCCGGACCATTGATTGTCATTGAAACTGATGTCTTGGGATCGCAAAGATCAAAACCAGAATACAGTTTTTTTGCATCATTGAGTGTTGCAATCGAAACACCGCTATTCCCAATCTTACCATAAATGTCCGGTCTGAAATCAGGATCTTCACCATAGAGGGTCACGCTGTCAAAAGCTGTAGACAAACGAGCAGCCGGCATGCCATGACTGAGATAATGAAACCTTTTATTGGTTCTTTCAGGTCCACCCTCACCGGCAAACATTCTGGTTGGATCTTCACCTGTACGCTTGAATGGATAAACACCGGCTGTATAGGGAAACTCACCTGGAAAATTTTCTCTCAAACTCCAGCGAACAATTTCGCCCCAATCTTTGAATTGCGGTATGGCAATTTTGGGAATCTTTGTATGACTCAATGATTCAATAAAGTTCGCGACATTGATTTGCTTATTTCGAACCGTATAGGTGAATTCTTCATTGCGATAATTCTGGGTGGTATTTTCCCATTCATCCAGAATTCGTTTTACCTCCGGTTTCAATTGACCAATGAGTTCATCGTAAAGATGACGCACATCTTCAATTGCAGAATCTGTCAAATGCGTGTTTTGTAAGATAGACATAGTTCTAAACAAATGGGAAACATGCATACAAATTTACTGGAATTTCAACAATTCATCCCCTGAAACAAAGCATTTTACTTGATTTTTGCCTTGATTGGACCTCGGGTACCCGAAAAACTTGTCAATTCCGCCTCAATTGCTCCAATGAGTACTTTTGTGCTGACTTTTACCGGTATTTTTCTCTCATCATCAGTCAGCCATAAGAGAATTTTCCCCTCACTTTTGAATAATCCACCTTTAGTCACCATTGGCTCAACGACGATGCAATTAAATGTCCCTGCTTGGACATTAACTGTTTGTTTACCATGAATTCGTACACCGAGCGTATAGGTGCTATCATCAACAAAATTTTTCAATTGAATGACATCCCCTTTTTTCTTTGAAGTTAGATCCATTGTTCTCACAAAATAAAATGCGGAAACGATATCATGCGAGAATGCAGGGAAGGGATAAGATTTGTCATCAACTGTGGCTTTCTTTGCAGAGTGATCGAAATGTGCTTTTGCATCTTTTCGATATCCACCTTCGCGTATTTTTTGTTCGAAGTAATAGGGATAGATACCATCAATATCAACAAGGGTGCGATAGATATCTTGAACGCGATATAGCCAGTCGAGTGATTTTAATGAACGAACTTCGAATCGTATATCATAGCAAGGTCTACCCTTGTATGTAAATGATTTTGGCTGAACATGAAAATACGCATCTCCGGCTTTGACAAATTGATATCCTACTTTGTATTCAAGCCTTTCCCCCAATCCAAATGCTTCATTGGGAATGGTTCGTAATGCTTGTTGGGCATCAATTGATGTGATGGCAAAGAAAAGAAATATGGTAAGAAGTCGAATCATATGTGATGATAAAAAAACGGCAAAACAATATACTGCTTTGCCGTTAGATGTCATTTTGCCCAAAAAGTTTATTGAATGCGAAGAGTTTGACCTGCCTTCAAGCCACTTTTGGCATTTTTGTTTTTCTTTTTTAACTGAGAAAGTGTAATTCCAAATTTATTTGCGATACTTTTCATGGAATCACCTTTTCTGACTTTATATTGCTTTGGTATGCGTGATGATGAACGATTTTTTGAATCGGAAGAGCTTCCTTTGCCGGAAACTTTTGAGTAGACTTTTATTTTTTGTCCTCGAACAACTTTATTCGATTTTATTCCGGGGTTCCAAGAACGTAAATCTCTCTCGCTAACATTGTAGATAGCTGCTAGCTTGGATAAAGTCTCACCTTTCTTCAGTGAATGTACTTTGAGCGTTGAACCTTTCGTCCGTTTTTTCGTAGTCGCTCTTGAAGACCGCTCATCGGAATAGGTTTGTCTGGGGATTCGGAGAATTGTACCGGAATTTACCGATCCTGATTTCTTGATATCATTTGCTTTGCGAAGTGATTCAATGTCTACACCATAGTCATCAGCAATCTGAGCAAGCGTTTCTCCTCTTTTCACTGTATGCTTATTTCCACGCTTGACTGATTGTGATGGACTTTGTTGTTTTTTCTCCTGAATATATACAAGCTTTGGGCTTGCTGTAGAAGAGACAATCAATTCTTGTCCTTCAGTCAATTGATCTGTGTCAAATGAAATGCCATTCCAATTCCGGAGATCGGTCATTCTAACGCCATATTTTTGAGCCAGCGTATAGAGTGTTTCGCCGGAACGAACAATGTGCTTAACATGTGCTCGACTGCTTTTCTTTGCAGTTGACTGAACAGTCTCAGTAGTTTCTTTCGTGATTCTTTCAGTTTGCTGAGTTGGAGCTGTTGTGACTTGACTACTGATAGTTACAGGTTGTTTTGATGCAGGAGGTTCAATAGCGACAACCGGTTCTTTTTCCGTTGTTGATTGATTAGAAGAAATAGCAGGGTTTGCATTTGCTAGAATTTCCTCTTGACTTACACTTTTCTTTGTGTTTGAAGCAATGCCGGAAACAGGAGCTGCAGATACAATTGAAGTTGTATTTGAATTTGACTCAGCCACTGTACTTTTTGTTGATTGAACATTCAAGCCGGGTGTACCGGTGATGGTATCTCCTGAAGGAACAACATTGCTTGCGATGACAGCTGTGCCCAATGCTTCTCTTGGTATTCTTAAGGACATTCCTTTTTTGAGCTTACTTCCGGAAGAAAGAGAATTATTGGTTGTTATGTCTTGTGTATTGACCGCATACTTGACAGCGATGCCAGCGATTGTTTCTCCCTTTTCAACTGAATGCAATACCCATGGATTTAACTCTTCTGGGCTAAGTTTAGCAAGGTTTTGTGCAAAGAGATCTTTTTTTCCAATTGGTATTTTCAACTCATAAGGTTCATCACCATTTGGAGGTGTGGTAATGCCCACCAATTCAGGATTTAACTCCTTTACCTGTTCAATCGATTCATTCAAACATTGGGCAATTACTTTCAAACTTATGGATCCATCAATCGGATGGGTTTCAAACACATATTCAGGTTCGAAAGTCAATTCCTCTTTTGTAAAGCCATATTGTTCTTGATTTAAACAGATGACTGCTGTTGCTATATAAAGAGGAACATAGTTTTTCGTCTCCTTTGGCAGGTATTCGCGTATGTCCCAAAATGTTGGTGCATCTTTTTGGAGACGGGCAATGCCTCGGCGAACCGGTCCATTTGGTCCGCTATTATATGCTGCCAAAGCCAAATGCCAATCGCCAAATTCATTATAAAGCCACTTCAAATACCGCATAGCTGCTCTTGTTGATTTCTCGGGATCTCTTCTTTCATCTACCCAAGAATTCATCTTCAATCCATAATCACTTGCAGCTGCTTGCATGAATTGCCACATACCAACCGCCTTTGCCCAAGAAACAGCATTGGGATTCAATGCACTTTCAATCATTGAAAGATAAATGATTTCTTCCGGCATGTCTTCTTCTTTTGCGATTCTTTTCAAAAGAGGAAACCAGCGTGAGCTTTTTTCAATCCATCGTTTGAAAAATTTGCGTCCCTTATCCTGTGAAAGGAAAGCGATATTCTTCTGCACATGTTCATTTATCTCAAGAGGAATTGTCATCCCCGGAACTCCGGGAGCGCCGGATACCCTTGAACTTGCATATTGCGAAGTTGACATCGATGGGGAAGCAGGATCAATTTCTTCCACTTCTTGATAGATTTTGTTTCGAAGCATGAATGCCGAAGAGCTCTCAGGCAAACTGTCTATGATTTGAACATAACTCTCATAGTCATCTATGATGGATTGAGCCAAATCGGCAAAATCCTCGTTAGATTCAATACCCGGATAGCTTGCCAGGGAGTTCAAAGCCTGAACTGCATCTTCGAAAAGTCGAGGAATTGATAAAGTATCGTCGTTCTCAATGGCAGTTAAAGCCTTCAAATACTTTTGGCGAGCTTTTTCCAATTTCTCGGAAATAACTTTGCTCGCGGTACTCTTGGGTTCATTGCCAACTTCTGAGGATTGCTGGGACTTGCCAGACTGACCAACTGAGACCTGTCCCTGTGTGGGTGGTGCGTGAAACAACATTATGCCTAAAGACATAATGCAGATGCTTAAGAATTTTTTGATGATTCCTATCATCGGTAACTCCCTAGATAGTGTGTAAAACTATCACATCGTTGCTGCTCGATGTGAAATTCAATATACCGCTTGAAAGACAGTTGCCCAAATTGAAAAAAATTCATAAATGCTTCATTTTTCAAGCTTTGCACTCTATTTACTTGAAAACCAATGAAGATACGGACATACTACATAAATAGTGCCCGCAATGTGATGATTTTTCCGTATAATCACTGATAATCAGCGTAAATACTTGACAATAAACATAATTAGCAAATATCGCTTACAAGTTGGGCTTGCATCATGAATCAATGATGGGGATGTGGATAATTATCCTCTCCTTTGCTGTTTTTGGATGCTGCTGATGATGTTTGGAACAAATTGCAATGGAAGTGAGGTGAAATTTAGAGGGGCTTTTGTGGGATAAGACTTATGTTTTTAGGGAGAAAAAGTGCATTCAATGATTTTCTTCTCTTCTTTAGAAAACCAATCCACGCCAATCCAATGTATGGGGGTTTCTTTCACGACCAATCCTGGAAAGGCGATTTTTGCTTCATGTATTTCAGTTGTGAGATCTCCACCCTTAAGTAAAATATATGAGCCTTCTTTTTTTAGCAAGGGTTTGGTCCATTGTATTAGAGATGAGATGGGCGCAACAGCTCTGGCTATGATATAATCAAAAGAATTGACTTGAGATGTATCTTTTGCGATGTCTTCCATGCGAGAGACAATTGCTTTGAAATTTCTCTGTCCGGTATGATCTGCGAACATTGCTGTCAATTTCATCTTTTTTGCAATGGAATCAACGAGTGTGAGAGATATATCAGGTCTTGCAATGCCTATCGGAATTCCGGGAAAACCTCCTCCGCAGCCAACATCGATACATCGACTTTTGGGTTTAATCAGATTGGATTTGACGATGCTCAGAGAGTGCATGAAATGCCTGATCCAAATATTATCCATGTCTTTTCTGGAAATCAGATTGACTTTTTCATTCCAGTACACCATTTCATCATGGAATCGTTCGAAAGTTTCCATTTGCTCTCTTGTGAGCAAGATGCCATTAGCATTGCACAATGTCCAAAATTCCAATGGATCCATCATGTAAAGATTCCTTCTTTTATTCCACGATATCCGCGTAAAAAATCCATTATTGACATTTGGGGTTTACCTTCTTCTTGAATAGTGAGGAGAGACACATTGTCGGAACCGGTTCCAACCATAAAATTGGAGCCTTCAATGACAAATCTTCCAGATTCTAAGTTCATGGAAGAATCCGAGATTGCAGCTTTCAAAATCTTCAATGTTTTTCCATTGAACGTTGTCCATGCACCCGGCTTTGGATTTGTTCCACGAATCAAATTAATGATGTGATCCGCCGAATTGTTCCAATTGATCGAACATGTGCTTCTAAACAATTTCGGTGCCGGTGTTGCATGTGCATTATTTTGAGGGATGGGCTTTGCTTTTCCGCTCAATAAATCTCTACATGTTTGAACAGCAAGTTCGGCAGCAGGAATTTCAAGTGCTAAAAAGAGGTCGCCGGCAGTCATGCTAGGTTCAATCTCAATTGTTGACTGCGCGAGAATCTTCCCTGTATCTACTGTATCATTGAGCAAGAAGGATGTCAAGCCAGTAGTAGTTTCACCATTGATGATTGCCCATTGTATTGGAGCTGCCCCACGATACTTTGGAAGCAAACTTCCATGAATATTGAAAGCTCCGAGTTTTGCAAGTGAATACACTTCTTTGGGAAGTATTCGAAAAGCAATAACAATGATGATATCTGGTTTATATGCAGCAATTGTTGAAATGAATTCAGGATCTTTTAAGCTATGTGGAGTCAATAATGGTATACCAAGCGCAATAGCTTCTTTGCTCACCGGCGAACTTTGTAATACTCTACCTCTTCCGGCAGGTTTATCAGGAACGCTTACTATTGCAGTTAAGCCAAAGGCATCATGAAGAGCTCGAAGTGCAGGAACTGCAAATTCGGGAGTGCCCATGAAGATAATTGATGGAGTATTCATTCAATCAACCATGCATGGTGGGTTGATGACCAAGTGTTTCAATGATGGCGGCTTCTATTGTAGCCAGTTCATGCAGGCGATCTTTTACAATGTTGGCAGGGAAATATGCTCTGGCAAGATCAGTAAATGTTTTGTAATGACCCGCCTCGCTGGCAAACAATTCTTTGTAGAATATTCGCAAGTCTTCTGGTATGGCCGGTGACTTTGCAAGAAGAGAGAATCTCTCGCAAGATCGTGCTTCGATTAATGCATCAACCAAGAGAAGATCAAGCATTCTATCCGGTTCTTGTTTTCGAATATGTTTGGAGAGACGCTTTGCATACTCATCACCTCGATCTTTGGTGAGATGATTTTGTTTGTCTCTGATACGATCATACACTCTTTCAAAATGTTCCCATTCTTCTTTGAGAATATTGATCATTTCTCGGACTATATCTTCATGTTCAGGATAGCGTTGAATCATGGACATTGCATTGGCAGCTGCTTTTTTTTCGCAATGAGCATGATCAATCAGGAGGGTATTGATGTCAGCAGCAGCGATATTTACCCATTCGGGTCTTGTATTATTGAGTAAACAAAGCATAGAAAAAAAGAAGAAACGAAGCTGTCTATAAGCCGAATTCTGTCTCCCTAGGGAGGAGAAGCATTTATCTTGATACAATGTTGCCATTGCATTCCTTGCGGCATACCCGAAAGAGTTACTATCGAACGAGCAATTCGATTGTCCGAGGACACCTCTTTCTTATTTGCCTTGCTCCGCGTGGGGTTTGCCTTGCCATTCATGTCACCATGAATGCGGTGAGCTCTTACCTCGCCATTTCAACCTTACCGAATAATCGGCGGTATATTTTCTGTTGCACTTTCCGTCGACTTCTCATTTCTTGCGAAATGCATCATCGCCTTTGTGTTACAAAGCACGCTGCTCTATGGAGTTCGGACTTTCCTCACCGTGAATCACGGCGCGCTTCTCCGACAGCCCCGTCAATTGTGATTATTCTCCGACTAAAATTCTTCCGCAGTGTTCGCATAAGAACATCAAATCGGATTTATTTCGCATTTCGACTATTTTCTGTGGTGGTACTGCGCTAAAGCAACCGGAGCAACTATTTTTCTTTACCTTCACAGCCGCATCTTTGTGGAACGTGCGAATGCGTTCATATTCTGCAAAAATCGATGTTGGAATTTCTTTCGCCAAAGAAGCGCGCTTTTTTGTTTGTTCCAGAATCTCATCATTGTGTCCATGAGAAATGGAAGTGAGCTCTTGCTCTTTTTCAGAAAGATGTTGTTGTGCTTCTGCAAGTTCAGTTTTGCTTTGCTCCATGATGGCACGAAGATTTTCTTCTTTAACGCCTATCGTCCTTTGATCATCATAAATTTTATTGCGTTCATCTCTCAAAGATTCAATTTCATGAGTTATGGCATCGAATTCTTTGTTATTGCGAACATTGAACTGTTGCTGCGCCAATTGATCTTCTTTGTCTTTGATTTCTTGAAGGCGAATATGCGAACGACTTTTGAACTCTTCAATATCGTGAATGTCTTTCTCTGATTGTTCAGCTTGTGTTGTTTTCAAGCGTACATACTCTTCTGCTTCTTTCACTTGCTGTGGCAAATCGCCAAGTTCTTCTTTCAGGTCATCCAGAATAGAGTCAATTTCCGACATGGATGACAACATTGTAGCGAGTGAGTTCATAATGGGCTCTTGGTGATAGATGAATGATTCAAATAAAGTTCATGTTAAGCATAGTGAATTGGGGAAGTCTTGACCTCTGAATTGATGATATTCAACTGTTTCAGTTGTTCATCTTGTTTCAGTAATGTGCTCATTCCTTCAACTACGAATTGTTCCATTTCTGCATGCCCGGGATCAATAAGCATAATTGTGCCTTTGGCTGCATGAAACTGATGATATTTCACATCTGCTGTAATAAAACAATCAACATTGGCATCGATGGCAGCTTGCATGTATTGGGAACCACTACCACAAACCATGGCAATGGTTTGTATAGTGTCTGTTTTGCCATTTGTAAAACGTATTGGCGCTCCAAAAACATGCGCGCAATATTCTGCAAATTTTTGAGTGTTCATTGATTCTTTCAGCGAACCAATAATTCCCATTCCAAAATGAGGATGCATTTGATCAGGAATGAGAGGTTGCAATGAAGTATCATCCAGGCCGATTGATCGCGCGGCAAGCGCATTTGTTCCATGCGGATGAGTATCGAAATTTGTGTGTATGACTATGACTCCGATATTGTGTCGAATGAGATCATACACAAGGGAAGAGACTCTGTCTTGTCTGGTGATTGTTCTCAGAGGCGAAAAAATCAGCGGATGAAAGACACATATACAATCAACTTGTCGAAATACGGCTTCTGAAAGAACTTCTTCATTTATCTCATAGGCTATGAGCAATGATTGAATATCTCCATTGTGTGGATGATGATCAATTTGCAAACCTATTGCATCTCCACTCCAGGCAGTTTCAGGAGGAAAAAGTTCATTGAGTCTCTCATTCAAATCACTAATTGTCATGAACTGCCAAGTGTAAATTCTAATGAATATTACTCAAAAATAACAAAGTTTTTCCAAATCAGCCATTTCCAAGGCATTGCAACCTTAATTTGATGGCTTTGGCAGTACACCTGGAGAGGGAACAGCTCCTGTAGTTGCAGACTTTTTCTTTTTTGAATATTGAATAGAAGCTCTCAATTTTACTCCATCTCTTATGATGCCACGAGCTCTCAATGTGTCTTCAGCAGAAACATATCGCTCTTTGTTTGGCAATCCACCACGAGCGCTACTTGGTACTTGAGAAATTGGAATCCATGCTTCTTCAGTAGCCAAAGGATCTTCAGGCAATGTGATTTTGAAAGAATTGTCGGTAATATCCCACCATGGTCCGCCTTTCTTTCTGGTGAAATCGAACATATCCAAAATGATGACAGTCGTCCCTGAGAAAGGGATATATCGTCTTTTCAGGGTATCTCTTTTTGCACCTTCACCCCAATAGAATAGCCATCTCGCATCATCTCTAAATTGGCGAATGCAAGAGTGCGAGACGGGTCTTCCCGGCATGTCGAATTGATGGAATGCACTTCCGGCATGTAGATGGAAATTCCATGTATAGGGAAGAATCCAACTTGAATTCAAAGAGGATCTACGTAAAATATGTCTCCAATTGAGGGAATATTTTCCTGGGAAAGTAGCTTTTCTCTCCTCGCCTGTATTACATGCTGCAAATCTCACAAGTTTCCCATATTCATAACAAGCATAGCTTTGCCAAGCATTTGAAACCATGATAATTTTAGGAATGGAGTCAACTGCATGATATTCAGCAGGGAATATTGAATAGTCGGTGAGATTGGGTGAGAGCATGCTTGGTATCATGACGGTGTCACCAACTCTGAAATAATGCAGATCTTTTCTGTTAACGGTGATGAATGCTCTATATGCGATATTCTGGATAGTGTCAATTTTTCGATATGCTCTACGAATCGAATCTAGATGCTTTCCATTGGCAATCACGGTCTTTCTGTACGTGATTAACTGTCCATTTGCAACAGTTTGAGACTGTTTGGAATTCGTCAAGCTTGTACTATCTTTTCGATTTGAATCAGCATTGACTGTTTTCTTGACTTTTTTGGATGTTTTTTTCGGGTTTCCTGCTTCTTGAGGATTTCCCGGTGTATTGCCACAAGTTCCCCAACCCAATGTCAAAGAGGCGAATGCCCCTATGATCAGCAATGTTGCTTGTTTCCCATTTAAAGGTAAACGATTCATAAATCTCAAACCTCAAAAAATAATGTCAATTTCCAAATGCAATACCCAGTGCAATAAATAATCCACCAAAATCTGAAATTGGTAAATCTTTGATGCTTTCTAGACCTGCTCCACCATAAGGAATGAAATAATACCGTATTAATGCCGAAAGGGAGGTTCTACCTTCTGAACCAAAAGCCGAACCTAATCCAACATATCCTGCTGGTCTGCCATGTGCCAATGTCCTTTGCTCGGTTTGTACAAGATTTTCATTATACGGTACTTGGAGAATCATCGCATAACCAATCCCTCCGCCGATGAATGGTCTGAATGAATCAGACAGTGATTCTTTAAACAGACGATACTGTAAACCAAGTGTCAAAGGAAAAGAAAAAAGTCTGTTCACTTTGTTTGGTATGAAAGTAGCACCAGTAAAAGGATCTATGTATTCAAGTTCATCACTATTTCTATTGCCGGTCATTCCAAGTAATCCATGTAGTGATACTGTAGATGAAATGTGCTTGGAATAAGAAAAACCCGCCCCAAATCCATTCCCTGAAAAGAGCATTTCAATACTCCAATATGAGGAATGTTTGAGCGATTCCATCTGCTCGGTTATCAGTGGTCTTGGTGATTTGAACACTATTATTGAATCAGGTACTGCACCAAATTCAGTGATTGACTTCTCTTGTCCATTCATCAATAGAGTGAATCCAAAAATGAAATGGCATATCAAAGCAATAAAAGACTTCATCCTGATTCCCGAGAATGACACCTAAACCCAAGCAAGAAATATGCCATGTTGATTCTTTACGGCAAGTATGAATGAACAATTATGTGCTTTAATATAAAAGGAGTTCTCTCAGTTCCTGTTCAATTTTATCTGCATTTGGAAGCATTGCCTTTTCGAGAGTTGGTGCAAAAGGCGTTGGAGAATCGAAAGCCGCAACCCTCTTTATGGGTGCGTCCAATGCATCAAATGCCTTTTCTGTGATTCTGGCAGAGATCTCACCTGCGAATCCACCTGTCAATGTTGCTTCATGTGTAATGAGAACTCTATTGGTTTTTCTTGCAGAAGCAAGAACAGTTTCTTCGTCAAAAGGGACAAGTGTTCGTATGTCAATAATCTCAATGGAGACTCCTTCTTTTTCCATTCTTTCAGCAACTTCCATTGCCATGTGTACAGCGCTGCCATAGCATATTATGGATGCATGAGTCCCTTCTCGTACAATGCGAGCTTTCCCCAGTGGAATCGAGTATTCTCCTTCGGGCACTTCTTCCTTGATTTTTCTATATAATCCTTTATGCTCAAAAAACACGACAGGATTATTGTCTCGGATAGATGCGGTCATGAGTCCTTTTGCATCAGCAGGGGAAGAAGGGCATACAACTTTCAATCCTGTTGCTTGGACAAACCATGCTTCGGAATTTCTGGAGTGAAAGGGATTTGCGCCTACTCCACCACCAGCAGGGCCTCTCACAACAATCGGCACACCAATGCCCCAGCGATAGGCAGTAGTTCCGGCAACATTCACCAATTGATTGAATCCGCAAGTGATGAAATCCATGAATTGCATCTCAACAACCGGACGCATGCCATTGAGGGAAGCACCTATGGCTGCACCAATGATTGCGGCTTCAGAAATGGGTGCATCGATGATTCTTTGAGTGCCAAATTCTTCAAGAAATCCCTTTGTTAATTTGAAAGCTCCACCATAGGTGCCTATATCTTCTCCAATCATAAAAACGGATTCGTCTTTTCGCATTTCGATTTTCAATGAATCGGCAATGGCTTCGAGATATGTCATGACAGGCATAATGGAACCTTCTAATTTATCATTGTTGTGGGTGAATGGATATGCAGTCTGCAATGTGCTTTGCTTTCGCTCTGAGAGATTCAATTGTTGTAGCAGAATCGCCCCATGTGAGAGCGACGCCCATGCGCCGATACTTTCGAGTCACTGGTTTGCCAAATAATCGAATGTCGGATTGAGGAATTGAAAGTGCATCGACAAAACCGGTAAAACCAGGTTTGAATTGCTCTTCTTCTGTATGTAAAATGACAGCGCTAGCGCCAGGTCTTTCCAATTGAATATAGGGAATAGGCAAGCCCAATACTGCTCTGCAATGAAGCTCGAACTCAGTAAATGTTTGAGTTCCCGCAAGGGTTACCATTCCAGTATCATGCGGACGTGGACTCAATTCTGAGAAATACACGTCATCACCTTTGATGAAAAATTCAACGCCCCATATACCTGCGCCCGAAAGCGCCGTTGTCACTTGTTCTGCTATCTCGCAAGCTTTTTTGTATGCAATCTCTGACATCGCACATGGCTGCCAACTTTCTTGATAGTCACCTCGTTCTTGTCTATGTCCGATTGGCGGACAAAACAATGTAGGACCTGATTGCTGGGTCACTGTAAGCAATGTTATCTCATAATCAAAGCTGATGAATTCTTCGATGATTACTTCACTTGAATCGCCTCTACCACCGGTGGCGGCATAATTCCAACATGCTTCGATGTCTTCAGGACTTTTTATTGTGGATTGACCTTTGCCCGAGGATGACATGAGTGGTTTGATGATGCAAGGAAATCCCATTGTATGTGCAATGGTTTGTGCTTCTTCCAAGGTTGTAGCATACCCATATTTGGCAGTCTTTACTGATAACTCCATTGCAGCAAGATCTCTGATCGCTTTCCTGTTCATGGTAAAGTTAGCCGCTTTGGCACTTGGAACTACCTGAATGCCTTGTTCTTCATAGGTATAGAATCTCTCGGTGCGAATTGCTTCAATTTCAGGAATGATGATATCAGGTTTATGCTTTTCGATGATTGCATCCAATGCATTGCCATCCAACATTGAAATGACTTCGAAGTCATCGGCAACATGCATTCCGGGTGCATCAGGATAAGAGTCTACGGCAATGACATGATTTCCTAATCTTTGAGCGCTTATGATTGTTTCTTTTCCAAGTTCTCCGGAACCTAGAACCATGATTTTTTTGGGTAGCATAGTTGTTAGTCTATGAATACATTTCGGAAAGCTTCCTCTGGTGGAGGAAAAGGCAAATCAATCACTGCATCGATTGCATCCCGAATGTCTTGAATGATGTGTTGTCGCATTGCATCAATCTCTGCTTTTTTCAATGCTTTGTGCTTAATGCAATGTTCTATATATCTGTCAACTGGATCCATGTTTTGCCAATGCGCGAGCATTTCCTTTGGAACATAGCTGAAATCATCATGCTCGGCATGACCCCTCATACGCATCGTTATTGTTTCAATGATTGTTGGCCCATCTCCATTTCTTGCTCGCTTTACTGCTTCGAGAGTGGTTTCATATACCAATTCAATATCAGTTCCATCAATTGTGATTCCATGACAACCATATCCTTTTGCTCGATCAGAAAGTTGCTCGCATGCAAATTCAATGGAATTGGGAGATGAATAGGCATATTGATTATTCTCGATGATGAGAATGAGAGGTAATTTCTGGACTGATGCAAAATTCATGGCTTCATGAAATTCGCCTGTTTGAGAACCACCATCTCCGATATATGTCATTGCAACACACATCTCTCCACGCAGTTTTGATGCCATGGTAAATCCTGCTGCAACAGGAATCATCGCTCCCAAATGAGAGATGTTTCCATAAATTCTTTTGGAGGGATCAGCATAATGTCCGGTACCATCAGTTCCACGCATAAGACTTCCTTCTCGAGCCAAAAATGCTTTCATGAGAATATCCAAGTCTTGTCCGAAAACGAAATGACCACCAATATTTCTATGCATGGGAAACAATACATCGTCCGAACCCAATGCTGATGCGGATCCAACGCTTGTTGCTTCATTTCCTGTTTGTGAATATACTCCACCGAAAGCTCGACCTTGCCTATTCAATCTTTGCATAGCAAGATCGAACTCTCTTGCCATAAGCATATATCGTAGAAATGAAATACGTTGTTCATTGGTTACTGATGAAGAATGCATCAGCTTGGGAATTGTTTTCGACATGGTATTGATGTTCAAAGTGTGATGATTGTACCTTGTTGCATTGATTCAACGGCTGCAATGCTTGCCTCTGTGACTTGGTGAATGCTCGCAAATGAAATAGGACAAGGATTTCCTGATTTCATGGCTTCAATGAATGCATGAACTTCTTCTTTATGTCCTTTTTTTCCATCATAAGTACGCTCTTTACTTTTCTTCCCGGCTGAGAAAACAACAGAGGTAAAATTCTTCATGATTGCTGATTTACCTTCAGCAAAAACTTCGCAATATTCCTTCTCAACAGATGGATCGCCATTTGCTAAATATAAAATGGTACCGATGCTGCCATCAGAAAAACGGATGGTTATATGGGTTGAATCATGATGCCCAATATGTCTGCCTTCATGAGATAAAGCATTCGCATATACTGAAATTGGTTTGGCATTTGTGAGATAAACCATACAATCGATGAAATGACATGCCTCACCGATGATTCTTCCTCCTTGTTTTGGATCTTGAATCCAACTTGATAATGGAATTGCACCTGCATTCACGCGATACATCATAGAAAGTGGAGAAGTTCTCTCAGAGAAAAACTTTTTGATATCAACAAATGGTTTGGAAAATCTGCGATTGAATCCAACCATGACATTTCCACCATGTGATAGAATGGAAGATTCTATGGCTTTCAATTCTTCTCTTGTAACACATAATGGCTTCTCAACAAAAATTGGCTTATGATGCTGGAGAGCAGAGAGAACATACGCTGCATGTGAATCATGTCTGCTAGCACAAAACACTATATCAGTTTTGGGATCACGAATGATGTCTTCAGAATTTGTGCTTGCATGAGCAAATCCATAATGCTTTGCAACAGAGAGTGCATTTGCAGGACTCGATGTTGAAACAGCATGCAAGCGAACACTGAGTGAACGCAATGGGGGAAGCAACTGCGCTTGCGCAAAACTTCCTGCGCCTATGAATCCAATTGCAGGATTATCTAATGGTGATGTCGAAGAATTGACGGTAACCATCGATTCCGGAATTGCATCAGGATTGTATAAAAGGGTAATACCCAAATGCGGTTCCGGATTTTTTCCGGATATGATGTCATAAGCATGCAAGGCATCAGATATTGCAAATGTATGAGTTGTTAGATGATCGGTTTTGACCGAGCCTTGCTCCATCAAATCAATGAATGCCTGCATATTTCTTTGTTCTGTCCAGCGTACATATCCCGCGGGGTAATCAATGCCTTGCTCTTCATATAGTGGGTCATATCTTCCCGGACCATAACTACAGGATATTCTGAGATCCAATTCTTTTTCATAGAATGGTGAACGCGGTATATTCATTGGAACTGCACCCACAATCACGATTGGACTTTTTTTGCGTGAGATATTCAAAGCCAATTGAATGGGTGCTTCGGAATCAGTGCTGGCTGTGATGATGACGGCATCAGTTCCAATCCCTCTCGTGAAATGCATGATAGTAGAAACTGCATCTTGATTGCTTTGAAGTGCGATGTCGCATCCATGAAGTTTTGCTAGAGAGAGAACTTCATCATTCACATCAAGTCCAATCACCCTACAACCAGATGCCTTGAGCATCTGCACAGTCAATTGCCCAAGTAGTCCAAGTCCAATGACAGCAACTGTCTCACCTAAACGGAGATCCGCCTGGCGAATACCTTGAAGTGCAATTGCACCAAGCGTTGTATAGGAAGCATCAATGAAGGAAACAGAATCAGGAAGTTTGACTGCAAGATTTTTGGGGACGCTTATGAATTCTGCATGATGTGCATATTGAGCTCCTGCGCATGAAACTCTGTCACCGGGAGAGAATTCTTCACATGTTGATTCAATCACAATTCCAGAGGCACTATAACCAAGAGTTTTATAGGAATCCAATTTCGCTTGAACGCGATCAATTGTTGATTTGATTCCATCTCTTTTGAGTGTATCAAGAACAAGCTTGACTTGTTCGGGTTGTTTCTTTGCTCTCTCCAGAAGTGAGGCTTGTCCACCGACAACGGAAGTTCTTTCTGTGCCGGCGCTTATGAGTGAGGCAGAAGTACGGACTAGGATCCCCCCTTCTTTACATTGTGGGGAAGGAACTTCGAGTAATGACATTTCGCCATTCTTTTGGTATTGTACAACTTGCAACATGGTTGTTTACATCACATTCTGAATATGGCAAAAATAGGCAATTCAGGTGAATATGCTTTTCTAACCATGGGAATATTCATTATCTGATTACTTCCAATTTGCGAGTTGCTTTGTAGTGTCCTGCTTCCAAAACATAGAAATATGTGCCGCTTGAAAGACCAGATACATCCAAAAGCTGGGAATATTCACCTTTTTCGACAGTACTTGTTGAGCTTGAAATGGTTTTGATGAATGTACCATCAGAACTGTAGAGACTAAGAGTATATGCTACTTTTTCATTCAATACAAATCGTATTTCTGTATTGTTCATTGCTGGATTCGGTACATGTTGCATCAATGTGGGAAGGTCCGTATCAAATGACAATGTATGAAGACCACATTTTGGTGTGATGATGCATGTTGCATTTTCAAGCAGAGGAATAATGTTTACAAATGGCAATGAATCGGTTGTAACAATTATTGGTTCAATATACATTGAAGAGATTGCCGAGTCGGGAACAGCAATTGTAAAATTCACTTTTGCTAATTCACCTTTTTTGACTGAATCCAATTGTTTGAACTGCAAAGTGAGATTTCCTGGTGCATAGATAATGTCAATGTTTTTCGATAATGATTGATCAATCGATTCATACTTTAACGCATTGGGGTTGTATTTCAATGTAAGTGCAAATGACACTGATTGCAGATAATAGGTGATTGAACGATAGCTGGTTGAAAAGTCCTCTCCGATGGATATAGGAACAGATACTTTATCGCCAAGAGCTCCGGAAACAGTGTCGATGATGCTAATTCTTTGTCCGATTGAAAATGGTACTTCCAGATTTGGAGCGAAGCCAATGCCTGCAACAGAACTTGTGTCTGAAATCGTGCATGGTATTAGTGAGTTCACATCAATCTTCGAACTAATTGATGAGGAAGAACGAGGACAGAACCGGATGATGCATTGCAAAGTGTCATTTGGTTGAAGCAATGAATCAAGAGGAGGTGTTGAACCTATCAATGAAAAGCCTTTTGGAAGACCTATGATTGACGAAATCTTTATGGGAAGATCTCCGTCATTCAAAATGCTCAATGTTGTGTCGATGCAATCCAAAATTCGCACGCTATCATAACTGGCGGCACCCAGTACTTTTAATGAAGATTGTTTGATTACAACCTGGCCGGTATCAGGCTCTGCATAAATTCTGTATAGGATAACTTTTTCAGTGTCGAAGAATACACTATCAATGAAAATTGGAATTGAGGCACGTTTCTTCGTTTTTGACTGAAACAACGCTGTAAAAATGGGTTTCGTGGAATCTACTTTGCAGAAGTTCTTGACCTTTATCAATGTACCACGAGGGTATGTTGCAATTGAAATTCCCGGCGAATATTTTACATCACAAGAATTGGATAAGTAGGGGCTTTCAACTCCTATATATTGCAATTGGGTTGTGTCATGCTCCAAACCACAGTGAATGTCGATCAACTCTGCAGGGATGTCTCTTGAAGCAAATACTGGTATCCTTACAGTATCGCATTGCGTGGCAGGGAAGGTATCTCTTAAGATTCTTTGATTGTCAAAAGTGAATGACATCCCAAATGGATTTGCTTGCCCAAGACCGGTTACCAAAATAGTTGTATCGGTTTCAGCACAAGGTTGACTTACATGGAGAACAACTCTCGCTTGATATAATCTTGGAGCCCTAGGTTTGAAAAGCAGTTGAAATCGTAAAGTATCACCGCTTCTTAGTGTTACTTGAGTAAATGGGGTTCCATCAAATTTTGCAGCCGTGAATACTCTTTCATCCGGAAAAAATGAAATTGAATCAATCACAATGGGGAATTGATCCGGGTTCTTATCAAATGATGGTATGGTTACTCTGCCCAATAATGGATTCAGTGTTGTATCCACCGGCGTTGGCGGAAATGTGAGCGAAATTGGTTCCGGTTTATATGTCAAAGCTCTTTTGCCTGCCAATACAACGCGGAAATTATTCTTTGACCAACCAGGTCCATAAGCTTTGATTCTGATTTGTGCTGCGCAATTGATGTATTTGTCTTCTGCAGGAGTTCTGGGACAGAATAAAACTTTTACTGTGTCTGTTGCATCTTTAGGTATCGTATAAGGTAATGTTCCCTTTGGAGAATAGGTAGAACTCCAACTCCAGAATTGGGGTGTTCCATTTGGAATGCCCGTACTGTCAATAATCAATGAATCTACAGTCATGCCATGCACAATGGATTGATTTACCAATGGCAGCCTTCTTTCTATGCAATCGCATGGTTTTGTATAACCCCAATTCATGAGTGAAATTGGTACATCAAGTGGAATGATGATGCCTCTGCCTGTCAATGACCCTTGTTCAGAAATTGGACATGGGTAATCTGAATAAGCTTTGATTATTCCATTATATGTTTTGGCTGAATCAGGCTTGAAACGTACTCTAACAAGTATGGAGTCTCTTGGAGCCATTACAGTGGGTATGGCTTTTGACATTGATACAATCGTGAAGCCTTGGGGTATCGTGAGTGAGTCTAATCGCACAGGTAGAAATGAGACATTTTCCACAAGTATTGTTTGAGAAATTGTATCGCTTACTTCAACGGTGCCAAATGTTGTGAGTGGCGTAATAAATAGTTTTGGATTTGCAGAGGTTCCATAGAGTGGAGCAGACCACTTCACAGTATTTGATTCATAATTCAAAAAAGCTCGATCGGCTCTGTCTTTTGTGATATCATTTGGAGTGTATTTGAAAATGACACGTAGTTTGCCTCCAGTCGGAATGATCGTGTCAAGAGAAAGCAAATTAGGAGGCGAGATAATCGAATATTTTCCTGATGGATCTGCAAGTGCAAACTTTTGTACTCGCTGATTGAATGTTGCGATGTTCAATATGTCCAATGTGTCGAGTTGCTCACCACAACCTAAAACATTTTCTGTTTTCATCATGATTGGATCAAACTTGAATGTTTCCAGAACACCTCTGCCTTTTACTTGAATGCAATCGGTTGTGAAACATCGAGTTTCAAAGAGACATAGTTTATCGACATATTGTGAATCTTTCAATGGTTTGAAATCTATCTGAACATTTTTTGTTTCACCCGGGGCTATACTGAATGATCTGCCACCCGGAAAGAAAAACACTTCACCGACCTCGAAGTAAAATGAGATATTCAATGGATCAACAGCTTCATTTTTAATTGAAGCGATTATGCGTTTTTGTTGTCCAACGATGCAGTCACCGGAATCAATGATTCTGGCAGTCCATCGTACTTTTGCTTCATATCCTGTTCCGGATAAATAGATCTTTTTCTCAAATGTGCAGGAAATTCCTCTTATTGTGTAGCGAATGATTGCTGAATCATTGTATTTGCCTGACCTTTGAGGAAAGAATCGAAAATAATTGGCTGAGTATCCTGTATTGGGATTCAAGACGGGTTTATTTCCAAGTTTTCTTCCTGTGAATCCTGCAGGCACAATGATCGTGTCTATTGTAATTGGACGCGAAGTGAGATTCTTCCAAACCCACATGCTTGGATTTGATAAAGTATTAATACATTCCACTCCCCAACGAACTGAATCAACTTTTCTGTTTCCTGCTTCATTGGTTATAGCCAATACTTCTCGCACAACACCTCTGACCGGAACTGTGATGAACTTAGGTTCGCATTTGTCTGTGGTGTTTATCGTGAGCGTATCAAAAAAGATATTTGATGTATCAGTTGGATTTACTCTAAACCTCACAACTATATCAACGCATTTACCAGGTTGAATAATTGCAGGAAGTGCAGGGGATAAAATGCTGAATCTTCCGGGAATTTTATTGACTATTGAGGTTATTGAAACAGCTCTTCCTTGTCCTGGTCCCAAGGAATCAGAATAATTGCAAATCTTGTATGTTGTGTCTTTAAAGGTTTGCGAAGGACAACCAACATATAATGTATCAAAATTGATTGGAGTTCTGGGGAAGGATAATTCCGTTTTTCTATTCAGGCGTATTGGAACAACTATTTCTCGTCCACAGGCATTTGTTGGTCTGATTTTTAAATCTGCAATCAGTGGTCCAACTACACTCGTTCTTACTCTAACATTAATCGTATCAGGTTTGCCAGGCAATAGATTAGTTGAAGCTTTGTTGATGGTGAATGCATTTTTGTCAACATTGTCCATGATGAATGTTGCGCCGCTGCCACAAACAGAAGTATCAGTAATGATGAATGTAAATGTTTTTTCTTGCAAGCATTGTAATTCTTCTGTCACTGAAGTGGGTTGGACAATTACTTTTTGTTGTAATGCTCGATCAGAGGTTACACATCTTGTTCCGCTAAACATTGTACCATTGAAATTCTTACCTGTTGCATCGCAAAGTGAAACAACTCCATCTGCTTCATTGCATCTGTAATACAATGTCAGATTTGGTGTATTCCATGCAAGTGAATTTGACATATTACAATACAGTTCGGATGGCGATAAAGCCTTGTTCCAAAGTCGTATTTCATCCATTTGTCCTCTGAAAGTACGATTGATGGTTGTATTATCAGACAAACCATTTGTACTTCCAAACATTAATTTTAACCCTTGTTTTTCCGGTGGTCGCAGATATGAAGCAGGATAGGTTGGATTATTGGTAGGGCCTGCAACGAGCTCGCTATTCACATATATCGATACGGTATTTGCAGCACCATTGAATATTGCAGCAATATGTGTCCACTTTCCAAAAAATGATGCAAAGGGAACGCTTGTTTTTGTATTATCAACACTACGAAGTTTTGTGCCATCGCCATTTACTTCGAAAACTAAATCATTGTTTTGATTGATGAATAATTGCCATGAATCATTATTGTCGAAGCTTGGCCCCCAAAGCCCACCAAGAAACTGCACTGTATTGGGTAAACGATCAATTTTGACCCACATTTCGAGTGTCATTGCAGTTTGTTTTCTGTCGGGTATTGAATAGCCGGCAACTTCTACGAAATGCGCTCCTCTTCCACTATTAACAGACATTTGAACCGCTCTACCTATACAAGAGCGATCTTTATCACAGGCAGGTTGGGCAAATAGTCGAAAAGAGCATAAGCCAAGGAGCAAGAGAAATATTGGGGTAAAGTGCTTCATTGATTGTTTAAGGGTAGTATGTGTATGTTTATTCTATGTCGCTTTGAAAATAGGAAATCAATCGATCATCATGCAGAGAAGACAATTCATCAGTCTTTTTTTGTATTTCTTGTTCCAATGTTTCTGAAAATACATTTGCAGCATGATAGCCATAGGTTTTAAGCAAATAATTCAGAGCAATCACTTCGGCAATAACCGTGACATTCTTTCCCGGAAAAATAGGAAGAATCACTCTAGAAACAGGAACTTGAAGAATCGAAAAAGGATCTTCATCGAGTCCAGTTCTTGTATAATTACCGTCTTTGTTCCATTCTTCGAGTTCTACCACTATTTCCAATCTTTTTTGGAAGCGTATGGCACGGATGCCGAACATTTTCTCAACATTTATGATACCGAGCCCTCGTATTTCCATGAAATGCTTTACGAGTGAAGTCCCAGTACCCATGAGTACATTTTCGCGTTTTTTTGTGAGCATAATCACGTCATCTGCAACTAGGCGATGACCTCTTTCAATCAAGTCAAGAGCAATCTCACTCTTTCCAATTCCACTTCTACCATGAAGAAGAACCCCTACACCATAAATATCCACAAAAGAACCATGAACCACTGCCTGTTCGGCAAATTGATCTTCCAAGAAATCAGATAGCAAGGCAATGGTTTTTGTTGTTCCAAATGGTGTTTGAAACATAGCGATATTGTGTTGCTTTGCAATCTCGATGATTTCATTATCTATTACATGATCATTTGTTGCAATAATGCAGGGAATATCAAACTCTGCCAAAGTTTTGAAAGACTTGATTCTATCTTCATGAGATAATGACTGAAGATAGTAAATTTCTGTATTTCCAAATACTTGTACTCTATGATAAGTAAATAACCCCACAAAACCCGCTAAAGCCAATTGAGGGCGATGCAGACTCTTGTCGGTGATGAAATTATCAAGTCCAATTTCACCCGTCAATTGCGTCCATTGAATTGGAGCTTTGAGGAGAAGTCTGACCGGAATCATTTCTTTGGAAATAGGTTTTATTTGATCGAGTAAGCTCATGCATTTTCCATAGTTACATTCTTCGATAGTCGGATTGTTTTTCTCTTAATCTGCGTAATTGTGATATCATTTTATCTGTGGCTGAATGAATCGCTTTATCAAAATCATGTCCGGAATCTTTTGAACTGAGAACATGATGATTGACATGCACGATAAATTCTACTTCTTTATCATGTTCTTCAGATAGCACAACTTCTGTACTTGTAATTTGAGGATGTGCTTTTGAAAATTGTTCTGCTTTGTTTTTCAATGTCTCTTGCAATTCTGGCCAGGCTTTGAAATGTCTGGCTGTAATGGTGAAAATCATGATGTCCTCCTTGGAATAGATTATAAAATTCGTTTTCCCATACATGATGCCACGATATCTGTGGCAAAGATTGCACTGGCATTCATATCATCCAAAATTGGATTGACTTCGCTAACTTCAAATGAAGAGACAAGTCCGCTTTCTGCAGCCAATTCCATGATAAGATGTGCTTCTCTGAAAGATAGCCCACCCGGAACAGGCGTCCCAACTCCTTTTGCAACACTTGGATCAACGCTATCTAAATCAAAACTTATATGGAGATGATCGACTGTCGATCTCATGCGTTCAAGCGTTCGCATGGTGATATCATACATCCCATTTTTGTCAATCGATACCATTGTATGTACTGTAACTCCAACCTCGCGAATGAAGTCTCTCTCGCCCGGATCAATAGATCGAGCACCAATTATCACCAAATGTTCAGGCTTGATTTTGGGTCCGGGATAATGCAAATTCACAAGTTCATCAGCTCCATAACCCATTGAAATTGCAAGTGGCATTCCATGAATATTACCGGATGGAGTTGTATCTGGAGTATTCATGTCGGCATGTGCATCTATCCATAATACACCAAGAGTTTTGCCATGCTTCTTACAATGACCGGAAATTCCGGCAATTGTTCCAATACCCATTGCATGGTCACCTCCAATGATCAAAGGGAAACCATTATTGTCCAATACGGATTCAACTTTCGAAGCAAGTAATGTATTAGCATCTTTGATGCTAGGCAAGAACTTCAATGTATCGCTGTATATGTCACTTGTTTCTTGATTTGCGACTGGAATATCCCCTTCATCTATGATTCTGTAGCCCAATGAACGAATTTTTTCTGCAAGCCCCGCGATTCGCAAAGCTGATGGACCCATGTCTACACCCCTTCTGCCGGATCCAAGATCCATAGGGAACCCAATGATATGTACTGATTTATCCATAAATGCTGCTTATCTATTACTTATGGTGAATGAATAACCTCACAGAAAATACGGGAAAAGACTGAACCCTCAAAAACAGAAGAAAAAACCTTTGATGCAAACTGATTTTGGATGCTATTATTGGCTAAAATTCAGTAATTTTGCAATACATAATGCCCGGGTGGCGAAATGGCAGACGCACGAGACTTAAAATCTCGGGTATGGCAACGTACGTGCGGGTTCGAGTCCCGCCCCGGGCACAATGATCGATGTTTTTCTCGATACAGAACTTGTTTGTGATGCAGTATTTGCATTCACCGGCATGTATTGATTATATAACACAAGAGCTATCCAATGTTGACTCCCAATAGTGCATATATTGATGATCTGTATGCCGACTTTCTTCATGATCCCAATTCAGTGGGAGAGGAATGGCGAGCATATTTCCAAGCAAGAAAGGATGCAACCATTTCCTCGATGCAAGAACAACCATTTCAATCGCATGATGACATGATTGAAGTTGTACAGGAGACTCCACCTTCAAAACCCCAGCCGAAAGTTGAGCAACAACAAAGCCAAGTTAAACAAGACACAACCATTCCACTTGCTTCATCAGACATACCCGAAAAATTATCTAGTATTGGAATGCGCATTGCTTCCAATATGTCGCAATCACTCAATGTTCCAACAGCTACTTCTTTCAGAGTTATTCCTGTAAAAGCTTTGGAAGAAAATCGCAGATTGATCAATCGACATCTCGATCGAAACAAAAAGAAAAAAGTTTCATATACACATATCCTTGCATGGGCACTTGTAAAGGCATTGGTAAAATATCCTCACATGAATGATGCCTTTTCAGTGATAGATGGAATACCGCATAGAATAAAAAGATCATCAGTAAATATTGGTCTGGCTGTAGATGTAACGCGTAAAGATGGAATGCGTATGCTTGTTGTACCAAGCATAAAAAATGCGCAAGCCCTGACATTTTCAGATTTCTGTGCTGAATATGATGGTTTGATTGCAAAAGCAAGAACAAACAAACTCACTGTTGATGAATTATCAGGTGCTTCCATTTCGCTGACCAATCCCGGTACAATTGGCACTGTTTCATCTGTGCCACGTTTGATGGAAGGTCAAGGGCTAATCATAGCAACCGGTTCAATAGAATATCCTGCTGAATTTCAAGCAGTGATGCCCGATGTATTATCAACATTGGCAATCAGCAAAGTTCTCACAATCACAAGCACCTATGATCATCGCATCATTCAGGGCGCTGAATCCGGAGAATTCCTTGCTTATGTGCATAAGTTGGTTTTGGGTGAAGAACATTTCTATGATCAGATTTTTGCAAATCTTCATATACCATTTGAGCCTGTTCGTTGGCAGAAGGATAATCGTATTAATCCTTTCATGCCACAGGATGAATTGGAGTCATTGGACAAAGAAGCTCGTGTTGCCCAACTCATAAATGCATATAGAGTTCGCGGACATTTTCTCGCGGATGTCAATCCACTCGGACTCCAAGCTTATTATTATCCAGAATTAGATCCGGCAGCCTATGGTTTTACCATTTGGGATTTGGATAGGGAATTTGACACCGGTGGTCTTGGTGGCATAAACCGTGCATCACTCCGTGATATCATTGATATGCTTCATGATACCTATTGCGGAAAATTGGGGATTGAATACATGCATGTTCAGGATCCCGTGAAAGAGCGCTTCATTCAAAAGTGGGTTGAACCAACACGGTTTTCATATTCATTTTCCAAAGAACAAAGACTTCATATATTCAAGCATCTCACCAAAGCAGAACAATTCGAGCAATATCTTCACACAAAATATTTAGGGTCGAAAAGATTTTCTCTTGAAGGTGGAGAAACAACGATCACTTTTCTTGAGAAGACTCTTGAATTATCATCAAGAGAATCATTGCATGGTGTGGTGATTGGGATGGCTCATAGAGGTCGCTTGAATGTACTGGCGAATATTTTAAACAAACCTTATGATAAAATCTTTGATGAATTTGAAGGCAATTATGATCCAAATTCTTTTGAAGGTTCAGGTGATGTAAAATATCATCTAGGTGCAACAGGAGTCTTTACATCCAGAACAGGAGAAACGGTCAATGTCATGCTCGCACCAAATCCAAGTCATTTGGAAGCAGTGAATCCTGTTGTTGAAGGCATGGCAAGAGCATTGGATGATATGATTGATGATAAAGATTGTGATTCTCACTTGCCAATTCTTGTTCATGGAGATGCCGCCTTTGCCGGACAAGGCGTAGTGCCCGAAACATTGAACTTGTCTCGTCTATCCGGATATAAAACCGGTGGTACAATTCATGTCATCATCAATAATCAAATTGGTTTCACAACATCTCCTGATGATGGCAGATCTACGCCTTATGCGAGTGATATCGCAAAGATGTTACAAGTGCCTATCATTCATGTGAATGGTGATGATCCTGAAGCTGTTCGTATTGCGGCGATGTTTGCTTTTGAGTATAGACAGAAATTCAATGATGATGTCATTGTTGATTTATTCTGCTACAGAAAATACGGGCATAATGAAACAGATGAGCCAAGTTATACTCAGCCACTTCTGTATAAAAAAATCAAGGTACAAGTACCTGTCCGTCAGCAATATGCACATACGTTGAAAGCAAGTGGTGTGTTTACTGAAGAAGAATTGAATGGCATCATGAGTGAAGTGAAAGAAGAATTGAACTCTGCATTTTCTGCACGAAATTCTTCTTCATCAAGAGTACATAATCCATATTCCGGAGCAAATGTATTTTCTCATGTTGAAACGAAAGTTGATCCTTCGATTCTGAAATCAATCGTTGAGAAAATATCTCATGTTCCTGCTGGATTTACTGCAAATCCTAAAGTCGTGGATCTTCTCAATAAGCGTTCTCACATGCTTGATTCTGATCAACCAGCAATTGATTGGGCTATGGGTGAGGCATTGGCTTTTGGTTCTTTGCTACTCGAAGGACATGACATTCGCATGAGCGGTCAAGATTGCGGTCGTGGCACTTTTAGTCATAGGCATGCAATACTGCGTGATTTCCAGACTGAAGAAGAATTGATTTTGTTGAATAAACTTTCTGATAATCAAGGACAACTCAGAATATACAATAGTCCATTGTCTGAAGAAGCTGTGCTTGGTTTTGAATTCGGTTATTCCACTATTCTTGTCAATGGATTGACGCTTTGGGAAGCGCAGTTTGGAGATTTTGTGAATGGTGCACAAGTTGTGATAGATCAGTTCATCAGTAGTTCTGAAGCAAAATGGGCTCAACATTCGAATCTTACATTATTGCTTCCGCATGGCTATGAAGGACAAGGACCGGAGCATTCCAGCGCTCGTCTTGAACGATTCCTTCAGCTCTGTGCTGAGAACAATATGTTTGTTTGTAATTTCACGACACCCGCTCAATATTTTCACGCATTGCGTCGCCAAGTGAAAGCACCATACAGAAAACCAATGATTGTGATGTCTCCAAAAGAGATACTTCGCAAACCAATTTCTGTATTGAGTGATTTATTGGTTCCTTCATTCCAAGAAATCATCAATGATGATGCAATCATCAATCCATCTTCAGTTGAACGCGTTTTGCTTTGTTCGGGTAAAGTTTATTATGACTTGATTGCCGAAAGAGCTAAACTCAATGCCCAGCAATCTGTTGCAATCATCAGAGTTGAGCAATTATATCCTTTCAGGGATGATTATGCAAGTGCGATGTTGGCGCAATATTCGAATGCAAAGTTTGTGAAATGGGTTCAAGAAGAACCAAAGAATCAAGGTTCTTGGTATTTCATTGCACCTCGTTTGGCGGAGATTCTTTCTGCCGGACAACAGTTGTCATATGCAGGTAGACCCGAAGCTGCAAGCCCGGCTACCGGATTTGGTAAAAAGCATGAAGTTGAAAAGCAGGCATTTCTTGCAACTGCATTTCATCAGTAAGATTATCTAAAAACTGGCAAGTTTCGCTTTATTAATTGAAGGTCTCGCAATTGCGAGGCCTTCGCTGCAAAACGGATGATGAATCCCTGATTGAACCCGGTAGGATACCAATTCGCAGACAATTCCCAACAATCCAAATCTTTGATGATGGAGATGCTGGGAGCTACAATCATCGCATTGATAAAATCATAACTAAAAGATGAGCGCACATTCAATGTTGAAGTGAGGCGAATGTCAAAATCTGCTCGAGCATCAAATCTTCTGCTAATCATTCCTTTTACCGGTTCCCCATAGAAGTATGTTACACTAGTTGATAGTGACCATGGAAATTGCAATGGTCTTCCTCCTATGCCTCGCTCCCCAAAGTAATCTACCTGCTGTCGATCATCAATACTGCGAATCGCAAAACGATCTCCATTAAAACCCCAATTTTGCTCAAGTGTTGAATCTTTTTGTGAAGATTGCAATGTCATGGAGCCAGATGCAAATTGAGCAGAAATATTAATGGACGCAAAAGTCAAACGCGCCAAACCTTTGCCTCTTTCAATCAAAAGAGCATTGACGGGAGTCATTGAACCGAATGCATTCTTTTCTTCATCATAAAGAGTAAATCCTGCATTTCCATTGAGATTGAATGATCCAATTGAGGGAGTTCTGAATGCCATGGTGATCGCACTCCAATTCAGTGAGTCCAATGCCATTGCATAAGATCCTGAAATATCCAATTGTAGGAGTTCAAGATTTTTATCAACTGTATCACCCTGCATCATTTTTGCTTCAAAACGATTGCTCAAAGCATAATTCACAAATGTGGAACCTCGATTTGCACCACGACCGCCATCCAATTCAAAGCGAGAATATTCAATGTCTTTATTGAGTCTAAAATCGCGATAGGTTCTGATATTATCTGTATTCGCAGATGAATATTCAGGAACATAAGACAAAGAAATCGTTGGAGAAAATGTGTGCCTTAGTGCATTGATTCCAAAAAGTCTTGGCTTGATCAATCCAAATAAACGAGTTCCGATACCAAGTGAGGCTTGGAATTGTGTTTCTCGCAAAGGTACTGTGTTAGTTTCTGTTCTATCGATTATTGTAGAATCAATCGGATTCATTGATCGAGTCAATGATCTGAAATACCAATTTTCTGAATATGAAATACTTGGAGTCAAAGAAAAATAACCAACCTTTGGTGAGATGCTAATAGATGGATTGTGTCTAATCACGCTGGTATTATTTTCACGAAAAAGTGTATCACGAATTCCGGGAAGTGTATTTGTTATTGATCGCACTGAATTATGTGAAAATGCGCCACGAACAAAATATGCGAATCCAATATCTTGAAGCCACGAATTTCCTTTCGCCAAACCTTTGAGTGGAAAAAAAGTCGGGACATTATAAGTGATATTTGGATTGACTGAATATTCCTTCGTCACTATGTTTTGAGTGGCAGCAATATCTATTCCTAGCGTTGTACCATTATCAAAAGATGATGAATAGCCTGCATTGGAAAACAATGATTGCGTCAAACGATCGTTTAGTTCACTTGCAAATCGATTGATGAAAGTAGATGTTGCTACATTGAACGATGCAGTGATGCGTGATTGAGGATTGATGGTTTGCTGATGATTTCCAATGATGCGCCAACTATTCACATAATCAGATTGAGCATTTTGCCTTCTTCTACCATATTCAATGGATAATGATCCGGTGACATTATTTTGAACAGAATATCGCCAGACATTTCTCAATAGATATCCCGTTTTACTAAATACATCTGCCGTAAATTGTGCATCCATATAATCATTGATCGCCCAGAAATACCCTAAATTTTGGGCAACGATTCCATCAGCTGTCGAAACAAATGGAATATTGAAAAGTAATCCGGATGTTCTACCTGTTTTGTTTGGGACATAGATTCCAAGTGGGAGTGTGATTATTGGTACATCTTCAACAACAAATGAAATATTGTCCATGAATACTCTGTCATTGGTGACAACCTTCATCTTTGAAGCACCAAAATAAAAATGAGGATGATTTTGAGTGCAGGTGGTATAGCAACCATTTTGTATAAACAGCGTATTGTCTGATTCCTTCTTTACTTTTGAACCATAATAAAAACCACCTTCATCAACTTTACTTTCACCAAGTGTGATGGTTCCTTTCCGTGTTTCGAGATTGAAGAGAATTCGTTCACCTGAAAACTCTTCGCCACCATCTGCAAAAATGGGATATCCTACTTTTTTTCCAGTGGAATCTTTTGCACCTTCTGCTTTTACGATAGATTCCTTGAAGTCAATCTCGATTGATTCAGCTTGTAATTTCTGTTTCTTGATTGAAATTTCTGCATCACCTTTTAAGATCATTGTTCTTTTTTTTAAGGAAAAAACTGTGCTGTCTCGGGAAACATATGTCACTGTGGAATCAAGTCCTGATCTTTTTGTTTGAATCGAGGAGGTATCTTGATTGCTTTGCGCAAAAGCAATGCAATGCAAGATGCAGTACATGCCTGCAATCGAGAATAGGTGGATTGTCTTTGATAAAAATGTACACATCATCCTTTTAATCCATCCGTAGGGGAGTGATGGATGCAGGAAGAGGGAAGCGCATGACTGAAGGGATGGAATCATTAACGAAAATAGATTGCGCGGTCACTGTTACACTCACACCACGAAGAGGTGAATTCAATGAAACAATGCTTGGCATCGGAATTCCATTGATAATTGTGTATTTGTCATAAACCATTGACAATTCAAGAATGCCCTCTTTGTTTTTTCTTTGATATTCCCGAATGGTGCCATCTACTTTATTGCACAAAAGATATTCCGTTGCAGAAGGATCAATCACTCGTTTATACAATGATTTGACGCTGTCGGAATAAGACTCTACCGGAGTGAATAGTTGTATATTCCCCGGAGGCTCTGCTCTAAATAAAGAAGCATAGTCTTCGAATGAGAGAGGAAGAAATGTCACTTCGGATAAAGTTTCTCTGGTTGGTTTACCCTCAATGGCACGACCTTGCAACATATCATGAAAAAGAAAGAACTTCGAATTTGAATACAGTCTTGCCACACTAATGCCAAATGGTCCGGAAACTTCCATTGACAATGAATCCCGTCCGGCCATTTGCATGAGGCAATCGGCTGAATTGGTATTTTCATTGATGGTAATACTTAGTTCAGCTTCAACCTTCATAAATTTCAATTGAGCATTTCTCATCATTGCCTGTTTGCTCAGCATTGTTTGAGAATCATCGATTGATGATTGAGAAAAGACAATACATGGGAAAATCGTGAAAAGCAAAGAATTCAATATCTGCTTGAAAACAAATGTCTTTAAGTAAAAATTGTGGAAAACTTCTTGCTTCATGATGGCATACATTGAGAAATTTGTAGGTTTGACATGCAATTGGAACGATTCCAAGAGCATTTATGTTAGCGATAGCACTTACAATTAGGAGTAAAAATATGGTTTATGTAACAAGGAAAATGCATTTTTCTGCAGCCCATCGCTTGTTCAACCCTACATTTTCACATGAAAAGAATGAAAAAATCTTTGACAAATGTAACAATCCTATGGGTCATGGACACAATTATACCATGGAAGTTACTGTTAAGGGAATACCGGATCCTGAAACCGGGTATGTCATTGATCTCAAGCTTTTAAGAGATTTGATTGAAGAACACATTATTGAGCATGTGGATCACAAACATTTGAATCATGATGTTGCATTTCTTAAAGGAATTATTCCCACGGCTGAAAATCTTGCAATTCGTTTCTGGAGTATACTTGAACCGAAAATAGCTACCGGCTCATTACATTCCATAAAACTCTATGAATCCGATGCAAACTTCGTAGAATATTTCGGTGAACCTGTAAGCATACCTGTGTACAATGCAGATTCCGCAATGTCTTCAGAGGTATTACAATGAAAAAACAAAGTCAAGCGCCTCATATAAAGGCCACACAAGATGTTCTTGGGAATATGCCAATAGCAAATGATCTCATTCAAGAATTGGTAAAAGATTTTTTCCCGAAAAAGAATGAATCCGGTCAAACATTGTTTGATGCAAATGGCAATATGCATGTAAGCAGGGAAGAGCGAGATTCCATGATTGAAGAGTTATCAGCAAAATTTGGTGAGATTTTCAATATTCTTCGCATTGATCGCAATGATCCTAATAGTATGAATACACCTCATCGCTTGGCCAAGATGTGGGTGAATGAACTTTTTGCAGGAAGATTTGATCCTGCGCCAAAAATCACCGTCTTTCCAAATAGAAAGCAAGTCGATGAACTCATCATCAGCAGAAATATTACGGTGATGTCTGTTTGTTCTCACCATTGGCAGCCTATATCAGGCACATGTGCCATTGGATATATTCCAGGCGATTATGTACTTGGTTTGTCAAAGCTTTCCAGAATTGTGGAATGGTTTTCGAGAAGAGGTCAGATCCAGGAAGAATTGGGAGAGCAAATTGCAGATTTCATCGAAGACATCATCAAGCCGAAGGCATTGGGAGTAGTGATTGAATCCAAGCATTATTGCATGATAGCCCGAGGGGTGAATGAGTCAGAAGAAAAGGCATCAATGGTCACTTCAGTCATGCGCGGAATTTTGCGCGATGAATTACCATTGCGCAATGAATTCCTCACATTGATTCGAGAATGAAATCAAAGAATGCAATCCACATTCCGGATAATCATCGAGAAGTGCCTTTTTGGGAATCCGGACTTCTTGTTGCCGGTATAGATGAAGCCGGAAGAGGCTCTCTAGCCGGTCCTGTCGTTGCAGCTTCGGTTGTTTTTCCGAAGGGACTAAGCAATGAAATGTGCTACAGAGATTCGAAGATAATGTCTGCCGAAGAGCGTGAAAAGGCTTTCGAAAGCATACTTTCACAAGCAATTGAGGTTGGAATTGGGATTGTGGAAGAGGATATCATAGACTCAATAAATATCAGAAATGCGACTCTTGTGGCGATGCAGGAGTCGCTTTCTTGTTTACAGACCAAAAATCTTCATGTATTGATTGATGGAAATCATTTTGAGCATGATTCATTGCCATTTACAACCATTGTTAAAGGGGATTATCATTGCTTTTCCATAGCAGCTGCTTCGATTATTGCCAAAGTAACCAGGGACAGAATAATGCAAGAACTCGACGGGAAAGTCAGTTCACTTTATTATTTTGCACAAAATAAAGGTTATGGTACGACAAAACACAGAGAAGCAATCGTCAAACATGGCCCTTCCGCTTATCATCGTCGAACATTTCTCGGCAAGATTTTAGGAAATGACAAGTTATCTTTTTAAAGGCATTCGCATCATCAGCCCCAATGAGGGCATAGATGAAACTCGTGATCTCATGATTGATCAGCGCGGCATCATTTCTTATCCCAATCACATTCTTGAGCAACAGCCAAATCTCACCATTATAGATGCGAAGGGATATCTTGCAGCGCCCGGTTTTGTGGACATGCATGTTCATTTGAGAGAGCCAGGTCAGGAATACAAGGAAACAATCGAAACAGGAACAGCAGCTGCCGCAAATGGCGGATTCACTGATGTTGTGTGCATGCCAAATACTCAACCCGCTATTGATAGCCGAATAGTCCTCGATTATATCAAAAACAAGTCAAACGGAAATATTGTCAATGTCCACGTTTGTGCATCAACGACCATAGGGAGAAAAGGAGAATTGCTCACTCCGATGATAGAATTGATGGAAGCAGGCGCGGTGATGTTTTCCGATGATGGTTCATGCGTTGAATCTCCGGAGATGATGCGTAGGGCATTTGATTATTTGGCACCATTTGACGGATTATTGACACAGCATTGTGAAGAACATAGCCTTACTCGTGATTTTGTCATGCATGAGGGAGAAGTATCCGCTGAATTGGGTGTGAAAGGATATCCATCAATTGCAGAAGAATTGATAGTCTCACGAGACATCCAACTTGCTCGGTATTGCGGAAATAGACGATACCACGTATCTCATATGAGCACGCGCGGGAGCGTACAACTTGTACGTGAAGCAAAAGAAAGGGGTCAAAGAATCACTTGCGAGGTAACACCGCATCATTTCATGATGACACATGAGGCAATCAAAAAACACGGCACTCAGGCAAAAATGAATCCTCCTTTGCGTGAACAATCAGACATCGAGGCAATATTGCAGGGATTGGCTGATGGCACCATTGATGCAATCGCCACAGATCATGCACCTCATGCAGAACATGAAAAGCATTGCGAGCTGGCTTTGGCTGCTAATGGAATTTTAGGTTTAGAAACTTGCATTGGTTTAACAATCAAACATTTGGTTCAAACTGGAATAATCACTCTAAGCCGTATGATTGAATTGCTTTCGATTGGACCTCGCTCCATCTTGAAATTGCCTCAACCATCATTGGTAGATGGCGCCTTGGCTTGTTTGACAATCATTGATCTGGAAGCACAATGGACACCAATTCCGGAGACATCAAAATCAAAATCACAAAACAGCCCTTTCTTTGGAACTGAACTTATTGGAAAGCCTGTATTTGTATTTAATAATGCTCAAGTGGTAGGATCGGAACTCTAAATGCTTGTAATTTCAATGGTTGCATCAATTATATGTTCTTATGGCTTGAGCTTGGAGAATTTGTCCATATCTCAATATTGATAACTTTGCAATTTCTTTTTGGTGATGACTGCGATACCATGTATTTTAGTGGCGTCAAAGTGAAGCAGCATCACTGTTGATTTGAATACAATTTTACTGATACATTATGAAAAAATTGTTTCTCTCTCTACTTCTCACGATAGTTTTCATTCCGATTACCATGCTTATGTCTGGTTGTAATGTGAAAGGATTTTTCACCAATTACACAGACGACCCTGTCTATGAGTCTCCAATTGCGGAGGATGCTTCTGCAGGTAAGGGTGGTGCGGATGCAGCAGATGCCTCCCCAGGAGCAACCACATTTAAGCAAGTTTGTGCGACATGTCATCAGGCAAAAGGACAAGGTGTTCCCGGAACATATCCTCCATTGGCTGGTTCTGCATTGGCTCAGAATGCAGATGCTTCTAAGCCCATTCGCATAGTATTGCATGGATTTCAAGGTCCTATTGAAAGAAATGGCAAAACGTATAATGGCGTCATGGCTGCATGGTCTCAATTGTCAGACCAAGAAATTTCAGAAGTGTTGACCTATGTTCGTTCAAGCTGGGGTAATTCCGGAAGCCCTGTTACAGTTGATGAAGTGAAGGCAGTCAGAGATCAAACATCCGGAAGATCCTCTGCATATACAGAAGCCGAATTAAACTGATTTTTATATTCACCCTAATAGTGGCATATCACAATGAGTTTTGATGTTTCGAAAGCGATGGAGTGGGCTTATAAAGACATGCTCACCTTTTTTCCTGAAAATGTCAGCACATTTGGAAGCGAACTCGATGAATTGTTCGCAATGATATATTATGCCTCGGTTGCTATCTTCTTTATCACATATGGAATTTTGATTGCCTTCATTATTATGTATAGGCATCAAGAAGGAAGAAGAGCATACCATTATCATGGCAATAATCTCATGGAATTCACATGGACATTATTGCCTACATTTCTTTTTGCCGGTATCGGCTTATGGAGTGATGATGCTTGGACAAAATCGAAGTCTGCATATAGGGTTCCCAATCCTGATGTAACGATTGATGTCTTGGGTTATCAATCCGGATTTGGTTGGCAGTTTCGTTATCCCGGACCTGATGGTGTATTTGGTAAAAAAGATCGCAATCAGATTAGTACAGCCAATCCATTTGGTATAGATTCAAATGATACCAAAGGAAAAGATGATTTGGTGATTATCAGTCCCGGTGGCGCGCGCCCGGTAGAAGCACATTTGCCAATTAACAAGAATGTATTGGTGAACCTTTCTTCCAATGATGTATTGCACAGTTTCTTTTTACCCAATTTCAGGGTGAAGCAAGATGCAGTTCCGGGTCAGTGGATCAAGGTTTGGTTCAATGGAACAAAAGCCGGCAGATATGAGATTGCATGTGCCGAGCTTTGTGGTTCAGGACATTATAACATGCGTGGTTTGTTGATCATGGATTCACAGCAAGACTATGATGCTTGGCTTGATCAGCAGTATAAACTCAAAAAACCGGAAGCAGCACCTTCTGCAGATACGACTGCAACATTGGCGGCAGCACCTGATTCCACAAAAACTAAGAAAAATTAACCATTAACGAATACCATTGGTGGTACATATGCAAACGGCAATCGCTCATGCACATGAAGCTCACGGACACGATGCACATGGAGATCATGCTCATCATCACGATGTCTCGTTCATAAGAAAATACATTTTCTCAACCGACCACAAGGTTATCGCAAAGCAGTTCATGCTTGCTTCGCTTTTATTCCTCTTTGTTGGTGGTCTATTCGCATTGCTCATTCGTTGGCAATTGGCTTATCCTGGTGAAGCAATTCCATTATTGGGAAATATTCTACCTGATACATGGGTTTCTGATGGAGCTGTCACAGCTAATTTCTATACTCAGTTATTGTCTCTACATGGGACAGTAATGATTTTTTATGTCATCATACCTTTGGCAGTTGGGATGTTTGGAAATTTCTGCATTCCATTGATGATTGGAACTGATGACATGGCATTGCCACGATTGAACATGTTCTCATTTTGGCTAGTGCCTCCTGCAGGTTTGATTCTTCTCTCCGGATTCTTTTTCGATTCAGGAGCAGCAGCTGCAGGTTGGACCGGATATCCTCCACTTGGCCCATCCAGTGGAGCAGGTCAAACAACTTGGCTTATATCTTTGTTCTTGATTGGATTTTCATCCATCATGGGTGCAACAAATTACCTTGCCACCATAGTGAACAAAAGAGCCAAAGGCATGCAATTCTTCCAAATGCCACTGACAGTATGGGCATTGTTTATCACAGCAATTCTCATCACACTCGGAACTCCGGTTTTGGCCGCAGCAATTTCCATGCAATTGGCAGATCAATATTTGCACACATCATTCTTCATGCCCGACAATTTACTTGTTGGGGCTCCCGATAATTCACTCTTAACAGGTGCATTTGTTCAAAAAGGAAATGAACTTCTTGAGCATAAGCAATTGCTTGGTGGTGGTGGTCAACCAATTCTTTGGCAACATCTTTTCTGGTTTTATTCTCACCCTGCTGTGTATATCATGATTCTACCAGGAATGGGAATAGTATCCGATGTTTTGGCAACATTTGCTCGCAAGCCAATTTATGGGTATAAAGCCATGATTTTCGCGATCATGGGTATCGCATTCTTGGGTTTCATTGTTTGGGGACATCACATGTTCCAATCAGGAATGAATCCTTTGCTTGGTACAACATTCATGTTGTCGACAATTGTTATCGCTGTTCCATCTGCAATCAAGATTTTCAACTGGCTTGGCACGATTTGGAGAGGTGATATTCGTTTTACAGCTGCAAATCTCAATGCATTAGCATTTATTGCAACATTCATCATTGGTGGATTAAGTGGTGTTTTCATGGCATCCGCTCCTGTTGACATTTACATCCACGATACATATTTCATTGTTGCTCACATTCACTATGTACTTTTTGGTGGTGCTTTGTTTGCAATCTTTGCCGGCATCTATTATTGGTTCCCAAAAATGTATGGTAAGATGCTCAATGAAAGTTTGGGTCGTAAGCATTTTTATTGGTCATTTGTGTTCTTCAATCTTACTTTCTACCCAATGCACATTTTAGGTGTTGGTGGACATATGAGAAGAATTTACAATCCATACATTTATGAATTCTTGCAGCAATTCCAGCCGATGAATCAATTCATCACATTTGCTGCGATTATTCTTGGTTTTTCTCAGCTCATTCTAATCTTCAATATTTTCTGGTCACTCAAATATGGTAAAGCTGCGCCAAGAAATCCTTGGCAAGCAAATACTTTGGAGTGGGCTGCACCTGCTCATCCGGGTCATGGAAATTTTGACACAGATATTCGTGTATATCGTGGACCTTATGAATTTTCACTTCCCGGTAGAACAACAGATTTCTATCCACAGTGGGAAGAGCCGCAAGGCCAACCCGAGGAAGTAGTTGTAAAGGAATCACATTCGAATCAGCATGCATAAGATTAGGATGACCTGATCACTGTTCACCATTTTGCGGTATTACCGTGGCAACTACAGATTCAGATCATCAGGTCAATAGATTTAAAGCGTACTTTGAATTAACGAAACCAGGGATAACCCGAATGATTGTCTTAACGGCAGCAACCGGGTATTATCTTGCGATTGACACCCATTTTGAAGTCTTTGTTTCAACAATGTCAATGGTACAACCATTCTTTTTTGCAATGATAGGAACAGCTTTGACTTCAGCTGGAAGTTGCGTTCTGAATAATGTCATGGAAATTCAATATGACAAATCCATGAAGCGAACTGCAAACAGAGCACTTCCTTCAGGAATAGTGTCAAAGCAAGAAGCAACCATTTTTGGTGTTCTCTTATCAGTGATTGGAGCAATCATACTATTTGTTTTGGTAAATCCACTTACGGCTTTCTTGTCGGTATTGACAATACTTACTTATGTATATGTTTATACACCGCTCAAGAGAAAAACAAAGATGTCACTCTATGCCGGAACACTCCCAGGAGCTTTGCCTGCGCTAGGTGGTTGGACTGCATGTACAAATAGCATTGACATGCCCGGAGTATTACTGTTTTTAGTTTTACTTTTTTGGCAGATTCCACACTTTTTGGCTTTGGCATGGATTTACAGAGTTGACTATGAACAGGCAGGATTTAAGATGCACACTGAAGGTGGTGATTCAACAGGAAAAAGCATTGCTCTATTGTCGATTGTCTATGCATTATTTGGTGCGATAGTTTCTACAATGATGTGGTTTTATGCTCCACTTGGTTTCGTTTATGGAATAGGATCTATTCTGCTATCCTTATTCTTTCTCTATGCATGTATCGCATTTTTGCGATATCAAGATGGAAAAAGCGCAAAGTTGCAGTTATATGCTTCCTATGCGTATTTGTCAGGAATATTTTTGTTAGTGTTTGTCAATAAACAACTGTAAACACAATGTCATCAGGATTATCATTAGCACATGAACCGGTAAGCAAAGTCCCACATGGAAAATTAGCAATGTGGATTTTCCTTGCTTCTGAAATCATGTTTTTCACAGGCTTTTTTGGTGCATTCATTGTACTACGAAATTCCAATTTGGAATTATTCTCCCATTCGGCCGGAGAATTGAACAAAGGCTTGGCACTTTTGAATACATTTATTCTCATTGGATCATCATTGACAATGGCATTGTCAATTTTGAATCTCGAGAAGGGAAATACAGGGAAATTTAAATTGTTTCTCGGTCTGACCATCATGTGTGGTTTTGGATTTCTCATTGTAAAAACAATTGAGTATTCAACTAAGTTCGGACATCATATTTTCCCTTGGACAAATGTCTTTTTCTCATTCTACTTTTTAATGACAGGATTCCATGCGATTCACGTCATTGCAGGAATGATACCAATGACATTCATGTTCATAAAGGCATTTACCAAGAAGGGATATAATCATCCTGTAAAAGTAGAGACATTGGGCTTGTATTGGCACTTTGTTGATCTTGTATGGATATTTCTCTTCCCGGTTTTGTATCTTATTTTCCCGTCGCATTAAGGAGCAGAGGATATGAGTGAACATCATCCAGATTCAAATGCAATGTTTGGTTCTTATATCAGAGTTGCCACTGCATTATTCGTGTTGACAGTCCTCACATGGGTTGCCGCATTGGATTGGGTTCCCAAAAGTTGGGGCGAAGCAGGGAATACATTGCATATTGCGATTGGTCTTTTGATTGCCATTGTAAAAGCTTTTATGGTCTTTTACATATTCATGCATTTAAAATTTGACAATAAATTCATTCGTGCATTTGTATTCGTTCCAATCTTTTTGTTTTTCGTTCTCACATTTGCACTTAATGTGTTAGGACCATAAGATGAGTTTATCAATAACAAGATCAATGAGTTTGATTTTGTTGATGTTTTCGTTCTTTCTCAATTCTTGTGTAAAATCGAACAATACACAACAGATTAAAAATTCTTTTGCTTCACTTTCCGTTTATGGAAACCTTCCTTCTTTTAAAGGAATGACAGATAGTGAAAAAGAGATAGATGAAAAATTATTGAAGGATAAAGTTTCTATCATTAGTTTCTTTTTTTCTTCATGTGGTGATGTCTGTCCCAAATTAAATGCTGTAAAAAGTTCAATTGTAAAAACGTATCAGAGTGATAAACTCAGATTTCTTTCAGTAACCGTTGACCCACTGAATGATACACCTTCTCAATTGAATAATCACAGAAAAGTGATGGGATTTAGTGATAAGCGTTGGTTATTTGTTCGAATGCACAGTGATACCATTCTGGAATCTTTCATGAATGGAATGTTGATAGGATATGCAGAGAATCCACAAAATCATACGGCTCGCATGATTCTTGTAGATTCCAAGTCGCGCATACGAGGTTATTTCGACGCTCTTGACCGTAAACAAATTGATTCATTGAAATCCATTTTGGATAAAGTACGATGAGAAAATTTGCATTGTCAATATTCTACTTTGCAATTACAATGATTGGCCAGGTTATGGCTTGTCCTAATTGTAAAGATGCTTATACTCCCGGTTCAACCGGAGCGAGTATTGGTGAAAGTTATTCATGGAGCGTTTTGTTCATGCTCCTCATGCCGATAGCAACAGTTACAGTGATTACGTTACGCATAGCGTATTCAGTGAAGAAAAATAGAAATAATGATTTGTGAATATATCTCTCTTTGTGAGTTTTTTCAATGTTCAACAAAGCTACAGACAAGAAAATCAAAGGAATTGCAATAGGAGTGCTTGGCACTGTATTGACACTTGCTTTGATTGTTATTTTTGGGCAAAACAATAAAGTAACCGATGTAGGTTATCGTCCTGTTCAGCCCATACCATTCTCTCATAAACTCCATGCAAGTGAAGAAACTATTTCTCACAATGGAGTTGAAATGCAAGGACTTGGCATCAAGTGTATGTATTGTCATGCACAAGCCGAAGTCTCCGCTCATTCACCGGTTCCCACAACAAGCACTTGCATGAATTGCCATGTATTGCCAATGAAATTGGAAAATGAACGCGGTAATCCTGGTCCACTCGAATTGATTCGCACTGCTTATGAAAAGAATCAACCAATTGAGTGGGTCCGTATTCACAAGGTTCCTGATTATGTGCATTTCAATCACAGCAGACATATTCGTGCGCAGATAGATTGCAAATCATGTCATGGTCCTGTTGAAACAATGGGTGTAATATCACAGTACAAACCACTCTCAATGGGTTGGTGCTTGGATTGCCACAGAAATCCCGAGAAATTTATTGTTCCTGCGCGACCTATTTCAGGTATTTATAGTTATGATTATGAGAATAGATCTTCCATTGACAAGTTCATTGGTGTAAAAGCAAATTCTTATGATCCAAATGCAAAAGCAAATCTTGCCAAGATGCGTGAGATTGTTTCCCCGCATTATGGTATGGTAGAGACAGTTGATTTACCAAAGCCAATGGTGGCTGGCATGTTGACTCCAAAACATGCACAATATGGACCTGAAAATTGTTCTTCATGTCATCATTGATACAATTAGAATTACACAATACATTATAGAAGCAATTAGCGATGTCAAACCGAGACGATTCACAGTACTTTCGCCATTATGGTGAAATAGAAAATCCAACAGTAGATATGAATGGTCAGGAATTCAATGGTGATTCGGGATCAACACTCTTTGATACCGGTGTCAATCGCCGAACATTCATGACAGTTCTCTCGGCTTCGATGGCTATGGCAGCTGCAAGTTGTCGCAGGCCCGAACACAAATTGGTTGCATCAACCAATCCTACTGAATACTTGATTCCGGGTCTGCCGAATTACTATACATCGGTATATCAACATAAAAATGCAGCCATTGGATTAGTGGTCAAAACTCGAGAGGGAAGACCAATCAAGATTGATGGAAATCCAAAACACACTGCATCTTTGGGAAGAAGTTCAGCATTTGTTCAAGGAACACTTTTGTCATTGTATGATCCAGACAGAATCAGACGTCCTCGTGTAAATGGCGGTGATTCAAGTATCAACAATGCAGCAAATACAATTGCTCAAGCAATACAAAAATCGATTGCAGCAGGAAAAAAAGTAGTTTTTCTTATTGATGAACATTGCTCACCTGCCTATGTTGGATTGTGCAATCAGCTTTCTACGGTAATATCCGGTGTTTCTGTAGTGACAATGCCTTCATTAATTTCCAATGCACCTCTTGCCAATAATGCAGTCTTTGGAATCAATGCAGAAATTGTACCTGATTTGTCAAAAGCTGATATCATCGTTTCAGTTGACAATGATTTTCTTGGTACGGACAAACACACAGTTTATCATACTGCATCATTCACTTCAAATAGAAAGCCGACGGCTGAATCACCAACGATGAATACATTGATATCCATCGAGTCTAGTTTTAGTCTTACCGGTGCTAATGCAGATCATAGATTTGCAATTTCGCCATCAGAGTATGAATCTGTCTTGGCTGGAATTCTTTCTCAAGTCTATTCTGCAAAAGGTTTATCACTTCCTTCAGGTTTGCCCACACCTGCGTCAAATGATGCGGTAGCAAAGACATCCAAAGCATTGCTTTCAGCAAAAAATGGCATTGTGATGGTTGGTACTCATTTGAGTGCAAAAGCAAATGCTTATGGACAATTGATCAATCAAGCCCTCGGTTCAGTTGGTGAAGGGAAGCCAATCAATCTCAATCATAGACTGTATAATAGCGGAGATGTTTCAGCATCACTGTCTTCTTTTAGAGCCTCATTGAAGAATAAAGAAATTGGTACAATCGTATATGTTGAGACCAATCCGGAATATTGCGCAGATACTGAACTCAAACGTTTGCTTTCTGAAAATGTAGATTTTTCTGCCGCACTATCTGTTGCTGATCATGAAACTGCTCAAACATTATGTTCGGTTTCAGTTCCAACAACTCATTATTTGGAATCATGGGGAGATGCGCTGAATTTCGATGGTGGTTATTCTATTCAACAGCCAATCATTGCTCCATTGAATCAAAGTGCAATATCCGCGCAAGATTTTATCATACTTGTTGCAAACTTCATCAATGCTTCAAGTTTTGCCGATACCCCTACATTTTATGATTTCATTAGAAAAATGCAGTCAGACTATGCATCGAAGAGTGCGTGGGAGCAATTATTGCGTGATGGTGTTACTGTAAAAGCTAATGCTTATGAAGCAGGTTCTGCATCTGGATTTGATCAGTTACAGTCTTATTCCGTTTCCGGTGGATTAACACTTGCAATCACACCATCTTATGCGGTGCTTGACGGTACTCAAGCAAATAATTCATGGCTTCAAGAATTGCCCGACCCAATAACGAAAGTCACTTGGGGTAATGTTGCAATGATGAATAAGCAAACTGCTGAATCATTGGGTGCTGTTCAAGGAGAAGTATTGCGCTTTTCAACATCAAGTGGAAGCATTGAATTACCAGTTTTCATTCAACCCGGTATGAGCAATAATGTAGTTGCGGTATCATTGGGTTATGGAAGAACAGCAGGTGGAAATGTACTCACTGGAGTTGGTGCAAATGCGTACTCCATACTTTCACCAAATGCTGGGTGTTATGTATCCGTAAAAGCAGAAAAAGTAGGTAGGAGCGAAAAGATTGCAACCACTCAAGGACATCATGCAATTGAACGCTATGATAAACCAAGTCCATTTGACAATGAATGGAAGGAAAGAACAAAAGACATTCTTGGTGTGGAGGAAGGATATATCACTCTTGCATCACTCGCTGCTGCAAAAGGTGGTTCACATGAAGAACATGGACATGATGCTCATCACATATCTGATACATTGAGCATTGTTGACGGTTTCCAATATTCAGGACATCGTTGGGCAATGGCTATCGATCTTAGTGCATGTACAGGATGCAGTGCTTGCGTTGTTGCTTGCCAAGCAGAAAATAATATACCTACAGTTGGTAAAAAATATGTGGCAAATAGTCGTGAGATGCATTGGATAAGAATTGACAGGTATTATCGCGAAGATGCATCAGGAAATGTAACCACAGTATTCCAACCAATGCTATGTCAGCATTGTGAAAATGCACCTTGTGAAAATGTATGTCCTGTTGCCGCAACAACACATAGCCCTGAAGGTTTAAATGAGATGACCTATAATCGCTGTGTGGGTACGAGATATTGTTTGAACAATTGCCCATACAAAGTTCGTCGTTTCAACTTCCTTAACTGGCACAAAGACAAAAAGACACCTTTGGACATGGCATTCAATCCGGATGTTTCTGTACGTATGCGTGGTGTCATGGAGAAATGTACATTCTGCGTTCAGAGATTGAATGAAGCAAAGATGCATGCAAAGGATCAAGGTCATTCAAGAGTTCAAGATGGCGATGTGGTCACTGCATGCCAACAGGCTTGTCCAGCCGGCGCAATCTTCTTTGGCAATGTCAATGATTCAAAGAGTGCAGTTGCGAAAGCAGCAAATATGAATCGCGGAAATCATTCACAAGAATACAAAGAAAAGAATGGTGCATATAAAGTGTTGAGTGAGCTCAATGTGCGACCATCCATCACATATCTTGTGAAAGTTCGCAATACAGATCAATTACCGAAAGTATAAAAGATAATATAAAGCAGGAAAACAGTATGTCGGTTGAAACTGTCACAAAGACGGCCCCAAGAAATGTTGTTGATCATCTCGATGCTTCAGCATATCACGGCAATCCGTATCCAATTGATGAACCAATGCGTGAGCCGCTCATTCTTGGAAACCCGTCACTTCATGATGTCACTGAAAAAATTGCAGGCATCATCGAAGGGAAACCAAATCTCAAATATTGGTTAGCAGTATTGATTTGTGCTTCTATCGCCGGAGCAGGCTTTGGTGCGATAGGGGAGACAGTCATGACCGGTATTGGTGTTTGGGGCTCAAATAATACAATTGGTTGGGCATGGGACATCACCAATTTCGTGTTCTGGATTGGTATCGGTCATGCAGGAACACTGATTTCAGCGATCTTATATCTATTCCGTCAAAAATGGCGTACGGCAATCAATAGATCAGCAGAAGCCATGACAATCTTTGCCGTTTTGTGTGCAGGTATTTTTCCTGTTATCCATACCGGTCGCCCATGGCTTGCATATTGGCTTACACCATATCCCAATCAAATGCAAATGTGGGTAAATTTCCGCTCGCCACTTGTCTGGGACGTTTTCGCAGTTTCAACATATCTAACTGTTTCAGCATTGTTCTGGTTCATGGGTTTGGTACCTGATCTTGCAACTGTTAGAAATTTTGTAAAAGGAAAAATCGCCAAGCGCTTGTATACATTTTTCAGCTTGGGTTGGACAGGATCCATGCGCAATTGGCATCATTATGAAATTGCATATATGATTTTGGCAGGACTTTCAACTCCGCTCGTATTGTCAGTGCATACAATCGTTTCCATGGACTTTGCAACTTCAGTTCTACCCGGTTGGCATACCACAATCTTTCCACCATATTTCGTTGCCGGCGCGATTTTCTCAGGTTTCGCTATGGTTATGACATTGCTTGTCATTGCAAGAGAAATATTGGGATTAAAAGAATTTATTACGCTAAAACATTTGGAAAATATGAATAAAATCATCCTTGCAACAGGGATGATGGTAGGTTATGCATATTCCATGGAATTTTTCATAGCCTGGTATTCAGGTAATGAATATGAGCGCACTGTCTTTATCAACAGAGCATTTGGTGAATATTGGTGGGCTTATTGGTCAATGGTTTCTTGTAATGTGCTATCTCCACAAGTTTTCTGGTTCAAAAAAGCCAGAAGAAATATTCCACTCATGTTCATTATTTCAATCTTTGTGAACATCGGTATGTGGTTTGAGCGCTTTACTATTATTTCTACATCATTGCATCATGACTTCCTTCCTTCAAGTTGGAGTTATTATACACCAACAATTGTGGAAGTAGGAATATTTGTTGGCACAATAGGCTTATTCTTAACGCTCTTTTTATTGTTCTCTAAATATTTGCCAGTTATTGCAATTTCAGAGATCAAAGGCGTTATGCCCGGTTCGCAACCTACTCATCATGGTGATGAGCATCATTAATCTTCGTCCATTAGAATGTCAGAGATCATACAATGAGTGATAAGAAAACAGTAGCGGTACTCGGAAATTTTACAGATCCAAACAAGATCATGGATGCTGCTTCAAAAGTACATCAAAGTGGTTATACGGATTTTGATATTTATACTCCATATCCTGTTCATGGCTTGGATAAAGCCATGGGAATGAAGAGAACAATATTGCCATATATATCATTTGCAGGTGGAATCTTTGGATTGTCCAATGCAGTCTTTTTGATTTGGTGGACCGGCTCAGTGGATTACAAATTGAATATTGGTGGCAAACCTTTGTTCGCTTTTCAATTCAGTATACCGGTCATGTTCGAGTTGACAGTTCTTTTGACTGCACTTGCAACATTTTTTGGACTCTGGTTTTTATGCGGGCTACCCAAATGGTATTCCGATTTACAAGATGATGAAGGTTTCCAAAGAGCTGTTGATGATACTTTTGTCTTGAGCATCTTTTCATCAGACAAGAGATTTTCACTCGAAACCACAGAAAAATTTATGAATGAACTCGGCGCAGATAATGTTCGCCGAATTGAAGCTTAAGAGGATCTGCCAACAATGGAACAACAAAAAAACACCAAAGGTTTTGGATTCTATCTAAAAGTAGTAATTGGATTGGGTATTGCCGGCTTCGTTGTTGGCGTGCTCAGTGGATCAATTACATGGTTTTCCGAAGATCCTCCAATCATGGTCATTAAAGACATGGATGATCAATTTAAGGTAAAACCTCAGGTAGGTTCCTCTTTTTATGCAGATCGTAAAAGTGGTCGTGATCCGATTCCAAATACCGTTCCCATGGAAGGCACTGCATACCCACTCGATAAACCAGATTTTCAAAGAGCAGATTCAGTAGTTGGATCTAATCCTCTTGATATTTCGAAACCTGAGCAAAGACAATATGTTCTTTCCAGAGGTAAGAATCGCTATGAAGCGTTTTGCACTCCTTGTCATAACTACGATGGGCAGGGAAATGGCGCTGTTGTGAAGAGAGGTTTCCAAAATCCACCAAATCTTCGTGACTCAGTTACTAAAGCTAAATCTGATGCTCATCTGTTTCACATAATTTCTGCCGGGCAGAATGTGATGAATGGTTATGCAGACAAAATAAAACCAAATGATCGTTGGAGCATCGTTCACTATGTAAGAGAAATGCAAAAACTCGGTGTAGTGAAATAATCAATTGAACTTTCGAAGAATATAAGTCCATAGAGGAATTATGAACCCCGTCAATCTCAGTGGTAGTGCTTTTCAAGGCAATGTGAACAAATCGGCTATGATTTGCATAGGTGCCGGTATTGTTCTGGCAATTGCAGGTATAGCTCTCAATCAATCAGCAATGCTACCTGCATATCTTGTTGGTGCTATGTATGTTGTTGGTATAAGTGTGACTGCTCTCTTCTTTTCTGCATTACAATTTCTTGTTCGTGCAGGATGGAGTGCTTCTTTGCGAAGAATTCCCGAAATGATGGGCTGGTTTGCACAGTTTGCATTGATTATCCTCCTTCCAATTCTCATTTTTAGAAATAGTTTCTTTCATGGAATTGAAGATATTCCTTCAAAAGCTCCATATACGAATACACCATTCTTTATCGTCAGAATCATTGGATATTGTCTCTTTTGGTTTTGGATGCACAGATATATCGTAGGCAATTCAATCAAGCAAGATTCATTGGAAGGTGATTATACACCTACTGTAAAGAATTATAAGCGCAGTGCTCCATTTGTTTTGGGATATGCATTGACAATTACTTTTGCAGCTTTTGATTTGATGATGGCACTAGAACCACATTGGTTCAGTACAATCTTTGGTGTTTATTATTTTGCCGGAAACTTTGTTTCAACTCTTTCATTATTGGCATTGCTCGTTATGTCAGTCATGAATACCGGTGAATTGAAAGGATATATCACCAAAGAACACATGCATGATCTTGGCAAATTGATGTTTGCTTTTACAATCTTTTGGACATATATCCATTTTTCTCAATACTTTTTGATTTGGTATAGCAATCTTCCTGAAGAAACTTTTTACTATATCGATAGAACAAAGGATGGCTGGCAAATTTTAGGATGGAGTTCTTTGGTACTTCATTTCATTGTTCCATTTGCTTTGCTTCTTCGTCAAGATGTAAAACGTAATCAACTTGTATTGAAACTTGCAGCTTTCATATTGCTATTTGCTCACTTTATTGATTTATCTTGGATTATCATCCCAGGATTTAGACATCATGGCATCCACCATTTCGATGTGATGGCATTGATTGCAGCAGCAGGTTGTGTATTATTCTTTATGGGTTTATTATTGTTCTTTACCGCAAAGCGAATGAATTCCGTTAGTGGATTGGCACACAATGATCCATACCTATCTGAATCAATGGACTATTTCTCCTGATTTATTTTAGAAATCAAGGTTAAAGGTGTGCCATTTGGCGCACCTTTTTTTTTCTATGAACAAAGCCCTGTACTTCATCTTAACTACTATATTCATAATGTCTTGTACTGAAGAATTACCGGTACAAGAACAATGTGCAGACAATTCACACATCGAGTATCTAGTTCTATGTGAGGGAATGTATGGTTATGATAATGCATCTTTATGGGGAATAGGAAATGGTATCTCGTCTGAAATATTCAGATGTAGTAATAATAGAAGATTGGGTGATACAGCAAATGATCTTGTTAAAATTGATGATTCGACATTTATCATAATTGTTTCAACAAGCAATGAAATCATAAAAATAAATAGGGAAGGGGTTTTGCTCCAATCAATCCAGCTGAAAGGGGAAGGACACTTTCTAAAACAAGTTTGTGTGATCAATGATTCAATGGTCGCTATAACAGACCTGTATGCAGATAAGGTCTATACATTGAATCACAGATTATTTACCATAGACTCACTTCCTATTTCAGGACTCTGTGCACCAGATGGCATAGCTTATGGGAAGGGCAAACTCGCCATTTGTAATTCAGGATATGGAATCTTTCGATATAATGAAAAGAATGCATCTACATTAACAATGTATGACTTGAATACTGGAGCAACAGTATATTCAAAAACAGGTACAAATCCACAAAATATACTGTACATACCATCACAGTCAAGTTGGATTGTACAATATGCCCACCTTACGACAGAACCTGATTCACTTGGAGGATTGCAATCATTTAGTGCTGAATTAGAATTGAAAATGAATGTAACCGGTGCTTTCATTGGTAAGCCTGTTTTGCATAAAAATACAATTCTATGTCTGGAAGGATCTATGCTTATATCTTATACAGCAGACTTTTCTAAAAAAGACACATTATTAGTTAATGACTACAAAGATCAGTGGTATAGAATCGGAATTGTTAAAGATCAAGTCTATATTTGTAATGCAAGAAACTATACACTCCCGGGTTATATAAGTTTCCTCAATGCAGATTATACTTTGCTTCCAAGCAGAATAATGGTAGGAATAAATCCTGCAAAGATGATTGCAATTAATAAGGATTGAATTAGTGCACACGAACAGTATGTACCTCATTGAGGACGCATTGAAAAGAAATGATCCAAGATTGCTGGAATCCGAATCTAATGATGCCTACATATTCAATATGTTGAATTATTCTAAAGAAGAATTGATTTTTTCTCAGATTCAACAGTATTTTGATCAATCAGTGTCGGAACAAGTATTAGAATTCTCATTGAAAGTTCTAACACCTAGATTTTTACCACTACTACGCAAAACTCTAGGTACGGACAGAATAAATTCAAGCTTTGATATACGGTATCTTTTGCAGTGATGATTGCATGTAAGCAATCTCTTAACTTGTTAAAACGCTACAAAAATATTCAATAAATATGCAATATAATTTGCATTATGTAAAGTAAGATAAAAATGGAATATTCCCTGGTGAGCCCATCAAATCTACATAGTAAGGCAATTTCCATACTTCAGAAGTATTATGGATATGATGCATTTCGTCCGGGACAGCTTGAAATCATCGATCAAATCATACATGGTAAAGATGTTCTTGTGATTATGCCAACCGGTGGCGGCAAATCTTTGTGTTATCAAATTCCTGCCCTTTTGTTACCAGGCACTGCGCTCATAATTTCACCTTTGATTGCACTCATGAAAGACCAAGTTGATTCCTTGATCAAACGCAATATCCCGGCTGCTTTAATCAATAGCACAGTCACTTCACAGGATCAGCAATCAATCATCCATGAGATACAGCAAGAGCGCATTAAACTGCTCTATATATCCCCTGAAAGGCTTCAAAATCCTCAGTTCATGGCTTTTTTGCGCACCATTTCCCTTTCCTTTATCGCTGTTGATGAAGCTCACTGCATTTCAGAATGGGGGCATGATTTCAGACCTGCATATACCGCCATTCATACTGCATTGCAAAATCTGTCTCACAAACCAGCTATAATGGCTTTAACAGCCACCGCCACGCCCGAAGTACAGCAAGATATATCACATCAATTATCACTATCTTCCCCTTTTGTGCATATAGGTGGCTTTTATCGTAGCAACCTTCATTATCAAGTAGTTAACATTGAAAACAAGGTGACATGGCTTATAAAATATGCGAAAGCTCGTATCAATGAAACATCTGGTGCTTTGATTGTGTATTGTGGCTCACGCAGACGTGTTGAAGAATATGCCAAGGCACTTCAACAGGAGAAAATCCCCGTACTTACATACCATGCAGGATTGCCGGATGCACAAAGGCAAAGAGTACAAGATGAGTTTTTGAGAGAAACCTCTCCCATTCTTATAGCCACAAATGCATTTGGGATGGGAGTTGACAAAGCAAATGTAGATTGCATTATACATTGCGATATCACGCTGACTCTCGAAGCATATTATCAAGAATCCGGAAGAGCAGGAAGAAATGGCAATGATGCTCGCTGTATTGTATTGTATAGTTCAAAAGACCGTGACCTCATGGACTTTTTCATTTCATGCACATATCCTGATAAGGAAGATATCATTTCAGTCTATAATGTACTCTATGGTCAAACACCCATGTATGGCTATCTCACACAACCATTACTACTGACCTCCGAACAGATTGGCAATGCTTGTGGCATTCATGCATTAAAAGTGAACACAATTGTACAATTACTTGAACGAAATGGCATTCTTAGCAATGGTCGAGGAAATGCCTCTAATCAGACAATTCGAATTTTAGCTCAAAGCGAAGAGTTGAAACAAAGAATCATAGGAATGCATGATCATGATCGTGGCATCATGATGGCATTACTACGAACAATCGGTCCAGAAGCCATGTATCGCCATGTGCCATTTGACATGAAGAAAATGATTCGCACCCATCATTTGCAAAGTGTATATGTACAGGAAGCATTGACGAGATTTTCATCGAATGGTCTGATAGAGCTTTTGCAATCAACTCAGCATGCCGGTATAACATTATTGCTTCAAAGATTGCCTTTGGATGAAATACCAATCGACTTTGCACAATTGAATAAAAGACATCAACATGCATTATCTAAATTAGATAGTGTTGTTGAGTATATGATGACTGAAACATGTAAGCAACGTTTTTTACTGGACTATTTCCGTGATGATTCTTCGCAATTTCTTGCATGTGGAATCTGCTCATCATGTCGTAAAACCGATATCCCAACTGATGACTCAATTCATGTACGAGATGAACATATTCGTACAGTATTGCTACAGCAAATTGCTGAACTAGGTGGAAATTTCGGGAAGAAAACTATTATTTCTTGCATCAAGGGTGATATAGCAGATCGCAATGTAAAAAAGTATTCACTTGACCGATCAATGTATTTTGGAAGATTGAGGGGTATTGCATCATTTTTGATTCGAGAAGCACTTGAGGACTTGATTGCACATAATCTAGTTTCTATCAAGTCTGGCGACTATCCCGTACTTAGTCTAACGCCTCTGGGTGAAAGTCAATTACCTGAGTCTGTAAAACCATTAGCCATAACACTTCATTCAACCCCTCAAGAGACACTGCTTAAATCATTGAAGAAGCTTCGGTCTGAATTTGGAAAAAATGATAGCATGATCCACTCCTATTTTTCAGACAATATGTTACAACTCATGATACATGCACGACCAATCAATGAAGAGGAATTGCAAGCATTATGCGCAGTTCCCAAAGATATATCATCCCTATATGGCGGTGCATTCATAGCAACAATATCTGCATTCAATGAATATGCCGACATTGAATTGTCTCAAACAATCAAGACTACATTGGCATTTATTGAACAAGGATATTCGCTTTTTACAATTGCTGAATCACGTAAAGCAACTATTGGCACAATTGCCAAACATATTGAACAATTGATACAGTCGGGTTATCATATAGAATGCAAGCATTTGGTATCAAAGGAATTGATGAATGATATGCAAAAACTATACAAACGCATGCCTTATGGTTTGCTAAAACATTTTCGTGCAGAATTGGGGGATGGTTATGAATATGCCGAATTGCGGATTGCATTGGCATTGATAAAACATGGAGAAAAGAAATAATCTTATTTATTGAGAAATAGTGTTTTCAATAGTTTCGCACTATGTTCCCAGGTGTGATGGTTAAGAATAAATGATCGCGCATTTTCTCCCAAGACTCTGGCTTCTTCAGGATGCATCAAAAGATGTGAAATTTCTGCAATGAAATCATTCGCATCATTGCAAATAATCAATCCTTCTTCCCTATTTGCTTCTATCCCTTCGGCTGAAATCTTGCTTGCAATGACAGGCAATCCGGCAGACATCGCTTCAAGAATTTTTATCCGAATTCCCGCACCAACGAATAGAGGTGCAATATAGATTGAAGCTGTATTCAACATTGAGTTAATATCTTCAACAAACCCTAATCCGTGTATTCCTTGATCAGTCATGGTTTGATACCTCACTGGCATGTGTTTACCAAGTAAGTATAATTCGGCACCAAGCTTTCTCTGAATCGTAGGCATGACTTCACGAATAAACCAGTCTATAGCATCTACATTATGCACCCAATCATAGGTTGTTGCATGAATCAATCTATTTGGTATTCTTGGAATATCGTTCTCATTGGGATGAAACAGTTCTGTATCAATACCTACCGGCACATGTATGGCTCGAATATTGTCTTCTAGGTCATGTAAAACTTGAACATCACGATGTGTAATCATCGCAGAATAACTCACTTTGATTGAGTATTCAATTTCTTTTCTTTTCAACTTGCGAGCTTCAGAGAGTACATAGAATTTTCGAGGATCAAAAGAGCCAAAACGATCTGCAAATCGTTCCCAAATGATATGTTCGATATTATGCATCCTCACAATGACAGGTGCCCCCGAAACACTTGATGCTTTTACTCCATATTGTGCCATTGCACTATGATCACATAAAATCCCATCATAGTGATTTTCTTGTAGAAATTCCACTAATGTGCTTTCAAACTCTTTGGAATAATGTTTCCTAATATAGAGAGGATTGTTCAAATCGATAAGTGATTGTACAATTGCTTTGATAGAGTTACTGGTATCATGTTGGATACATGTGCAATGAGCCCCGGTATATTGCATAAAATCATCAATTAACTCCCTTGAGGGCATATTTTTACAAAGACATATCATGTCTACTACACAACCCTGTTGTACCAAAGCTCTTGTTATATTGGCTATGCTTATTTTACCCCCATCAGACAGCGGGAATGGAAACTGGGGGGATAACTGAAGTAATCTCATTGAAAATAAAAGATTTATGCTATTGGTGTATTATTGTTTGTTCAGTTTTGTGATTGCAAAAACTATCACTAATTTTGAATATGCAGCATATTTCTTCCAATTTACACAATAAAGGTAGTTTACCATGAGCCGATTTCTCAAACAAAGTCAGATATGGTTTGCAATGTGTGTATTGCTTCTCATTTTTGGTATGCAGATTATCGTCCAAGCTCAATCATATAGAGCGCCTGAAACAAATCCTCCTCACATAATTTCCAAATCAACTGTTGGTAGTGATAAAACGCCCCAAACGCAAAAAGTGTTGGTTGCATATAGCCATGGAGATCCTACTGTGGAGGAGCAATATACACTTGAACTGATTAATAGGGCTAGAGCAAACCCAAATGCTGAAGGAATTCGATTGGTTGATACCCCTGATTCTGATGTCCAGGGTGCTATAAATTTTTTCAGTATCAGTAAATCCTTGGTCAAATCGCAGTTTAGTACCTATCCCTCACGCCCCCCATTGGCATTTCATCCCCGTTTGATTGAGTGCGCACGTGGTCATTCCAAAGACATGCGTGACAACAATTTTCAAAGTCATTCAGGATCAAATGGAAGCACAATGACCGATAGGATCAATAAAGCAGCATATACAGGCTGGTCTGGCATTGGAGAGAATGTTTTCTCATATGCTCAGAGTATGTGGCATGCTCATGCAGGCTTTAATATTGACTGGGGTGCTGACAATCAGGTCACATTAGGCCATCGTCAGAATATCATGAATTATACAGGCACATTATTTACTGAAATTGGTGTTGGTGTTTTGGAAGACAATAATCCCTCAACACAAGTGGGTAGATATATTGTGACGCATAATTTTGGTCGTAGAAATGATTTCTATATCACCGGCGTGGCATATAAGGACAATAATAATAATGGCTTTTATGACATGGGAGAGGGATTGCCCAATGTAAAAATTGAATTGTCTAAAGGAACATTTTTTGCTGTCACATCAACTTCCGGTGGATATGCTATACCTGTTACAGGTTTAACCGGTTCTGTAACAGTGACTGCCACAGGCACCGGCTTGGGTGGAGTTGTAACAAAGACAGTTTCACTTCAAGGACAAAATGTGAAAGTTGATATTACTTCTGCTCTTCCTGGTATGGTATCACTGATTTTACCACAAAATGAGCAGACAGAAGTCAAAAAAGACATTGATTTTTCCTGGTATAAAAGTTTAGGTGCAACTTTATACAATTTTGTTCTGGCTGATAACGAAAACTTTGATTCTCCTATCCTTAACATCGAAACGACTGATACTTCAAGATCAGTATTGGGTACATTGAAGAATGCAAAAGACTATTACTGGAAAGTACGAGCAAAAACTCAAGCAGGTTGGGGTGATTTCTCAGACCCATTCATGTTCCAAATTCGAATTTATCCAAAAGACTGCGAGATAATATCTCCAAAAGATTTTGAAGCAATCTATAGAGATACACTTTCTTTGACATGGAAAAAGAATGATCCAACAGCAATCAGATATTGGGTGCAACTCGCAGCAAATGAATATTTCGAAGAGATATTGTTTGAAGATTCCAATGTGGTGGATACAACAAAGAAAATCAAAGTTGATTATGACATGACATATTATTGGAGAGTAAAATCATCCAACGGTGATTTGTGGAATGAGTTTACTGATCCGGGCATATTCTACACTGTTCAGGTTCCAGCAGGAATAGTCCCTGTTTCCCCGGCAAATGGATTCTCGACCGCAAATAGAAATATCCGTTTCATTTGGCGAAAAGACTACATGGATACAGAAGAATTGAAGAATAATCCTTTCCTTCCCAAAGGTTTGTATTATTGGTTTGAATTGTCTGAAGATAAGGACTTCGAAACATTCTTCAGACAGGATACACTATTGCGTGACACAACTGTTTTCATTGGTAATTTGAAAGTTGGTGCAACGTATCATTGGCGTGCCAAAGCATATCATGAAATGGGATATGGTCCATTTGGTCCTGTTTCCACTCTTACGATTTCTTCTCCAAGCAGTGTTACCGATGATTTAGTCAAATCCGGTTTAACATTTAGCAGTGTTGATGGCGGTGCGATTCTATCCAGTCAACAACAAGAGTTTGAAGTCACTACATACACCATGGAAGGAAGATTGCTCAGTACGGTGAAATCGAATGGCAATTTGTTCATTCCATGCGATCAATCAGGCATGCGATATGCTCTGGTGCGAATAAGAAATGCGCATCACATGATACCATTGCAATGCATTCGATAAATTGAAAAGCCCTCATTTGAGGGCTTTTTTTTTATTATTGTTCTTTGTATTTATCGAATAGATCGGGTCTGAGTTTTTTTGTTTTTTCAATTGATTGTTCCCTTCGCCAATGTTCAATTTTGGAATGATTTCCACTACGCAGAATATCCGGTACTTCCATGTCGCGATAAACAGCAGGACGAGTATAATGAGGACAATCCAATAATCCATCATTCATGAAAGCGTCCGAAAGTGCTGATTCCGCATCACCAAGTACGCCTGGAATAAGGCGTACAATTGCATCGGTAATCATCAGAGCGGGTAATTCTCCCCCGCTTAATACAACATCCCCAATCGAAATTTCAAGCGTTATCAATCGATCACGAACGCGCTGATCAATCCCTTTATAATGTCCGGCAAGAATAATGATATTCCCTTTTAAAGATAATTCATTTGCCATGTCTTGATTGAATACTTTTCCATCAGGACTAGTATAAATGATAGCATCATACTCTCTTTCAGACATCAGTTTTTCTATGCAGTCAAAAATTGGCTCACATTGCAAAATCATACCAGCGCCACCGCCAAAGGGTGTGTCGTCAATATGTCTATATGCATCTTTTGCATAGTCATGAAGATTGTGAGTGACAATAGTAACCAACCCCTTTTCTTGTGCCCTTGCGAGAATGCTCGTTTGTAAAGGAGATTGAAAAATATCCGGAACTGCTGCTATGAGGTCAATGCGTAAAATGGACATGTCTACCTCACAATTACGAATAGATGGAACAATGATGCTGCATTACTTGAGATGATATACAGAAAAAGTAATGTAAGAATAGCGTCCCATACATTTTTGGTTTGTAATCGAATAGATATAGACAATGCAATGGAACTGAAGAATAAAATGCCATGTATAAGACCGGGAATCTCACCAAGGAGTAAGTAGACAAACATGCATAAAATCAGACTTGTGCAAATCACATTTATCCAATCACTAAAACCTCTTCTTCGCATGAACTCTGAGAAAAATCCCAAGCAAAAAAACATGATTGATAAAAGGGGTAAGAATATGTTGAATGCTTGCAGAAATGAAATCTGAATGTCGTTTTGCAAATAGCCATAACAAAATCCCAAAAGAAGCCCACGCAAAACTGTAGGAACAAATGACCGTTCAAATGCCTTGATGTCAAATCCAATCATTGCAGGATGCATGATTAAAAATAGAAATGATAATTCTGCAATGATGAAAAAATGTAAAATCTCCGGAATAAACCATGCAATAATGAAATTAAAAGCAGTTATGGAAAGACTCAGCATCACTTCATGTGCCATGAAATGAAATCGAATATCTTGTAAACTTGAATTTTTACTCATGATTGCATCTTATGACAGGAACTCAATCCTTTTTGTCTTGCAATGAAGCAATGTATTGCAAAACATGTTCCTTCATGGCATTCTCTACTTCTTCATGTGCTGAACCCTTGATCATATGTGCCAATTGGGGGCAATAACTGGCATAATTTGCACCATTATCATATCTGCGGATGAGGATGTCATAATCAGCGGGGTTTTTGCTAGTAATTGAGCTCATGGGTATATTCTCAATAATATCGAAAAAGGTCTGTCTTTACGACAAAATTACGGTAATTACCCGTAAATTTGCTGTATACATAAACAAATTTATTGCTTTCACTATGTCTATCAACAACATGCATAATCGGAGTTATTGCTTCTATACACATTTCAATATCTGTTGCTTTGTGTTTATGTGTTTGTCACAATTTAGTTCGACACTTCATGCGCAACAAGATTATGCGCTGATTCGCATACCAGTAGAATCAGCACCTGATCTCCGTACTCTGCAATATCTTGGTTTGGATGATGATCATGGAATAAGAAAACAAGGCAAATATTATGAGAGCATAGTGGGTGAATATGCTCAATTGCAATTACAGAAGCATCAGATTCCATTTGAAATACTTATTCCTGATATGGAATCATTTTATTCTTCAAGACTTCAATCTGAGTATCCAATTTTCATGAAGCAGATGAAAAATGAATCAATATTTGCTCCAAAGAATTTCGTGACAGGAAGCATGGGGGGATATTATAGGCTTGAAGAGATATACAGAGAAATGGACAGATTAAGTCAATTTGCAAAGGGTTATTTTATTTCTCATGACACAATCGGATTTACTTCTGAGAATAGGCCTATCATGTCATGGACTTTCGGTGCGGGTAATCAATCCAAAAAGCCAAGTTCATTGTTGACTTCTTTACATCATGCAAGAGAGCCGGGCGGGGCAACCACAGTATTGTATTTTTTGTGGGATTTGCTTGAAAGAGCTTCCGATCAAGAGAATGAAGCGGTTTATCTCATGAATGAACGGATACTTGTTATTGTGCCATGCCTCAATCCGGATGGATATGCATTCAATCAAGAGCAAAGGCCTGAAGGCGGTGGTTTATGGAGAAAAAATCGACGTATCATCAATGCCAATACATTTGGTGTGGACTTGAATAGAAATTATGGTCCAGAATCTTTTTGGAATGCCAATAATGGAGGATCTTCCACAGACCCAAACAGCGATCTCTATAGAGGTGATGCCCCATTCTCTGAACCTGAAACTCAAGCCATACGCAATCTTTGTTCGATCTACAGATTCGGTTGTATTTTCAATTATCATTCCTACAGCAATTTGCTGATTTATCCTTTTGCTGCATTGAGTCGTGAAACAGATGATTCTTCCACCTTTCGGGGTTTTGCCGCTGATGCAACGCGATTCAATGCATATTCTGCTGGCAGAGATTTGGAAACTGTTGGATATACGACAAGAGGAAATTCTGATGATTGGGCTTATCATGAACATAATGCCCTCGCTTTCACCCCGGAAGTTGGTGCAATAACTGATGGATTTTGGCCATCCCCTACACGCATTTTACCTCATGCCAAAGAAAATCTCCACATGAATTATCAAGCACTTTGGAGCTCAGGATCTAATTTGTGCATTCGTCTTGCGGAAAAAAGTATTGATTCTATGAATCAAGGAAATCCCGCAGTCGGTTCACTTGTGATAGATATTCAAAATATTGGAAGGTTAGATCTGAAAGAGCAATCGACTGTGCGAATTCATGCATTGCGTAAAGACATTGTCTTGCTCGATTCGATTATCACCATTGATAGCATTTCTTCGGGTGAGCGAATATCAAGAAATATACGATTTGAAATAATGAACAATTACAGAAACGGAGATCAAGCTCGCTTTCTGATCACAAGAACTCAGCATGGAATACCAAGAACGGATACTGCAATCATCAATTTGTATAAACCAACAGTGTTTGATGTTTTTGTCAAAGAATCAGATCGTGAACATTTCGAACTTGGTTCTTGGAATACACAATCCGGAAAAGAGATTTTTCTTGAAGATAGCCCCCGATCAATGTATAAACCCAAGACTGATAATTATGCCGTTTTTACCAAAGATCTTGATTTGTCTTCTTATCGAAGCGCAACACTTCAATTGGAGACTCAATGGAATATTGAACCCATGAGTGATTTTGCTGTGATTCAAGTAAGTACAGATAAAGGCGCAACATGGGAATTTCTTCGAACTTCTCGAATGGTAAAAGGAAGCGGTATTTCCGGTGGAAAACAAGCAAGTAATGGATTTGGTTTTCAAGGAAATATGCCGGAATGGGAATTTCAAAAAACTGATTTATCAGGTTTATTGAAAAGTACAGTTCGTTTTCGATTTGGTATGCTTTCTGATGATGGAGCCGAGTTCAATGGTTTTGCCATCAAAAATGTACGAGTGCTTGCCTATGCTGATTCTTTCAGCGCCATTGCTGATTCGGAATATACATCATTACAAACAAGGATTTTTCCCTCTCCGGCAAATGGCGATAATGTTTTTGCCATGATAGAAAGAAAAGAACAAGGCTCCCCACTATCTTTGACCATTGGTTTATATGATCATCTCGGACGTAAAGTCTCAAATGATATGCAACAGATACTATTTGAAAAGGACTTGTTGCTCTCCATTCCAATTGCATCAATTGCTGGTGGAGTATATCATCTAAAAATACAAGATCAATATGGTCAGAATCACATGTTGTCATTCCCAATCATTCGATGAATAGTACTCACATATTTCATTCTTGGTATTCAAGAGTCATTGCATTCATCCTTGTCATTGCTTTTGGATATGGAATTGAAATATTGTTCGCTTATACTTTGAATATGTTCGGAATATCCTTTCTAATCATGTTTTTTGGTATGATTGGAATAGAATATGCTCGAGGTGGCACATATCAAACTATTGGATTTCCACTTGACAAAAATACAATGTCAGATCTCTTCATTGGATTCATGTTAGGTTCTATTCCCATCATCATGCTCATAGCGGGGCTAAATGTATGTGATCTTTGCGATATCACTCTAACAAACAATGTGATGATATCTGGTATATTCTCAATAGTGATATATGCCATCGTTGAAGAGTTACTATTCCGAGGCATGATCTTTCAAGCATGTGTTGAACGTTTTTCTTTCATCCCAACTGCCATAGTGTTTTCTTTGGTCTTTGCAAGCGCGCATGTATTTAATCCCTCATTTGACACACTATCAATGGTGAATACCCTCCTTGCCGGACTCTTGTTTTCTTATGCATGGTATCATACTCGATCTCTCTGGCTTCCAATTGCCATACATATTGCTTGGAATCTTACTTTGTTTGTGACGGGTATGACCTTGAGTGGAATTGACTCTCAACAGTCTATTTTTTCCGTGAACATTATGGATGTCAATCTCACACCTTGGTTACATAGTAGATATGGTATTGAAGGAACAGTCTATTGTACGCTTATGTTATTGCTCATGGGATTTGTGATTTCCAAGATATCAGTGCCACCACAAAGATTCGCCCGATTGTTTCATTTGGAGTATCGAATACACCATGCTTGAGATGAAAAATACCCATGACACACTATCATGTAGCCGAAGATTACAACGCTTTGTGCTCATGTTATCATTCACTTTGCTTGCTCAATTTGTTCCATTGAAATCACAATGGATCATGATGCGATCAGATGCCGATTCGCTAGTGCAAATGGGTGCAACCATGATCTACAATATGGAATTTGATGCTGCCTCTGCATTATTTGGCAAAGTAATTGACATGTATCCTAAGCATCCTGCAGGATATTTCCTGGACGCAATGGTTGAATGGTGGAGAATTCAAGCAGATCGAAGAAAGAAAAACAATGATGAGATCTTTCTCAATAAATGCGCTAAAGTGATAGTGCTTTGTGATGATTTATTGAGTGAGAATCCCAAAGATTTATCAGCTCTCTTTTTCAAAGGTGGAGCACTTGGCTTTAGAGGTAGGTATTATGCCGGGAGAGAATCTTGGTTAAAAGCCGCCGATGATGGACATGTCGCATTCAAGATTTTACAGCAATGTCAACAACTCGCTCCGGGCAATCATGATATCATGCTTGGTACAGGTTTATACAATTATTATGCTTCCGCTCTACCTGAGCAATATCCGGCACTGAAAGCTGTTATGATGTTTCTGCCGAAAGGCGACAAAAATCTTGGTATCATGCAATTGCAAGCAGCCGGAAGAGGTGCACGTTATGCAGCTACCGAAGCAAAAGTTTCACTTTTGCAAGTGTGGTATCAATTTGAAAAAAATGCAGTTGAAGCTTTGCCTGTTGCAATGGACCTTTATACAAGATTCCCTAAGAATCCCTATTTCCATCGCTATGTTGGAAGATGCCAAGTTATGCTTGGAATGTGGACAGAAATGGAACAAACATGGAGAAATGTTGTCAATCGTTGCATAAGTAGAAGTATCGGTTATGATCAACAAACTGCCAGAGAAGGTTTATACTATATTGGTCTTGCGCTCATGAATCGAAAACAACTAGATTCTGCTTTAACATATTTTTACAAATGCGATGAAGCAGGTCGATTTTTGGATGAAGATGTTTCGGGTTTTACGATAAAAGTCAATATGAAAATTGGAAATATTTATGATGTTCAAGGTAAGCGCTCACTTGCGATTGAACAATATAAAAAGGTGCTCAAATGGGATGATCGACAAAACTCTCATGATGAAGCAAAGCGCTATATCAATCAACCTTTCTCTTTCTGAATTGGAATAAGCACGTGAGTGAACAATCATCAATGGAAAATTGGCAAAGGCTTGCATCAAAAGAATTGAAGGGAGCATCTCCGGATTCCCTCAATAAGCAAACTGCAGAAAATATAATAATCAAACCTGTCTATGCATCGACTGATGTACCGAGTGATGTTACCGGACATGAAATGCCGGGAGTTTTCCCTTATGTGCGTGGTCCTTATGCCACCATGTATGCCAATAGACCATGGACAATCCGCCAATATGCCGGATTCTCCACTGCATCGGAATCAAATGCTTTTTATAAAAGAAATCTTGCTGCCGGACAAAAGGGTCTTTCAGTTGCATTCGACTTGGCAACACATCGTGGTTATGATTCCGATCATCCACGTGTGGTGGGAGATGTAGGTAAAGCCGGTGTGGCGATTGATTCTGTCGAAGACATGAAAACTCTCTTTGATGGTATTCCACTTCAAAGTATGTCTGTATCCATGACAATGAATGGCGCTGTAATACCTGTCCTTGCAATGTTTATTGTTGCCGGTGAAGAACAAGGCGTAAAGATGGAGGATTTATCAGGAACCATTCAAAATGACATCCTGAAAGAATTTATGGTTCGCAATACGTTCATATATCCTCCAGAACCTTCGATGAGGATTGTTGCAGATATCATTGAATTCACAAGCAAATACATGCCCAAATTCAATAGCATAAGCATCAGTGGTTATCACATGCATGAAGCAGGGGCAAGCGCGGTGCAAGAAATCGCTTATACAATTGCAGATGGATTGGAATATGTGAAAAGTGCGCTTGATCGCGGTTTACATATTGATGATTTCGCTCCCCGACTTTCATTCTTTTGGGGAATAGGAATGAACTTCTTCATGGAAATTGCAAAGATGCGTGCCGCAAGAAAGTTATGGGCTGAAGAGATTCAGAAATTTAATCCTCAAAAACAACATTCATTATTGCTTAGAACGCATTGTCAAACTTCCGGTTGGTCACTTGCTGCTCAAGATCCATATAATAATGTTATTCGCACAACCATCGAAGCCATGAGTGCCATCCTAGGTGGAACGCAATCATTGCATACAAATTCATTTGACGAAGCACTTGGTTTGCCCACTGATTTTTCTGCCAGAATTGCTCGTAATACACAATTGATTCTTGCCGAAGAGACACATATCACAAAAGTCGCTGATCCACTAGGTGGTTCGTATTATGTGGAATCACTGACAGACTCTTTATATCAAGAAGCCAAGAAGATCATGTCTGAAATCGAACAATTGGGTGGCATGACCAAAGCAATTCAGCAAGGAATTCCCAAAAGAAGAATCGAAGAATCAGCAGCTCGCAGGCAAGCATTGATTGACCAAAAAATAGAAATCATTGTTGGCGTGAATAAATATCATCCTGATGAAGAAACATCAGTTGATGTGTTGGACATTGATAATACGGCTGTCTTGGAAGAACAAGTCAACCAATTAAATCAAATTAAGGAGCGAAGAAATGCTGATTTGGTTTCGGCTTCCCTCTCAAGAATTCAATCCAATGCACGATCCGGATCAGGTAATTTGCTCGAAGCAGCAATTGATGCTGCCAGAAATAGAGCAACTTTAGGTGAAATATCCGAAGCAATGGCTCATGTCTTCGGAAGATATGAACCACAAGTATCGCTGATAAGTGGTGTATATGCTGCTCATAATCAAGACAATAAAGGATTTTCCATGGTGCAGAATGATATTTTAGCATTTGAAAAGAAATTTGGAAGACGACCCCGGATCATGGTTGCAAAACTTGGACAGGATGGACATGATCGTGGAGCACATGTTATTGCCACAGGTTTTGCCGATGCAGGATTTGATGTGGATTTAGGCCCTCTCTTTCAAACCCCAGAAGAAGCCGCAAGACAAGCAATAGAGAGTGATGTTCATGTAGTTGGAGTTTCGAGTCAAGCAGCAGGACATAAGACTCTCATACCACTTTTGATCAAATCACTCAAAGATCAAGGCGCTGATGATATCTTGGTTATTGCAGGGGGCGTAATCCCACCAAAAGATTATGATGAATTATATGCTGCCGGAGTAAAAGCTATTTTTGGTCCCGGAACAAATGTTACGGAAGCCGCCATGGATGTTGTACGACTGATCAATAAAGAATCATAAAAAAAGCCCTCCAAATGGAGGGCTTCTGCTTTAGGCGCAAACTTTGACGAGAAGGTCTACCACTCGATTTGAATAGCCCCATTCATTGTCATACCAACCAACTACTTTCACGAGATTGCCCATCGACATAGTTGATTGTGCATCGAAAATGCATGAGTGTGGATTACCGATGATATCAACCGATACAAGTGGATCTTCGGAATATTCCAGAATGCCTTTCAAATATGTATCTGCTGCTGCTTTCATGGCAGCATTGATCTCTTCCTTACTGGTTTCTTTTTTTAAAACTGCAGTGAAATCTGTCACCGAACCATCTGGAGTTGGAACGCGGAAAGAAAATCCGTCTAATTTCCCTTTTAACTCGGGAAGCACTTCGCCTACGGCTTTTGCCGCCCCTGTTGTAGTTGGGATGATGCTGACTGCTGCAGAACGAGCTCTGCGAAGATCTTTATGTGGCAGATCCAAAATGCGCTGATCATTGGTATATGCATGAACGGTTGTCATATACCCCTTTTCAATGCCAAATGCATCATTCAGTACTTTTACCATTGGTGCAAGACAATTGGTGGTGCATGATGCATTGGAGAGTACGGTTTCTGAACCACTCAATGAGGAATCATTGACACCAAGAACAACAGTCTTATCAAGAGCATCTTTTGCAGGTGAAGTTAAAATTACTTTCTTGGCATGTTTCAAATGTTTGGATAATTGCTCTTTTGAACTAAACACACCTGTGGATTCAATCACGCAATCCAAATCTGACCATGGAATCGATTCAATGGATTTTTCCGCACTGATGGCTATTGTTTTGCCATTGACTATTATGGAAGAGTCTTGAGCAGTGACCTCTCCTGAGAAACGACCATGCACGGAATCGAATTTGAGAAGATGTGCCAAAGTCTTGGCATCTGTGAGATCATTGATGCCAACAATCTCAATGAGATCTGGTCTGGCAGCTGCCACTCTGAACACAAGACGCCCGATGCGTCCAAAACCATTGATTGCGATGCGAATTGCCATGGATAGATAGAACCGAAAAAGTGAGAAAAACTAATCACAAAATTACAAATTCGTCATGCCTTGGAAAACTCATTGGAAAAATATCGTAAATCGGCATGAATCGAGGGAATTTCCTGTAATTTTGCCATATAACAAGTATGCATCCACTAATAATTCCCCACATTTTCATGGCAGTACATCCGCTTCTTGCTAATGCAGTCGATTTTGAGCTTAGATTTTGTCTGGAAGTCCTGAAATTGGAATCATTTCATCTTGGATATTCCGATTCTGAAACTGAAGTGATCGATTCTTTATCTGCTTTACGATCAGCTCAAGCTACCTATACTCGCAGTATCGTGGAGTGGATACCAAGTGCTCCAAGCACAATACTTGATGTTGGTTGCGGAATTGGAGATGTGGACTTAGCTCTAGAAAAGTCGGGGCATATCGTGCATGGTCTCTCTCCGGAAAAGCAACATAAACCATATTTCAGGAATACTCACCCTGAAAGTAGATTTATTCATTCGGGTATAGAAACTTTTACACCAACGATGCAATATGATGTCTTGCTCATGAGTGAATCAAACAATTATTTCACCTTACAGGATGGAATGTCTGCAATTCTTCGTTGCGTAAAGCCGGGTGGACATGCATTGATCTCCGGATTCTTTAGAACGTCAGATGATCCCCTCATCAATTCGAATATGGTGTATCGAAGTGATTTTGAGAAAGAATGCACTCATTATGGATTTCATATCATTCGTTCGGAAAATATGAGCCATAAAATCATCCCAACGCTTCGATTCACGGAATCTCTCTTTAGAAATTATATGCTTCCAACATTACGCATTGTGCAGGATTTGATGCTTGGTTTTTCTCCAACTTTGAGATTTCTACTCGGTACTGTGTTTAAGAGGATGAGTAATTTCTTGGAGATTCTTGAGAAATGGTATGATGCTAATTTAAGTGAAGGTTTCTTTCGTGAGAATATGACATATCATGCATATTTGATTCAAGTTCCGGAGAAAAAGTGAGAGGTCTTCTCATCATATCTTTATTATTGATTACTTGTCAAGAATTGATGTCACAAGACTCTCTTCTTGCAATTAAACATGACCCGGCACTCATTGAGGGATTGCATGCTGATACTCCTGCTCCATCTCCGTATATCGCGCCTTCTGAGTTTACCTATGCAGGGTTTCAGCGATCAACTTTGATGGGGACTCCTCCATTTCGCGAAACTACCATCAAGACTACCCCATTTGCAATATTGTCCGGAACATATATTGCCGCGATAACGGCATTGCATATTTATCAAGTAAATACCATTTGGGATTCCACCACTTCATTTCGAATCATCGAAGATGGAGATTATGGTTTATATGTTGACAAGTTAGGTCATGTTTGGGGTGGATATATGAATGCCTATATTCTTTCCGAGTTCTTGATGGGCTCGGGATTTAGTCATGATGCAGCTACGCATTGGGGAGCGGCTATGTCATTTGCCTATCAATCCTATGTGGAAATTCTTGATGGGTTTGGTACAAATTGGGGTTTCTCTCCATCGGACATGTATTCAAATATGCTAGGTCTTGGCTTTTTCCTAGGCCAACATCATTTTCCTTTTTTGCAAAATTTTACTCCGAAGGCAAATTATATTCCTCCGTCATGGTATGGATCAAAACAACGCGATCAATCATCTTCATTTATTGATGATTATAGTGGTTATACTTTCATGCTGAGTGCAAATGTCAATAATTTGCTGCCCAAGAATCTAGACCCATATTGGCCTGATTGGTTGAATATCGGGGTTGGTTACACGGCGAGGAATCTAACATATAAAAATGGCGAGCGGAAATATCTCATAGGTTTGGACATCAATCCGGCCATGGTATTGCCTGATGGCGGAACTGAATGGAATTGGTTTAAGCAATCATTAAATTTTATCCTACTTCCCTTGCCTATGCTAGAACTTAGCCCTGATGGTCCACCGGTTTTTCGACTGATGTATCCATTTAATTTTTCCATTGGTTCCATTCATTTTTAAGGAGTGTGCAATAAACTGATAACCTACTCGTTCTTCACAACCTTTACTATGGGGATGAAATGGTCTCGACGGGGTGAATGCAGTACGAAGAAGCATGCCGAGCTACGCTGGTGGAGCTCGTTAATACAACTGGCGAAATCATATGTGGCAACACTATGAACTATCGTTTAGCTGCCTAATCAATACGATTTAGGACTAAACCATCTGACCATCGCTTGCTCCTTGGCGATGAATCGGGTGTCACCTTTAGAGGAGCTGCTTTTTGGACATTGAGTTTGTACCAAAACTAAGATTACTACTCATCGTGCAATAGGCCTGTTATTCGGCGTACGATTGCATTAAATTCATGGAATGACTGAGCATGGAGAGGCTTCGACTTCAGCACTTCGGACGCGGGTTCGACTCCCGCCATCTCCACAATTAATCCGCATGATATATTTCATGCGGATTTCTATTTGGTATGTGATAGAGGGAAATCATGAAAAGAAATGGATTAGTAAACCTTATTCGATGTTGGTTTATTGAGAGATTTGGGGAAACGAAACCATATAAAGAAATCATTCCCAGAAATTATTTCCATGCATTACAAATGAATTCTTTTTCCATTGCAAAAAGCAATATACAAGAAGCAGGAATTGATAGTGGTAATCAGAAATATGGAATAATCGTCCTACCGTATGATAAGCAATATGAACTCATTGAAGATGATACGATGCTTGAAATAATAAAGCAGTGGATTGAATTGGAATACAAGAATAATCTCCCTACTCAAATGAGGATTATTCCATCAATTCGTGGAACATACATTGCGGATACTGGAGAGATATTCAATCAAGCATCAATTTGTCTTGTATTATCAATGTGTGAAATCACCGTACTTGCTGAATTGGCAATAATTATAAAGAACAAATTGAGTGCGGAGATAGTATTATTTCAACCATGTGGGACTCATAAGATCTATGGGGTTTGATCAATAATGAAATTCACCCGGTCTAGCAAAATGCTTGGGGTTTATAATGCTAATGTCTCCATCAATTCAGTCAACTGAAGATACAATGCCCTCGCTTCTTGAAACAAGCCATCATTATCTTTCAACAATTCAAGCATAGGCATCATATCCATTGTAGCAATGTGGGTTTTATGATCTTCTTCATAGACAGATATTCTACATGGCATCATCGTTGAAAAGATTGGAAAATGAGTGAGTATTTTTGAAGCCATAGATGCACGGCAAATTTCAAATGTCCACACATTTCTTTCAATAGGAAAACCCTTTCCTTCAAGTATCGTAAAAAAATCATAGTGATGCAATATTGAAAATCCTTTTGCAGGAGCAAGTTCTTGGATATTCGAGATTACTTCATCAATTGGCTTTTTGGTGGTAAGTTCATAAAACATGCTATAATCTCTTTAGAGTAATAATAAATACACTGCTGCTGCGGCTCCGCTCATTCTTCCACCATTTGTTGTGGCAATGATTGTTCCTGAAGGTGAATTACCTTTGCGAATCCTTGTGCCATCAATGAAAGCGATGATTCTACCGCTTGATGAATTTCCCTCTCTCACAAAATTGCCAACAACTGTTGCGATGATAGTTCCCGAGGGTGAATTTCCTCTTCTGATTTTTTCACCATCGATGGTCATGACAACCTCACCGGAAGGTGAATTGCCCCTTCGAATGCGATGTTTATCCATAGTGAGAATGATCTGACCTGAAGAGGACTGTCCCATACGCATGGTTTGAGCCACTATATCAATGTTCATGAAACTCAAACTGCAAAAGAAAATGAATAGGAAGTTTAGCATATTGTTTTATCTGTAATTATGTAAAAGTGTGATGATGTCTTTTTCGCATTGCAAGAATCCATGATCTCCTTTTGGCAGAGATCTGATCCCATTGAGAAAAATAATAAAACCATCGTGAGTTTCTTTATCAAAAAACATGGTGGAATATGCTCCATTGGCTCTTCCTATATGTCCAATATATTGTTTTTCCAGACCAATTATTTTATCCTTCCTTGGAGTATTTGTCAAAAGTTGCAAACCCAAACCCCACGATTGTAGCAAATCATTGAATTGATATCTTGAATTATGTCCATCTGATCTCCATGACTCAGTCAACATTAAGGAAGATGTTTCTGATTTGAGCAGTGAATCTGTAGAAAGAAATATGCGTACCAGCTTTGCCAAATCTCGTGCTTGTATGCGTAATCCTGCTTGAGGAGAAAAGCGAAAAGGATTATGGCCAGGGACATAAGAATTGATGGGTTTATAGACTAATTCAAATGGTTTAGTAAGATAATCACCCTCGGGAATCCATTTCTTATTCATAAATCTATACTGGGTTGCAATAATTGCTGTATTCGGAATATCCTGAAGAACATAACCTGCTTTGATATGAAGTGGTTTGAAAATGTACTCTTGAACATAGTTAGCATAAGAAAGTCCGCTTGCATTTTCGATGATCCAAGCCAATATGACAAAATTGATATTGGTATAATTGAAAAATATTCCGGGTTTTGGAGTGACAATCTCTCCATTTGCTAGAGTCAGGGTTTTTGGAAGAAAAGTCTCACCATTCAAAAACTTTGAGGAAAACAATACCTTAATGGAAGGAATGATTGTGTCTTTGCTGATTGTATCAATGAGTATGGACTTCTTCGCAAAATCAAATGCACGATCTGAATCTCTTATAGTGCTCGTATGATTAAGAAGCATGCGTATTGTGATGGGAATACTTGGGTATGCAGGATTTCTGAATGGAACATGCAATATTGTTGATATATCTGTATCAAGATCAAACTTCCCTCTTTCTAGTAATTGCATCACGGCAATTGCAGCAATGAATTTTGAAATACTTGCCACTCGGAAATATGTGGAGTCAGTCCATTGAATGTTTTGCTCTACGCTTGCCTTACCGAAAGAATATTGCTTAATGCCATCTTGATTGAATCGAAGAATAGTTCCTCCAATAATGTCATACTTCTTTACTAGCGAATCAAGTGACAACCTTACCGCTTTGGGAAATTCAGTATTGTTTTCTTCTCCAGAATACATTGATATACCCTGGGGTATCAAGACTAACAATAATATGACGGTGCATATAACCAGAAAATATTGTCTCATCAAAAGACTCAAATGATATGGGATACTTCAAAAAAAAGAGGCACATTAAGTGCCTCTCCAATCTTATATCATCTTTGTTTAGATGGCATAATGCAATTGCAAGATAAATGGTGATGGACCACTATTCGAATTAATGAGATTGATACCAACTCCTGCTTTCATGTTAGGTGATATCATATATTCAGCACCGATATTGAGTCCATTCATCCAATGTTCTCCTGACATGAATTCTCCTTTTACTCTAATCTTGTCATTGATGACCGGATAGTTAAAACCAGCCATTAAACCAATTGTAGATTCTCCGAACATTGAAGCATTACCATAATACAAACCAGCATTGATATTGCACTTGGAAATCAATTTATTTGCCGTAACAAGTGCATATGCATAGTAAGCATTTTCTGAATTAAGGTAATATGTACCACCAATAGTTAGATTATGATCCGCTGTTAATACTTCTCTGTGTTGAAAGCCCAAACCAATCCAATTGTCACCATTATTGTAGTTGAGAACATTCGCCCCAACTTCCGTGTCCTTGTTAAATCCATACATACCATTGATCTGCGTTCTATCCAAGGTATTTGTCAAAAATACATTCGCTTGTATATAAACCTTCCCCTCAGCTGTAACGCTAGAATTTGGCACATTAAAATATGTCTGTTGTGCCGAAACGGTAACTCCTGCCAAGAATAAAGAAATGGCGAGAAAAATGCGTGAGATGTGTCTCATGATAAACTTCCCATAAGATGTATATATCGGGATATTGGAATCCCTGTTTGCTGCATGACAAAAGTAGAAAAAAAAAGATAGTTTCATAAAAAAATATAAATAGGAACTTTTTGGTCATGTATGACATTATCCTTAATTTAGATTAAGTCCAAATAAGTTTAATCATTTGTAGCAATATATGTATCGCATGACATTGTTTCTTGTGTATTCTGTTTTTATCGTCATTTCACTTGTGGGATGTTCGGATGATACAGTTCAACCATATGAAATATCAAATACTTATGATTCTTTGGGATACACCTCAGCTACTCTTTCGGAGCAAGACCTCATCAAGAGCCATATTGATTTCGTGAATCTACTCAAAACGGGTAGAATCAATGGAACAATAATAGAGTATTCATCTGCTCTTGCAGCAATGCAATTTCATTTACCTGAATCATCAGATTCTCTCAAAGTTAGTTTTCCTCTCTTATTGCAAGAATTATCAAAAGCTTCCGGTGGAACTTATGATCCATTTTCAGCAAATCAAGGACAAGGCGGAACATATGGTGAATATTTGTTTGATGAGAATGGACTTGAAATCGAACAAATTCTTGACAAAACAGCATTTATGGGCTTGTTCTATCATAAAGCTGCGAAACTGCCCATAACTAATGAGTTGCCTCACAAGCTAACTGCATTATTTGGTGCAAGCCCAAGATTTTCAAATAGCAATATCGCAGTAGATTCTCCGGATATTCTTTCGGCGGGATATGCAGCCAGAAGAGATAAGAATGATGGGAAAGGTATATACACAGAATTCAAGCAAAGCGTGATTGCAATACAAGGATTTCAAAAAAGGGATTCACAACCTGCAAATGATCTTTTGAATGCACGTAAACGTTCATTGCTTGCTTGGGAAAAAGCCATCATGTCAACTGTAGTACATTATTGCTTTTCAGCGCATGCGAAACTTATTGGCACCAATCCAACAGCCAATGACAATGGAGCAGCTTTGCATGCAATTGCTGAAAATATTGGATTCATCATAGGTCTTAAAGCAGTTTCAGAAAAAAAGATCACGAATGCTCAGATTGATCAATTGTTTGCTTTATTCAAGGCAAATAAACCCTCCGTATTCGTAACTGATGCATTCACCAATGCTCCTGATCTTTTAGAAGCAATAACTATGATAAAAACCATTTATGGATTCACTGATCAAGAAATAGAAGATTTCAAAGTGAATTGGGTTACAATTCAGAATAGAAAATAATCATGAAACAGATATATACAATAACGACATTGCTGCTTGCAATTATTGCGTTCTCCTCATGTAATGATCCGTCCGGGCCAATTACACAAGGTTATGACAGAAAAGCGATTCTTGAATTCACGGCTAAGCAAACCATTGTTCCACTCTTTGGTGATATGCAGCAATCAGCGAAGAGCTTCGATTCTACTCTTCAAGTTTTTATCAAAGAGCAGAATGAGCAGAATGCTCAAGAACTACGCAATCAATGGAGAACGATGGCTAAAGCTTGGCAATATGTGGTGATATTTGATTTTGGTCCGTCAAAAATGAGTGATGGATCTCTTTTTGAAAACATAGGAACATTCCCGACATCAAGTTTGAAGATAGAATCCTATATCAATGCCAAAGATTCTAGTTTTCGAAATTTCGATAGAGATTCACGAGGAATCTATGCACTTGAATATTTGATTTTCAAGGATTCAACAAATTTCTTGCAATCCACCGCAGAGCAACCATTCAAATTGGCTTATGCCAAAGCAATAAGCAGAAATATCGTTTCAAGGGTTGAGTCTGTATTGAGTCAGTGGCAAAATTCTTATGGCACAATATTCATAAACAATGATGGTTCGCAAGCCGGATCTTCGATATCTGATTTGTACAATGCTTTTGTCTTTCATTATGAGGTGCTGAAGAATTATAATCTTGGTCTTCCAATGGGTAAAAGAGCAGGTCAAATCAAAGAAGAACCAACAAAAGTGGAAGGTTATTATAGCGGCTATTCCATTCAATTGTTAAAATCTAAGTATGAAGCAATCAAATATCTATGGTATGGATATGCCCGACTTTCATTGACTTCCTCACTATCACCTCTGGGATTTAAAGACTATCTGCAGAGTGTCGAACTTGGTCCTAGATTGATTCAAGATACTGAATTGCAATGGCAAGCAATTGAATTGGCTCTCGCGAATTTAAATCCCAATCAATCTCTACAAAACATGATCAATGCTCAATCATCCGCTTTAGATCAGTTATTCTTGGAGATTACCAAGCATACCCGTTTTTTGAAGAGTGAAATGTCATCTCTGCTTGGTATTTCCATTACATTCTCAAGCAGTGATGGAGATTAAGCACAGTAATCCATGAAAAGAATTCTCTCCATTCTGAATACCCCTGCTTCTGCATATACTCTTGCGTATTTCCGCATTGGGCTTGGAATTCTTATTCTCTTCAGTACTCTTCGCTTTTTGTTTCTTGGTTGGATTGATATGCAATATCTTCAACCATCATTTCATTTTCCGTATTTCGGACTTGAACATTTCACCGTACCATCCCAACCATTTGTACAATTGATTTTTGGCATTCTCTGCATTTCATCAATTGGAGTGATTCTTGGCTATCACTTCCGATTGATGAGCATTGCAATGTTCTTGAGTTTCACCTATATAGAACTTTGGGATGTTTCATTTTATCTCAATCACTATTATGCAGTAAGTTTGTTTTGTTTGATTTTGTGCGCTATTCCCTCACATGCTGTTGCTTCACTTGATGCATCAAGTGGCAGAGTAAAGAAATCCACAATCGTTCCTTATTGGACTCACTTATTGATTCTCTTTCAGATAGCCGTTATTTATGTATATGCCGGCATTGCAAAGATCAATAGCGAATGGCTACTCTCTGCTATGCCTTTAAGGTTATGGCTTCCCGCTCAATCTTCATTTCCAATCATAGGTGACTTTCTTGAGTTAGAAGCCACTGCATATCTTTTTTCATGGTTTGGAATGTTATATGATATGTTTATCATTGCCTTTCTCATCAATAAAAACACAAGATATTATGCATTTGCAACTGCCATTGTTTTTCATGGTTTCACAGGCTTGTTTTTTCAAATTGGCGTATTCCCTCTTGTCATGATATTCATGGCGACAATGTTCTTTGATTCTTCTTTGCATGCAAGAATTGTTCATTCATTGTTTAGACTTCCAGATCAGCAATCTGACAATACGGTGCAACCTTTGTCTTCATATGGTTTTCTTGCCATTGGACTATATGTAGCTTTTCAGTTATTGTTTCCCCTTCGATATATGGCATATCCGGGCGATTATCAATGGACAGAGCAAGGATATCGATTTGGATGGCGAGTGATGTTGACCGAGAAATCCGGTATCGCGCAATTCTTCATCACAGATCGAAAAACAGGAAAAAAAGGATATGTGAATAATGCTGAATGGTTAAGTATTCATCAAGAAAAACAGATGTCTTATCAACCCGACATGATTCTAGCTTTTGCACATTATCTCCACGATCAATATCAACAAAAAGGTATCAATGATCCAATAGTGACTGTTGATTGTTGGGTTACGATGAATGGCAGACCATCAGCCAGATTGATTGATCCCAAAGTTGATTTATCCAGAATTAAAGATGGCCTAGCACATAAAACATGGATTGCTCCATATCCTGGAGCCATTCAATGAGAATACTCATTATCATTCTCTTAAGTTGTTGTTCTCAGTACATGATTTCGAAGGAGAATATACTTCCGACACCAAAATCCGTGACTGTCACATTAGAGTTGAGGGATGTGACAACACTCCTTCCAATAGTAGGAGCAAAAGTATTTTTCTTTGATGATCAGCAAACAATACGAACCAATAAATCCGGAATGGCTAGTAGGATGATATCCACAATAAAGGATATTGTTTCCGTTCGTGTTTCTGCTCAAGGATACGCTTCTGAAATACTTTCCATCCAAGTAAGCAATCCAATCATCACAACATATCTCAAACCAAAAGACATCATTCTCGATGATGTATTCGTGCAATCAGATGGATCAAGAAATGGATTATTGGCGAGATCGCTTGAGAATGTTCAAGTTGCCGCAATATTCGAGGGAAAAAAGACTGAACTCATAAAGGTTGATGAAATCATGTCGAATAAATCAACAGCACAAGCAAGACAAGTCTTTGCTCGTGTTCCCGGTTTGAATATTTGGGAAAGTGATCAGTCAGGATTACAATTGAGTATTGGTGGTAGGGGCATGAACCCAAATCGTACTGCACATTTCAATACAAGAATTAATGGGTATGACATGGCAGCTGATGCTCTTGGTTATCCCGAGAATTATTATACACCACCATTGGAATTTGTAGATAGGATTGAAATCGTTCGCGGGGCTGCTTCAATGCAATATGGTCCACAATTTGGTGGAATGGTCAACTTCAAATTGAAATCAGGTCATGATTCTATTCCCTTTCTTGTTGAAACTCGTTTGTTTGGAGGGAGTTATGGTTTCATGAATGCATTTGCATCCGTTCAAGGTTCTGCATTAGAATCCCTGACCTATTTTGCCGGAATATCTTTCAAGCGAGGAGATGGTTGGAGGGCAAATGCAGATTATAATGCTGTGACTGCTTATGCGCAAATTGGATATAGACCGATGAGTGAATGTTCATTGACATTTGAATCAACATATCATACTTCACTTCAGCATTTGCCTGGTGGTCTGACAGACAGACAATTTCAAGAAGATCCCGAATTGTCCTTTAGACGCTTTAATTGGTTTCAGGTACATTGGAATATTAATGCTTTACAGTTTTTATATGAATTTTCTCCAATGACCCGAGTTCAGTCGCGATTATTTAATGTAAATGCACTTCGCTCCTCCCAAGGAAATCTTCAACAAACATCTGTGATTGATGATATCATCCCACCCACGCTCATAAAGGGTGATTTCATGAATTTCGGCAATGAAACAAGATTAATGCATACTTTTTTCCTTGATGAGAATCCATCGAATGTATTGATAGGATGGAGAGCTTATAATGGCGATGCACTAAGCATGCAAGGAACGCCCATTGATAGATATAATCCAACATTTAACTATGCTGACAATGCTAATCCTGAGCTATTGAGAATCGAAAATCCAGGTGGAAATTATTCCCTTTTTGCAGAAACAGCTATAAGGCCTACTGAATATTGGACCATCCTTCCGGGGATTCGCTATGAGTTTGTGCGTACAGGAAGCATTGGAAGATTTACCGATAGAATAACAGACCTAGCAGGTAATTTGGTTGGCAAGACTGACAAACAGGAAGATAAAACGGTTTCTCGTTCCATCTTGCTCTATGGAATTGGAACATCATTCAGAATAGATCAGGATATCGAAGTGTATGCAAACTATGCAAGGAATTTCAGAGCCATTACATTCAGTGATATCAGAGTCAATAATCCTAATCTCATCATTGATTCAAGTTTGGACGATGAAAAAGGATTTAATGCAGATATAGGCATGAAAGGATATGCATTTTCTGGTCTCGTCTATTATGATGTCAGCGCATTTTATCTATCATATGAAAATCGAATAGGTACGGTCTTGAGAAGTGATATGCCTCCATTCTTTTTACCTTATCGATATAGAACTAATATTGGAGCAACAAGATCGATAGGTATTGAATCAATTCTCGAAACAGATCTTTTTAAAGTATTGTCATTCAATACAAAGAATAGCTTGCGTATCTTTCTCAATACATCATTTATAGAAGGAGCCTATGTTCAGTCTTCATTGCCAGGAATACAAGGAAATGAAGTTGAATATATTCCTGCTTTGACATTGAGAAGTGGAATTGAGTTCACTTGGAACGATATGAATTGTGGATTCAATATATCTCATGTGAGTAAACAATTTTCAGATGCAAGCAATGCCGTGAATTCCTCTAATCCCTCTGTTGGTATAATTCCCGCCTATACGGTTGCAGACTTCTCATTTGGTTATAAACTGCATTCTTTCTTTACATTGGAAGCTCATGTTAACAATCTACTTGATGCTCGGTATTTTACAAGGAGGGCAGAGTCTTATCCTGGACCAGGAATAATACCGGCAGAGCCAAGAATGGTGACAATCGGTTTGATATCTCGTTTCTAATCAATGAATGAATTCCAGTCGTAATGCTTCCTCATACCGAATTCCCCAAGACCAATTCATATCATACAATTTCAAATCTCCTCCCTTTCTAATGATTGCTATATTCTTTTTTGATTTCATATTATGTAGTCTTCTATAATCTTCTATCATTTTAATGATAAAAGCAACTCTTCCTTTTTGATTGTTCTCTTGTGATTCGTCTACAACTATGATGATCTCATCGTCCGGTTTCAAATGATCTTGCAAGTCTTTATTCAACATTTGTACCATGATCGAATCTGATAAAGCTTTAGGATAAAGAAAAGCATGTCCTTGCATCTTATTGGCATTGGTCATTGTAACAACAAATTCTTTTCGAATATTATGCTGAATATTATCTTCGGTTTTATAGTTCACATTCCATGAATATAATCCGGAACCGGCAGCACCCAGTAACAATGAACTACCATCAAAGTATTGAGTAGTTCGATTAAAAGGACCCAAGTTCATGGAAAATTCTCTTGGCCCTTCAATTTGTATCTCCCAATTATTCACGCGACTTGCTGCATCAAATGTACATTGCATGATATTTTCTGATGGTGTTACACTCTCAAGTTCAATTTCCGCATTAAGCATATCTCCACTAGACATATTCCACTTGATAATTTCTTGATGAATAGTATGACCTTCACAAGTGTCAATACGTAATCTCTGCATTGAAATACTCATTGTTGTATGCAATAATCCGAGCAGTTTTCTTTGAATCTCTGATTGTTCAGATGAGCATACATAAAGAGAGAGAGTATCTCCTTTTTTTTTGAGATGATGACCTATATATTGAAAGAGTCTTTTCTGTGGACAAATGCGTTGGTCTTTACTCTCTTTTCCTTGTTGAATTGGATCAATGGCTGAACATAAGATATTGTGTG